>AEVK01000058.1 GCA_000209515.2 gamma proteobacterium IMCC1989
AACCCCTGCTAGTTAACTAGCAGGGGTTTTTTAATTCTTGTGTATGCCTTTCTCACTTAATCTTTCTTAATTCGATTCCACTATTTTCACATACTCTGTTTTTATACTAGGCGTAGGATATATTTCTTCAAAGGGTGTAGAGCGGCCATTGTGTTGGATAATACGTACGTGTTTACGGTTTAGCGCACGAGGTTCTTTTACGCCACACGAATGGGCAATGAGCCCCACACCGTAAAGTACTTTATTCGCGTAATTAGCGACTCTTTTGGCTTTATCCTCCGGTACAAGACCTTCTTGTAAGGATTTTTTGTGGGTAGTAATACCTGTAGGACAAGTGTTTTTATTGCATTGCAGGGCTTGTATACAGCCTAAAGCGAACATGAAGCCTCTGGCTGAGGTAATAAAGTCGGCACCTGCGGCTAAGGCCCAAGCAATTTTACCTGGAACTAATAATTTCCCCGACGCAATAATTTTGATCCGATTTCTTAAGCCATAAGCGATTAGTATATCTATAACGAGTGGTAAGCTTTCTTGAATATCCATGCCCATATAATCCATTAAGGGTTGAGGTGCTGCGCCAGTGCCGCCGTCGGCGCTGTCGAGGGTGATGAAGTCGGGGGCGCTTTGCAGGCCGCGCTCGTGAATTTTTTCACATAGCTCATTGAAAAAATGTAAGTGTCCCACGACGGTTTTAAAGCCAACAGGTTTACCTGTAGCTTTTTTTACCCTCTCAATCATATCGAGCAAATCATCTACAGAATGAATATCCTCATGACCATTAGGGCTTATAGAGTCTTCGCCAACTTCTATTCCCCGTGTTTTTGCGATTTCTTCGGTGACCTTACCTCCGGGTAGTATGCCACCTTTTCCGGGTTTAGCTCCTTGGCTCATCTTTATTTCAAACATCTTTACTTGTGAATGCGCAGCAATGTCTCTTAATTTATCATCCGATAACTCTCCTTCTTTTGTACGTACGCCGTATTTTGCAGTGCCTATTTGAAAAACAATATCGCACCCGCCTTCTAGGTGATAAGGCGATAATCCACCCTCGCCGGTATTCATCCATATACCGGCAGCTTTTGCGCCTTTTGATAACGCACGTACGGCAGGTTTGGATATGGCGCCAAAGCTCATGCCAGAAATATTGATAATAGAGTTGGTGGTGTAAGGGATATCGGTAAAGCCTTCACCAATAGTGATATCTTGGGATGGCATGACATCTTTATCGAGAACAGGAAATGGGCAATTAATAAAAATAGGATCGCCTTGAGTGTTGAGTGGGCGCGTTGAGCCAAAGGCAATAGTGGTATCTACCTTCTTTGCTGCGCGATATACCCATGAGCGATCTGCTCGATTGAAAGGAAGTTCTTCTCTATCCATAGCAAAAAAGTATTGACGGAAAAATTCGCCAATATGCTCAAAAAAATAACGGAAACGACCTACTACGGGGTAGTTACGACGGATAGTCTGTTCAGTTTGCGTTTTATCAATGACATAAATAGTGGCGATATAAATTATCCCCAAACCTATAATGAACATTAATGTTAATGCGCCCCATTGAATAATTTGACTAGCTAATAGTTGAAGGGTGTCCATAAAATAAGCCTGCTTGATTATATTATTGTTGTCTTATCAGACATATTTGAATCTGTAAGTTCAGTGATGCTGCATAGAGCTTATGATTAAGAGCTTATTACGGATAAATATTGGCAGTAATGCTGTTTTAAAACGGCGCGGGAGATTGTATCGATAGTTTTTCTTGTGTCATGGGGTGAATGAAGTCAATGGCGCTTGCATGTAATAACAAGCGAGAGCTTTTATTTTTTATATCTTCGGGGGCATAAAAAAAGTCACCTAATATGTGATGACCTATTGCTAGCATATGCACGCGAAGTTGATGGGAGCGCCCGGTGAATGGTGTTAGTGCGACTCGACTTGTATGGTTTTGTTCGCAGTAGCTCATCAGCGCTAATTCTGTTTTAGCGTATTTGCCATGTTCGTGGTCGACCTTTTGTTTGGGGCGGTTATCCCAATCACAAATGAGAGGAAGTTCTATTGTTGCTGTTGGTCTGACTTTACCTTCAACTACAGCAGTATACGATTTATTAATCTGTCGTTCGGCAAACAGTTTGCCCATTGCGGCTTGCACGGGGTGATCAAGGGCAATCACAATAATACCCGAGGTGGCCATATCTAAGCGGTGGATAATACGTGCGGTTTCCCAGTGTTGCTCAGTATTGTTTTGTATACTGTCGTGCCCCACAATGCGGTGTATGAGGCAATCTTGCTTGTCGGGGCCGCGCCCCGGTACAGTGAGTAAGCCTGCTGGCTTATCGACAATCAGTAGGTGAGGGTCTTCGTAGAGTACAGAAATGTGTTGCACGATGATATGGATATCCGATAAAACGCATGTGTGGCAGTGTTCAGAGGTTCTTTAAGTATAAGTGTTAAGCATATAAGCCCAAGGGATAAAATGGTAGCATATACAATTAATATTGATGTATGTAATTGGCTTTACCTTGGTTTAAGTAGGTTTAAGTAAGTTGATTTAAGGTACGTTGACTTAAGAAAGTTGAATTAAGTAAGTTTAGTTAAGGCGTTGAGCTATGTAGTGTCGAATAGCGCTGAAGACATAGTCGTAAATAGGCGTAAAATGATGTGGATAAAAAGAATTGACTAATAAGTACACGATTGCCGATACCGATACCTCTTCCATTCCTTACCCATGGCAGCAACAAGCATGGCAGAGGATACAGATGCAAATTGCGCAAGATAAGACGCCACATGCGCTTTTGCTTTCTGGACAGCAGGGTATTGGCAAGTGGCATTTTGCTGAATCGTTAGCGGATTATTTACTATGTCTCAGTCCAAAAGCAGATTTAGCTTGTGGTCAGTGCCGCAGCTGCCAATTGCGACTGGCAGGCACACATCCCGATAAAAAATGGTGTATGCCTGACGAACCGGGCAAAGCAATTAAGATTGACCAAGTGCGGGAGTTGTCTGGCTTTATTGCTAAAACTTCTCAGCAGGGTGGTAAGAAGGTTGTGCTATTAGGGCCGGTTGAGCAGTTAAATATTAACTCGGCGAATGCATTACTCAAAAGCTTAGAGGAGCCAGCGGGCGATACGATACTAATTTTAGTCACGCATGTACTGAGTGGGGTCATGGCGACCATTCGTAGTCGTTGCCAATTATTGCCGTTGGCATCTCCTAGCACAGATGTTGCTCTTGAGTGGTTGCAACAACTGCAGGTGGAGGATGCGAGCACCTTATTACGTTTGTCAGGCGGTGCACCACTGATTGCAAAAAATATGGTGGAAGGTGATTACCTCGATCACTTGACGGTATTTATCAGTATCTTAGAGCGCCTTTCCAACCCATCTACCACGCCAGAATCACCGGATGTGAGCATGGCAAATCAATGGCTACCGTTGAGTATTAATCATTTGACGGATTGGTGGTTACAATTGATTCACAGTATATTGACTGAAGCTGCGATAGAAGCGTCTTTAGCTGAAGAAGATTCTGCTGTTAGTAGTACTCACCAAAACAGCTTGAGTGTGAGTCAGGGAGTTGCTCGAATATTATACGCAGGGCGAACTTTTAATAAGCAATGGTTGTGCAAATTTAGTGATAAACTACTGGCATTACGTCAACAGCAGCTAAGTGGCGCTAACCCAAATATGCAGCTTTTAGTAGAAGAGTTACTATTAGATTGGCAAATCATTGTTCAGCGTTCATAAGTAATCTAATAATAAATAAGTGATAAGTAAAAACCTAATAAGCAAAAAGTTAAGGTAAGAGAATAAAGCGATGAGTGGATTCAGTATAGGTGGTGCAGGTCAAGGTATTTTATCTCTATCTATTAAGGATGTGGCTAACCTTCATGCGGCTTATATGCCTTATGTTGAAAACGGCGGTTTATTTATCCCTACTAAGAAAAAATACCGGATGGGGGATGAAGTATTTGTTTTATTAGCACTCATTGACGAAGCAGATAAAATTCCTATTTCAGGTAAAGTGATTTGGCTAACGCCTAGCGGCGCGCAAGGTAATCGTGCGGCAGGTATTGGAGTACAATTTTCTGAAAAAGAAGGGAATGTGGTTGATATTATCGAAAAATATTTGGTGGGTATTTTACAATCCGATCGCCCCACACATACGATGTGATAGCGCTTGTTAATTAAGGCCATCTAAGCTGCACTTGAATATTTCCCTTTATAATAATATTCCCCTCTATAATAGAGTAACTCTGTATGAGTAAACTTTATTCATCTTAATCTTCTTTTATATAAGTACTGTTATGTTAGTAGACTCCCATTGCCATCTTGATCGATTAAATCTAGATAATCACGATAATCAATTATCTTCCGCTATTGATGCCGCCTTAGCTCGCGGCGTACAGCAATTACTATGTGTAGGTATCAGCGTTAATAATCGAGAAGCGGTTGTTGAGATTGCGGAGAAGTATCCACAAGTGGTTTCTTCTGTGGGTGTACATCCGTTAGATGTAAAAGAGGGTTTAGCGACCGAAAACGATCTTATTGAATGGTCTAGGCATCCTAAGGTGGTTGCTTTAGGTGAATCCGGTTTAGATTATTATTATAGTGAAGACGATAAGTCGCTACAGCAAGAAAGTTTCATCGTGCATCTACAGGCAGCGGCTAAAGCACAGCTACCTGTTATCGTACATACTCGCGATGCAAGAGAAGATACCTTACGGTTGATTAAAGAATATGGCAGTGAAACATCAGCCGGTGTACTACATTGTTTTACCGAAAGTTGGGAGATGGCAAGGCAGGCGATTGAGATGAACTACATGATCTCTATATCAGGTATTGTGACGTTTAAAAAAGCCGATGAATTACGAGA
Source organism: gamma proteobacterium IMCC1989 (assembly GCA_000209515.2). Lineage (GTDB taxonomy): Bacteria > Pseudomonadota > Gammaproteobacteria > Pseudomonadales > Cellvibrionaceae > Endobugula. Next base: position 4,873 of record AEVK01000058.1, read on the forward strand.
GGTGGTCAGACAAATCCCAATGGATCGCTTGTTGGTCGAGACAGATTCACCTTACTTAGCACCAGTCCCTCACCGTGGTAAATCTAATGAGCCACAATATGTACGTGATGTTGCAGAATATATAGCGGAGCTAAAAGGTATTTCATTTGAAGAGCTGGCGGCGATCACAACCAATAACTTCTATAGACTATTCCCTAAAGCTAAGGCCAGTTTGCAAAACCGCTAATATCGGGTGAGTGTGTTTCTGCCCATAAGTTTTTGGCGAGCTGTTGTGTGTCTTGTGTCATTCCGTTGTTTATCCATTGCGCTAGTGCGGCAGGCACATCGGGGTAATTTACTTGCTTGCCTTCAATATTCTCTAACCATTCTTTAACGATACCGTGATCGAGTCGCGGCATTGTCATACCTAAATCTAACTTTTCTAGAGCAAAGGCATTGGAAAGCTGTTCCATCTGGCCGAGTAAAGGTTTGGCTAGTATCTTTTTCCCTAGGCTAATAGCTTCACTCGCCAATTCAAAACCTGCATTCGTTATAACGCCATTACAAGAATGTAAATCATGCTTAAAGCCATCACGGTCAACGGGGTGTAAGCGTAAATGGCCTTGTGTACTTTTTTGTGTAATGGATGGGCTATAAATAAAAAACTCATAATGGGTAAATGGTTGTAAGAGCTGGATCACATCTTCGGTTTTTTCAAACCCTAAATACACCACGATTTTATTATCTATCTTTTCTAATGTGAGATGCTCAAGGTCAATAATCGGAGGCATAATTGTTTGATTAAAGTGGTGCCAATGTAGACCGATTTGCTTATCAGTAGGGGCAAAGTACTTCATTAGGGCATTGGTAAATATACTGTCACTTTGCTTAGGTATATCGTGTAAAAAAGCGTATTGATGCCCAATGGCTAGCGAGCGGACTTTTTGTCGTTTCGCGGCCCATGCGGTAATGGGTTCAAAGTCGGATATGACTAAATCGTACTGGCTGAGATCTAGGGCATTTATATCCTTCCATAATTGGTAGATATTATTTTGCGCCAATGTCGCGATAGGGCTTACTTTCCCTGATCGGGTAATAAAGGTTAAGCCTGCGCAACAAGCAAATTCACCAAACTGTGACATGTCAAAATATTGCTCACGTTTACGCCCGCTGAATAAATAATCAATATGAATATTTGGCTTAGCTTTAAGGGCTTTATCCATCGCTCTCGCACGCGAGATATGGCCATTGCCGGTACCTTGTACTCCATAGAGTATTTTCATATGTGGCTCTTTTTGATATGCGTGTTTCTTCATGAAAGGATGAGATTACGGTATGAATATTTTACAGTGCAGGGAATGATGGCAATAAAAAATACAGACAAAACTGAGCGATAAGAAACCCTAACAGGCTGCCCGCAAGAATATCCGTAGGGAAGTGTACGCCTAGCATGACACGGGAGATTCCCACTAATGGTGCCCAGACCATTAACAATAACCAATAGATAGGATCGTAAACGCTACCTATCGTAGCGACCAAAAAAGCAGCGGATGTATGGCCGGATGGAAAGCTGAATTGATCTGATGGTTTGATAATACTTTGATAGCCGGGAATAGCTTGGGGAGGGCGATTACGTTTGAGTTTGTTTTTGAGGAAAAAATAAGCAATGCGTTCGATGGCAAATGCGTATGCAAGGATTTGTAAAATATCCCAGCGAGAAAAGTAACAAACCATCAGCGCTGCGAAAACGTACAGATAGCCATCAGCGGTGCGTGATATCCAGCGACTGGCTGATACCATGTGCTGATGATGTTTCCGTTTTAAACACCAATCAAAGGTTTGTAAGTCCGCGGAATGTATTTGTTGTAGTAGTCGCATAAGCGATGACCTTGCTGTTATCTATCCTAAGATTTCCTGCACCATAGCCCGTTTGTATGACATTAATATGACATCTGAATATGGCATCTAAAAGAAACCTAAACTTGGCTCATAACATCGTTTATCGAAGCATGATAAACTCGCCGAATATAATGTTAATAACCAGTTTGGCTAATAAGCTTGATATAATAAGCGTTAAAAACGAACAGCATAAAAAGCGAGGCGCGGCAAGGTGCAGAGACAGATTCAAGTAATGTTAGATTTACAAGATGCAATGAATACACGGGTACATCCTGATTGGCGGCAGCAGGGATTTGAATGGTATCGTGCCATTTGGATTGAGTGCGCAGAATTGATGGATCACTACGGTTGGAAGTGGTGGAAGAAGCAAACGCCAGATATCGATCAAGTAAAATTAGAAGTGATTGATATATGGCATTTTGGTTTAAGTATGTTGCTGGTTAATAATACATCAGCCACAATGATAGAAGAGCAATTATCGTCTGCACTTAAAAAAGAGCCTGCAGGTGACTTTCTCGAATCAGTAGAGCTATTTGCGGGTGATGTGTTGGTATCAAAAGCATTTTCTATTGAAAATTTCGCCAGTATGCTACAGGCATCAGGTATGTCTTTTGATGCGCTTTATACAGGTTATGTAGGTAAAAATGTCTTAAATTTCTTCCGTCAAGATCATGGTTATAAAGAAGGCACATATCATAAATTATGGGGCGGCAAAGAAGATAATGAACACCTTGTCGAGTTAGTCAATACGATTGATACTTCGGCGAATGACTTTAAAGAGAAGCTTTATGCTGCATTAGAGACACGTTATCAGTCACTTTGCTTATAAGTGTTTGAATAATGCCCAGTATTTGACTAGAGTAAATTATCGGTGCGTTGGTTGTATTGATTCACTAGATTCACTAAAGAGTGATGAAATTACGCCAAAACACTTTATAATGCTGGCTTATTTTTAGATGAACATAATAGTAAATCAATATATGTTCATAGAGTTAATGTTAGACGAGCATATCGACTAGAAACTATCCCTAAATCACGGAGAAAAAGTGTGAAATCACCCGTTAGAGTTACCATTACAGGCGCAGCTGGCCAAATTAGTTATTCTTTATTATTTCGTATCGCCGCTGGTGAAATGTTAGGCGCAGATCAACCTGTTATTCTACAAATGTTAGAAATCACACCTGCACTAAATGCACTGAAAGGTGTAGCAATGGAATTAGACGATTGCGCATTTCCATTATTGGCAGGCATGGTAACCACTGATGATGCGAATGTTGCTTTTAAAGATGCAGATTATGCATTGCTTGTTGGTGCTCGTCCTCGTGGTCCGGGTATGGAGCGTAAAGATTTGCTAGAAGCGAACGCAGCTATTTTCTCTGCGCAAGGTAAAGCAATGAATGAAACAGCTTCACGAGATATTAAAGTGTTAGTTGTAGGCAACCCAGCCAATACTAACTCGTTGATTGCTCAGCGTAATGCGCCTGATTTAAACCCACGCAATTTTACGGCGATGACACGGCTAGATCATAACCGTGCAATGACTCAGCTTGCACAAAAAACTGGCTCTTCTATTAATGATATTACCCAGCTCACTATTTGGGGTAATCACTCGTCCACTCAATATCCTGATATTCATCACACAGCGGTTGATGGTAAGCAAGCGATGAGCTTGATTGACCAAGCGTGGTATGAAGGCGACTTTATTCCTACGGTTCAACAACGTGGTGCGGCGATTATTGCGGCGCGTGGTGCATCAAGTGCGGCATCTGCTGCTAATGCGGCTATTTTCCATATGCGTGATTGGGCGTTAGGTACACCAGAAGGCGATTGGACTAGCATGGGTGTTTATAGTGATGGTAGCTATGGTATTCAGGAAGGTCTTATTTACTCTTTCCCTTGCGTATGTAAAAACGGCGACTGGGAAATTGTTCAAGGCGTTGAGTTGAATGACTTCTCTATTGAGAAAATGAAAGCGACAGAGCAAGAGCTAGCTGAAGAGCGTGATGCAGTTGCACATTTATTACCGTAAGTTATATGCGGTTCAATAAATAATAAAAAAACGCGAGCTGGTCTCGCGTTTTTTTATGGACGTATAATTACTCCACACTGGATCAAGATGACTTGCTACACTATTCTAGATATTTGTTTTCTCGATATCCGTCCTCTCAATATCCATTAATGCACTTTTTATGTAATACATCAGATATAAAAAAGGAAAATCCAAATGAGCCATCCCAAAATAGGTAATAAAGCACCCGCATTTACACTCACCAATCAAAAGGGTGAAAAAGTCGCGTTGAAAGATTTTTCTGGCAAGAAAAATGTTGTGTTGTATTTTTACCCAAGAGCATCTACTCCAGGTTGTACTGTTCAGGCTTGCGGTATTCGTGACACACAAAAAGAGCTCGATTCGCGTGATACCGTTGTGTTGGGGGTAAGCCCAGATCCAGAAGCTAAGTTGCAAAAGTTTATAGATAAGCAAAATCTTAACTTTGATTTACTCAGCGACGAAGATCATGCGATTGCTGAAAAATATGGTGTATGGGCATTAAAGAAATTTATGGGTAAAGAGTTTATGGGCATCGTTCGAACCACATTTATTATCAATAAAGAAGGACGACTAGTTCACATTATGGATAAGTTTAAAACGAGCAACCATCACGATGTACTTCTTGACTGCTTAGATCAATATGTAGGTTGAAAATTGTTCTATACTGTTTAATAGCACTCTTTGTTAACTCCAGCGATAAAAGGCATAAAAACTCTCCTTTTATTACTGGAGATATCACCATTTGGCACCTAAATCATCTTTTTTGAGGTTTTTTTGTGTTTAAAAGATTTTCTGCTTCGGGCTAGGTCATTTCTATACCTGTTTATTTTGATGCATATACATATAATCAAAGGGAGTTAGTTTATTTAATTAGCTAATGCATTAGTAAGTTTGTGGATTAATGCAGTTAATTTGAGTGCAAAGGAGTTTCAGATGATAACGGCAGCAAACGTTGCTCAGCCAGCAACTTCACACTATGCGCACAGTATAGAAAAGGTCTTAGATTCTGGTTACCAAGACCTCGATCGAATCAGAGGGCAGGCACGTATTCCAGTGATGCACGGCACAGCGGGTCAGGTACTAACCACCTTACAAAGCCGAGTTGGACGAGAGGTGTTAGGTATAAAGTTTGTTGCAGAAAGTATGGGCATGTCAAAACGTACATTGCAAAGGCGATTGAAAGCTCAAATGGTCCACTATGCAGGTTTGCGAGATCGCGTACGTTTTAACCGAGCTATTCATTGTTTATTAATTGAAAAAATGAGTATTGAAGCGACGTCTTCTTATTTGGATTTCTCTGATAGGACAAGCTTTACCAACGCGTTCAAACGTTGGTCTGACTTATCCCCTAGTACGTTCCGAAAACTCTATCGGGACTATGTCTAATTAATTGTTTAAGTCATTAGCTAGTCTGTTTAGCCATTAGTGACGTGTAGTTGAATAGATTTGAATATGTGGTTGGCGTTATGGTCAAAAGCATATAGTTTATAAATAGAGCATCATCTCGCAGGCTCTCACTTCCTTATTAGAGTCTGCCTTTCCTTCTTGTTACAATCTCCTTTTATTCCTTCATATTTATTGCCAGCTATGCATAAAGTCGGTAGAGTGTGATTTAATTTTCCTAATGATAATAAGAGGTTAGCATGTCATTTTTCATTTCTTCAGCTCACGCTCAAGCCGCTGCACCTGCATCTGGTCTAGGTGGAGATTTTTCTGGCTTATTATTGATCGCCGGTATGTTTATTCTGATGTACTTTATGATCATTCGCCCACAGCGTAAGCGTCAAAAAGAACAGCAGGCATTAGTGGAAGGGGTTGCAAAAGGCGACGAGGTATTAACAACCGGTGGTATTTTAGGGAAGGTGACTAAGGTCGAAGGCGATTATATGGTTCTTGAAGTATCTAATAACGTAGAGCTCAAGTTCCAGAAAGTATCTTTACATGCCGTTTTGCCAAAAGGCACTATAAAAGCTATTTAATCTGTACTCATACCTTTAGTGATTAAAAGTGCTTGAGCGAAAATACTAAAAAAGCAATACGCTTTTAATCACTTATCCCCATATCCTAGCCAATAAGCTGAGCAAAAGAGGCTCTATGCCAAAAGAATTTGATCATAAACTGGTTATTGCAATATCATCTAGAGCGCTATTCAACCTAGATGAAAGTCACCAAGTTTACGTCAAAGATGGCTTAAAAGCGTATTCGGAATACCAAATACAAAGAGAAAACGAAGTGCTGAAACCCGGCAGTGCGTTTCCTTTGGTCGAAAAGCTATTGGCATTAAATAGCTTGGGTGATGGTCATCCTCGCGTTGAAATCATTTTGCTTTCTCGTAATAGTGCAGACACAGGGTTACGCGTCTTCAATTCCATTCAACATTATCAACTGAATATATCTCGTGCCGCATTTTCTGGTGGTGAAAGCCCTTATCGATACATCGGTGCATTTGGTTGCCACTTATTCTTATCTACCGATGGTGAAGACGTACGCCATGCTTTAGATAATGGTATTGCTGCGGCCACTCTTATTCCTGCCGGTAAAGAAAGCAATGAGATTAAGCAGTTACGTTTTGCTTTTGACGGCGATGCGGTGATTTTTTCGGATGAAGCCGAGCGCGTGTATAAACAGCAAGGTTTGGCTGCATTTACACAAAATGAGCAAGATTCAGCTAAAAAGCCGTTGAGTGGTGGGCCATTTAAAGATTTTTTATCCGCCTTACAGCACTTACAGGCAGAGTTTATGGAAGGGGATTGCCCCATTAGAACAGCCTTGGTCACCGCTCGATCTGCACCAGCTCACGAAAGAGTCATTCGAACTTTGCGTGCGTGGAATATTCGTATTGATGAATCATTGTTTTTGGGTGGCTTGTCTAAAGGTGAATTCCTTAAAGCTTATGGTGCTGATGTGTTTTTTGATGATCAAGCTTTGCATTGTGAATCAGCAAAAGAGCATGTGGTGGCGACAGGGCATGTACCGCATGGTATTGCTAACGAATAATTAGAGGGGATTTCCTTTTATTGTCTCAGCATTTTTAATCGTGTCAGTTGAATCTAGCGAACCTCTCATCTATTCCCAAACTGTCTATAAAATCTACTATGTTCTCTAACCTTACTGCTATTCTTTAATACAGATAAGCTTACGAAGCACACTATTTTATTAAATAGTTGTTCCTTGGGTTACGTTATAACCAGATGTCGGGACATAAACCGTGATTAAAAAAATTCTACTTGCCGTTGATTTAGGTATTTATACACCACACTTACTTCAACATGCTGCCAGCCTGTCGAGCCAGTATCAGGCTAGTATGGTTGTTGTTCATGCTGTCGAGCCACTAGGTACACTAGGACACGCGCTATTACACACCTACCTAAAGCCTGAAACGACCAAGGCCATTACTACTGTTGGTACTGACTCTGTAGTTGAGCAAATACGTACACAGGTGATTGATATATTAACGGATGAATTTATGAGCGGCGGTATTGATTTACCTCGCTTAGAAAATGTAATTGTTAAGCCTGGGATGCCAGTGGATGTGATTTTAGATACTGCACAAGAAATTAATGCCGATGTCATTATTCTAGGTAGTCATTCCGCAGAAGTGCATGATTCCAACATAGGAACCGTACCGCAAAAAGTTTTGTCGCATTCTAAATGGCCAGTCTATCTAATTCCGAATCCTAATCCAGAACCATTGTGGCAGGGAAGGCAGTATGCTGGCCCTGAAGCAAGAATGTAACTTTTATAGTACATCTTGATTTAGGCTGCTCAGGGGTTCCTTAAAAGAAAACGAACTTAATACCTAGAACCATTAATATAGATGCCAAAAGAGGCTGAAGTAAGTTATTTGGAATTTTTGTACTTAGTTTTGCGCCTAAGACCACTGCAGGTAACGAGCCGACTAAAAGACTGCCTAGTAGAACAAAGTCTACATTCCCCAATAAAAGGTGTGCAAAGCCTGCGATAAATGTCAGTGGTACGGCATGCGCGATATCTACACCGACTACTTTTCGTGCCGCCAAAGCGGGGTACAAGGTCATTAATATTGCCGCACCAATTGCCCCAGCACCTACCGACGATAGTGTGACAAATACACCTAAGATTGCTCCCATAACGATAGTAACAGGTGCGGTATGTCTGTGAGCAAACGAAAGAAGCCCACCTGCCTTATGGTTTTCTACCTTTAACCGCGAGCGAAAAAATAACACGCTAGAGGTAAAAACCAACATGATGCCAAGTGAGAAAGTCAATATATGGGAGTATTCGTTTGCATCACCAAATAGGTAGTGTAATGCCAAAGAAGTAATAATGGCGGCAGGAATACTTCCCCAGGCAAGTCTGCGAACTAAGTCCCATTGAATATTACCTTGTTTTTGGTGAGAGAAAATGCCCCCAGACTTAGTAATAGCGGCGTAAAGCAAGTCAGTACCAATAGCGACATTAGGTGGGAAGCCGAATAATAATAAAAAAGGTGTCATTAATGAGCCGCCACCAACGCCGGTAATGCCAACGGCTAATCCAACAACGGCACCCGCCATGATATAAAGTAAAAAAGTTGCTTCCATTATAATTTATCTTGTAAAGGATCTGCACAGTGTGCGCTTGATCGTTATTGCACTCGGTAATTTGGGTGTTCCCATTATGAACGATATAGTCTAAAGTTATAGATAACACTGTTTATCATAATTAAATAATAAAATATGTTGGCAAATATACCGAATTCAAACTATTCTGGATAAGAATATTTACTTCTATTTTTATAACATCCAACACTAGGGGAGAAGGCTATGAAGCTTCAGCAACTGCGCTATATATGGGAAGTCGCGCATCATGACTTAAATGTCTCTGCAACGGCGCAAAGCTTATACACATCTCAGCCCGGTATTAGTAAGCAAATTCGTTTGCTTGAAGATGAACTTGGCGTGGAAATCTTTTCTCGTAGCGGTAAACACCTAACGCGCATCACTCCTGCAGGTGAAGCAATTTTGCAAACCACTGGCGAAATTTTGCGTAAGGTGGAGAGTATTAAACAAGTTGCGCAAGAGTTTAGCAATGATAAAAAAGGCAGTCTATCTCTAGCGACTACGCATACTCAAGCACGTTACATGTTGCCTAAAATTATTAAGGGCTTTATCGAACAATATCCTGATGTGTCTTTACATATGAATCAAGGCACACCAATGCAAATTTCAGAAATGGCTGCTGGGGGCTCAGTGGACTTTGCTATAGCCACTGAAGCAATGGAGTTGTTTAGTGATTTAGTGATGATGCCTTGCTATCAATGGAATCGTAGTATTGTAGTACCAAAAAATCATCCATTGTGTCAGGTGTCAGAGCTCACTTTAGAAGAAATAGCAAAACATCCTATTGTGACTTATGTATTTGGCTTTACGGGTCGCTCTAAGCTCGATGAAGCTTTTATGGAGCGCGGACTAGCACCTAAGATTGTGTTTACTGCAGCAGACGCTGATGTGATCAAAACTTATGTGCGTCTTGGTCTAGGTGTAGGCATTATTGCTAGCATGGCTCACGATGAAGAGTTAGATAGTGATTTAGTATGTCTAGATGCTGGGCATTTATTTAGACCAAGTATTACCAAAATTGGTTTCCGCAGAGGTACGTTTATTCGCGGGTTTATGTATGAGTTTATGGAAAACTTTGCTCCGCACCTGACTAGAACAATGGTGGATGAGGCTTATAGCTGCTCTTCTCGGTTAGAGCTAGATGAGTTGTTTCAGCATGTGAGGCTTCCGGTCTATTAGTGACGGAAGCTAATAGCGAAACGAGGTTAATATTTCGATCTCAATAGAGTGATTTCACTGTCGTGTCTTATATCCAGTATTCAGCTCAGAATAAAAATGAATTAGGGCTGCAAAATATAAACAATTAACTACACTTATAACAGTTCATGTTGGCAGTGTAGGAAAACGTTTTATGTCACGCAAATCCACTATTTTATCTATAGTAGCACTCTTGATCGTGATCAATAGTGGCGTTGTGGTGGGGCTCTATTTCCTTGAATATATTTTTCAGCCGACCCCCGAAGAAATCGCAGCAGAAAAATTAGCCTTAGAGCAACAACAAAAAGCCGCTGAAGATGCTATTAAATACGCTCACCTAGAACCGCTTCCAGAGTTTAAGTCACGTGTAGGTTATGTCGCTTCTATGGGAGAGGCGGTAGAAATTTGTGAGAACACGCTGCAAGAAAAAGAAACAGCAAGGAAAAGCTGGTCAATTAACCATATCGAAAGTCGCTACCTTCCACATTTAGAGCAATATAAAGTGTTTTTAGACTATGTCACCATACCATCGGTTGGTGAAGAGCCTAAAAGTATGAAAGTGATCTGTGAAGTGGAAGAGGCTACCAAGCAGGTATCTAACTGGAAACCAATGAAAAACTAGTTCTATTCTTCTATACGCTTTTTACTATCAAAACGATAGTGTATTAGAGGTGGTTAAGTACATCTTTTACTAATTTAAAGTAGATAGTGTAAACATCCACTTGCCCATCGACCTGTTCAACGATAAAAAACGGTGCTTTGCTAACGTCATATTGCTTGGCGAGTAACATACCTAGGCTATCAGCGTCGGCCTCATCAGCAACCACCACTTCATCAATAAAGCGCATTTGGTTGGCTGCTTCCATTTTTTCCATGACTTCGCCACACTTTTTGCAGGGTGAGCCATCAGCAAAAATCTTTTTAACAAATGTAATTTTTTTAACGGCCATTATTTGTGTTCCAAGGTTATATTTGATTGCCCATAGAATAGCAAAATCATCTCGTCGTCGAAAAGACTTTCCCTTTATAATGATAGAGAAATAGGGAATAAAGACATTTTTGTATCCTGCTTACGCCCAACGATTGACTATTTTAGCAATTAATTGGCAGTCAATGTTTATAGAAATAACTGATAGCGAGAATTGAATGGAAATTGTTTGTTTAGACCTAGAGGGGGTGTTGGTTCCTGAGGTGTGGGTTGAGTTTGCTAAAGTGACGGGTATTGACGAGTTAACGGCGACCACCCGCGATATAGCGGATTATGATATTTTGATGCAGCAGCGCATGTCTATATTGAAACAATACAACTTGAATATTGATGATATACAAGCCGTGATAGCCACTTTATCACCATTACCAGGAGCGATAGCCTTTTTGGATTGGTTGCGAGAGCACTTTCAAGTCATGATTTTATCGGATACGTTTTATGAGTTTGCACAACCGCTGATGCGCCAATTAGGCTTTCCTACCTTACTGTGCCATCGTTTGATAATTGACGAGGAAAATAGCGTTAGCGGTTATCAATTGCGGCAAGAAGACCCTAAAAGACAAGCTATCCTTGCATTACAGTCGCTTAATTACAAAATTTTAGCGGCAGGTGATTCCTATAACGATATCACGATGTTACATCAAGCTGATGTGGGTATATTATTTAATGCCCCAGTATATATTGCAGAAAAGTATCCAAACTTACCTGCGGTGTATGGTTATGAAAATTTACAGCGTGCTTTAATCAATGCGAGTGAACGAGATATCAGCTGAAATCTAAACCACATATGAGCGCTGTGGTAATGTTGTGATAGTTAACGTTGTGATGAAGAGTGCTGTGATGAGGAGTGTTGTGATGGAGAGTACTGTCATGATCAATATTGTCATGAAAGAGTACACCAAGCCTTCTGTTAATCGCTGAAGCTTGTCAACACATCGAGAATTTTATCAATCTTTGTTAGGCTTTCTTGATACTCTTCTTCGATATCGGAGTCAGCCACAATCCCGCCGCCGCCCCAACAAAACAGATTCACACCATCGCAGGCGATAGTGCGAATGGTAATATTGCTATCCATATCACCGTTATTGTTAATATAAGCAATACTGCCGCAATAAATAGAACGCTGACAATCTTCTAGCTCTTCAATAATCTCCATCGCACGTTTTTTGGGTGCGCCAGTGATCGAACCACCCGGAAAGCACCCTTCAAATAAGTCCATGGCTGTTTTGCCATTTTCCAATGTACCTTCTACATTGCTGACTAAGTGATGCACATTGGGAAAGCTTTCTAAAGCGAATAATTTAGGTACATGAATACTTCCCGGTGAGCAGCTTTTGCCTAAGTCATTACGGAGTAAATCAACAATCATGACATTCTCAGCCTGATTTTTAGTGCTTTCCTGTAACATTTGCGCGTTTTTTTGATCTGCCGCGCTATCGTTATCCCTCCCAATAGTGCCTTTAATCGGTTGGGTGAGTACGTGTTGCTTTTGTGTTTGTAAAAATCTTTCGGGTGATAGTGATAGTATCGCTTTACCGCCTAAATCCATAAAGGCAGAGAACGGAGATGCCATTTCTTGTCGTAGTGTTAGGTAAGCAATATAAGGATCACCCTTATATTTTGCTTTAAAGCACTGGGCAAAATTTACCTGATAGCAATCACCAGCTTGTATATAGTCATTGATGGTGGAGAGTTTTCTACGGTACTGAGCGTTAGTGATATTTGCACTGAGCTTGTCGATGGAGAATGAGTGAGTAGCGTTTTTATTTCCATCAACATCTTTAGCTGTAATTGTATCTGCCTGATGAGTAGCCATAAGCTGTTTGACAGCGTTTATAACCGCGGTATCGCAATCAGGTAATGCAACAATATAGCTAGTTTGTATTTGATGATCTTGAACAACGGCCCATTCATATAAACCCGCAACCATTTCAGGTAGATCGCAATCACTAGGCGATAATTGTGGAATGTTGGCCTGTTGTCGCCCGAGTTCATAACTGAAATACGCTATTACGCCACCTGTGAAAGGTAGATCAAGAGAGGGGTCAAATGCTCCATCAATAGAGGAATGATTCTGTTGATAGTTGCTGGCTAACTGTTCGCTCGCTTGGTTAATAATTGTTAATGGGTTTTCATCGGTTATATTTGCAGTTGTTTCCTGATAATCACCGTTGCCATTCTCTAATGCATAGTGATAATCCATAATACTGGTTTTACTCCCTTCTGTTACCCATCGGCGACTTGGCTGTGCAGTCATCACGTCATACCTACCAGAATAACTTTTAGGTTTGCCACTATCTAGCCAGCAAGCAAAGGGCAGGGCTCTAATGCGGTTAAATAGCACGGTGCTATCAGTATGGTAAGGGATAGAAATAATATGGTAGGGTGTAGAAACTGTGGGCATAGTCAACAACTTATAAAACACAGATGATAGTTTACCGCCAAGTTTTAAAAGATAACACCTGTAGTCATCCATTTACCAAAAAATAGGTCGAAATTCACTGAAGCGATATCAGTAGCATACTGGAAAGGCTTTTGAATGGGCGATTTTTAGATATGCTCAGGGCATTAAAAGTAGTTGAGTAAGTGACTGATTTAACGAGTATGAGGAGAACACTGATGTTTTACCCGCTAGAACGGTTGATGAATTTATATGATGGCTATCAACGAGGTTTTACGGTTAATGGGCATTCACTGCTATTAGTACAAGACAACGGGCGCTGTTATTTGTTGCGCAATACGTGTCCTCATCAGCAAGCTCCGTTAACCCATGCAACAATGAATAATGGGTACTTACGTTGTCCGGCACATGGAATGGAGTTTAATTTGATGACGGGTAAATCTCAGGGTGGATGTAGTCAGGAACTTCAATTTATCGCTATTGCTTATGAGGGAAATCAGTTGGGGGTGGAGATCTAATAGATCTTCTATTATCAATGACTTAACCAATAACGGCGATCATATGATCGCCG
>AEVK01000057.1 GCA_000209515.2 gamma proteobacterium IMCC1989
TAGGGTGTGGCTGGTTAGGCGCTTACATTTTAACTATAAAAAATGAAACGTTTTCTACTCTCTTCCAAGTTACTATTTATCCTAGCATCCATACTATTGGTGCTAGGTGTTTCGCTCCCGTTAATTACTGTGTCTAAACTGGTGGTGATCTCGACAACGTATTCGCTGTTGTCGGGTATTTTTGCGTTGCTGTCGAATGGGCAGGTGGTTTTGTTTGTTGCGGTTTTTCTGTTTAGTATTGTTTTGCCGTTAGCAAAAATGTATTGCTTGTATAAAGTGATTTTTAGTCGCCGGAATAGTTCTGTATCCAACCTTTCACCCAATCCTTCACCAAATTCTTCTTCCAACTCTTCACCCACAATTGACCGCTATATAAAGCTTATGCACGATTACGGTCGTTGGGCGATGTTAGATGTGATGGTGGTGGCAGTATTAATTGTCGCGTCAAAATTGAGTGTGCTAGCAAGCGTAGAGGTACACGTGGGCTTATATGTATTCGGCCTCTCCGTTATTCTAGTGATGCTGTTAACCCAACGAGCGGTGAAGTTAGCTAATGCGTGATGTTGTCTGCTTTATTCAGCATTAAACAATGCCTGCCTTGCTGAGTCGAAGATAGCGGTGATCGCTGGATTTTTTACTCGTCGTTCAGCAGAAATGGCGTAGAATCTTTGTTTGACTTCCTGTGTTCGACCAATAACGCTCACGTTCAAATCACGACAGACTTCTTCTTCAATGGTTGAAGGCATAAAGAACACGCCTAAACCGGCTTTGCCAAATGACTTCATCAGCGCGCTATCATCAAACTCGCCGTATATTTTGGGCGTTAGATTTTTTTCACTTAGCCAGCGATCAACTAGCTTGCGCACTTCATATTGGCGCGTAGGTAATAACATCGGAGTGTTGTGCAGGCATTCGGGAAAGTTACTTGCATATTGTTCCCGCAAATTATCTGCTACAAAAAAGCTTAATCCAGATTCACCTAAAAAGTGGTTGTACACATTGTTATGCAATGTGGTGGTGGCGGGTGTGTCACTTAATACTAAGTCGACTTTATGCACGGCTAGATCGGCCAGAATAGATTTGATTGGACCTTCTAGGCTCACTAGGTTCAGTGGGTTAGGCAGTCGTAAAGCCGGCTTGATGATTTTGTAAACGATGGTCTTGGGTAGGCCGCTAGCCGAGCTAACAATGAGCTTGGTAGGGCCGTCTAGTGACTCTCCTCGCAATACATTACTGAGTTCGTTCCCTAGCTCAAAGATGTCGTCAGCATAGGTGAGTACGAGTTGGCCGATATCGGTCAATTTTAAGCCTCGCCCTTCCTTTTCAAATAATGGATTACCAAAGCGCTCTTCCAGCAATGAAAGCTGCCCGCTGATAGTTTGTGGAGTGATATTGAGCATTTGGCTGGCTTTAGCGATGCTCCCTTGGTGGGCAACCGTCCAAAAGTAATGAAGATGTTTGAAGTTGACGATGCTAGACATGGTAGTTCTCGCGGTTAATATGGTAGGCAATAGTTCGTATTATTCGATGGATGCTGTCTATAATAAACGATTTTTTCTTATTATGTCTAATTGCTACAGTAGGTTTGTGGGTGCAGCAACGCTCACACATGAAAGGAATGTATTGAGAACATTTACGTAAATTGGCTTGATTATCTTTTTTGGGCTCAGAATAAATACTCTGAGTATGGATAGCAGAGCGCGTAAATTTTTAATCACTGTTTAAATCGAGGTTGAGAAAATTATGTCTATTAATATACAAGCTAGAAGTTTTCGTTTAACTGCCGCATTGCGAGGTTATGTACACGCGAAGCTAGAAAAAACCTTGTCTCGCTATCGCCAGCAAGCGCCAAAAATTTCGGTTACATTGCAAGATATTAACGGCCCACGGGGTGGTGAAGATATGCAGTGTAAGATAGTCGTCAAAACCGACGGTAACCGCACATTAGTTATCCAAGAAACCGCAGAAGATATGTACGATGCCATTGCCATCGCGGCTAGTCGAGCTTCTTGGGCAATTAGCCGGCAGCTTGACCGATTGCAAGATCGTAAAAGAAAGGCGGTGAACCCTTATAATACGCCGGAGTTTAATGATGAGGTGCTAGATAGTGTTGATGGTTTTATTGGGCATCACGAAGAGGTAGACAGTTATCGAACCGCTGTTTAATACTGTGTTTAATGCTTTATTCAGAAAAACTAATAGAGGATAAAAAGGTCGTTAATCAACGGCCTTTTTTATTGAGAGGGTATTTTATTCTATGAGCTATTTTACGCCATATGTGCGCTTTGCACCTTCTATTTGGCTTTCTTCTGTTGCGCCGGGTGTTAGATAGTAGCCGGGGGCTATAATCGGTTTAACACTAGAAATTTCAATCACGATAATGCCTTTAATGGGAAAGTTATCTCCGGCTAAAGCCTGTATTAATGTTATTTGTTCTTGAAAGGCTTCGTTATTGGCATCAGTATAAATTGCTCGTCCTTTAATTTTAAATCCTTTCTGCTTAAACACGTGAACAAAGCTCACGCAGACTTCAGGGTTGGCTTGGATATTTGCCACACTTTCGGGTGAAGCAATATTAGCGATAAGAAGGTGAGAGTCGTTATGATAAGTAAAAATTTCTTTCGGTGAACAGTTAGGCGTGCCATTGTTATCGGCTGTTGCTAACCAGCAAAGCATGCTTTCATCGATAGAGGTTTTTATGTTATCCGTTAGCATTGTCGAATGCTCCAAGAGTTTATTAATGTAGGCGGTTCACAAAGGATTTCATATTCTATTTTTTTAGTTAATGTCTTTTTCAGCCAAGTGATTGTCGGTTTCTGATAGCGCTAAATATGCTCCTAGTCCAATTAAGCATGCACCCGAGGTGGCTTGTTGTACCTTTCTAAACCTTAAGCTTGTTTGCCACAAGCGTTCTATAGGCTTAGAGAAAAAGGATATTAAAAAGTCGGGAAGGGTATTTAATATAACCACAATAGTGCCAAGTATTAAAAACTGATTAAAAACATTCCCAGTTTCTGGTGTGACAAATTGAGGGATAAATGCCAAGAAAAAAACGGCTGTTTTGGGATTGAGTACTTCAGAAATCATACCTTGATAAAATAAAGACCTAAATTCTTCTTTCTTTTTCTTTTGGTTTTTTTGTTCACTTTTTAGTTCGGCTTCTGTTTCAGCCGTGTCGGATTGTTTCGCATTCCGTGCCGATATAAGCATCGTGATACCAAGATAAATCAGAAAGGCTGCACCCAAGTATTTGACGATAGAGAAGGCGATGGCAGAGGTTGCTAGTAGTGCCGAAACGCCTATAGCGGCAGCAAATACATGTAACATCCCGCCACCTGCTGAACCTACTGTAGAAGCGATTCCTGCGGATCGACCGCCGGATATGGTACGGGAAAGCACATAGAGTATCCCAGGTCCGGGAGCGAAAGCTAAGGCCAGTGCCGAAGAAATAAATACTATCCAAGTCTGTGTGTCTAGCATTGATAATATTCCTTATTATGACTGTTGAATGATAAATGCATGGTATTTAAAAAAGGTATTTAAAAAATCATAATAGCTTACTCTAAAGCCACTTTTTCTGATACCACGCTGGCTATTGCTTTCCCTAATACTAAATGTTGTTCTTCATCTAAATGGATGCCATCAACAGCGCTCGCGTCGGTTATTTTTCCAGCATCAAAAAATAATACTTTGCGCTCTTTAGCTACGATTGTTAATTCGTCTACAAATCCGATACTGCGTTTTTCTGCATCGTTAAATTTGTAGCTGATAGCGCCTTTGGGGTGGATGATGGCGGGGGGAGCAATCACCATTATCTCGGGGGTAGGCATAGTCGGGTCTATTGGTGCTTGTCGAATAATATCGATAAGCTTGCTTACGCCCTGTGCTGACAGCCATGCATTATTATCGTGCGTGCATTGAAAGTCGTTAGAGCCGAGCATTAAGATAACTAATGCCAATGGTGAATGCATCTCAATCACTTGCGCCAAGGTTGGGAATCGATTAACCACATTAGATGTTGAATATGATTAATGGAAGTCTACATAATTTATTGGGAAAATGATGGTAGATTACTACATGTGTTTTTATTTTTCTCAATAGTCTTGTCTGTTGTAAGCCTGTTTAATATTTTCTTATGAGAGTCGATATTATTTAGATGGTTCGTATTCGTTCGCTCAAAAAGTTAATTAGCGCGCGTGTTTTGGGTGCGAGCTGTCGTTTGTGCGTAAATATGGCATTAATGGGTGTGCTGTGGGGGATGAGTGGGAAGTCTTGCAGTACAGGTATTAGGTGTTGCTGGGTCAGTTCGTCGCGTATCACCCATGTGGGTATCAAAATGATGCCCAGGCCGTTGAGTGCTGCTTTTCGCAGGAAGGATACGCTGTTTACGTTTAAACGCCCACTGACTGGCACAGTGATTGGTTTTTGTTCTGCCTCGAATCGCCAATAATTGCTCCCTAATTGTGTATTAAAAGAGAGGCAGCTATGTGACTTAAGGTCCCTAGGATGGGTGGGCTCGCCATATTTTTTGAGGTATGCGGGGCTTGCACAGACTACGGAAGTGCTATCTGCCAGTTTGCGTGCGGTTAAACTAGAGTCTCTTAAGTGGCCGACGCGTATAGCTAAGTCTAAGTTGTTATCAATCAAATCTTGCAGGTTGGAACTCATATGCAGGCATATTTGTACTTCAGGATATAGCGCTAAAAAATCCGGCAAGATAGGCTCAATAAATGCGAGTGCAAAGTCAGCTTCGGCGGTAATGCGTAAATTGCCAGAAGGCTTATCTGTTAGGCCTCTCACGGCGAGCTTTGCTACCTCTATATCCTCAACTAATTGTAATGCATGCTGAAAATATACCTCTCCTGCTTCGGTAAGGCTTTGCTTGCGAGTGGTGCGTTGAAATAAGCGTCCGCCTAGTTCTTTCTCTAGCTGGGATATTTGTCTGGATACTGCAGATGGGCTAATTCCCAGTGAGCGAGCGACCGCGGAAAAGCTGCCTTCTTCTACGACTTTTACGAATAGTTCTATGTTGGGTAAATGATTCATTTGTGAATTATAGGCACAAATCTTTTGAATTAAATACTGTTTTTTGCATTAAGGGTATATGTCAGTATCTGTTCCTCGACCTGCACCGCCGTATGATTGGGTACACCTCTTGCGCAATTCTTATGTAACTCTTGCGCAGTTCTCGTGTTATGGCGGTGATAGGACTATTAATACAGATATTACTTAGGGAATTCACATGTCCAAAATTATACTTATTACTGGCGCCTCTACTGGTTTCGGCCGTGATACGGCGATCACTCTTAATGACGCAAAGCATACTGTGTTTGCTTCTATGCGCGATCCATTGGGGAAAAACAGTCAACGCGCTAGCGAGCTAACAGCCAAAGGGGTGCATGTTCTTGAATTAGACGTGACAGATCAACAATCAATCACGCTAGCCGTTGACGCAATCAAGAAAAAAGCAGGTGGTGTAGATGTGTTAATCAATAATGCGGGTGTTGCTTCTGCGGGTATAACCGAAGCATTCTCGACGGAACAAATGGCAGCGCTATTTGACGTTAACGTATTTGGCCTACATCGGGTCACGCGTTCAGTATTGCCTCTTATGCGTACGCAGGGTGACGGCTTAGTTATTAATATAGGGTCTATATTAGGGCGAGTGACGTTTCCATTCTTTGGTATGTATGGTGCCAGTAAATACGCTGTTGAGGCTCTAACCGATAGCCTTCGTTACGAAGTGTCGCAGTTTGGTGTGGATGTGGTTCTAGTACAGCCGAGTGCGTATCCAACTCAGATGTACGACAGTGTTATTCAGCCAATGGATACCGATTGCATGGAAAGTTACGGCAGTATTGGCGATATTCCCGGCGCTATGTTTGAGCATTTTATGTCGGTATTTGAATCGGTTGATGCGCCTAACCCACATGATGTGGCGCAAGCGATTGTTAATTTAATGGATACACCTAAAGGTGAGCGCGACATCCGTACGGTAGTCGGTAATAGTTTTGGTGCCGATACGATTAATGATGCTGTTGTGCCAGTGCAAGGAACCGTCATTAAAACCCTTGGGCTGGATCATTTAGATACGGTTAAAACCGCTTAGGTGATTAGTTAAGATGTGATGATACAGTGAAAAAAGTCGCGCGTGACTGTATTTACTGTATCGTCTTTTTTGTGTGATGTTAACTTTTGCATGGGATAGAAAAATCGACATGATAGTGTTCGTCGCGCCTTACCCATGAACGTTTTGTAGAAAAGAAGTCGAATTTACTTTACTTTACTTTACTTTACTTTGGGCTTACTAAAATACCCGTCTTCTTCGTGCTCTAGTAATGCACGTAATACATCGCTGCGACTGATAAGACCAACGAGTTTGCCATCGGTTACTACAGGGTAGTTTTTGGGGCGGTTAGTCATGATGGTTTGTGCAATCTCTACAATGCTAGTTTCAGGTGTTACGCTCACGACTTCGGTTTGCATAGCGCTGGATACTGGGCCGGGCTCTTCTGAATAAAACGCATCATTGAGCATGTCTTTCACGCAATCTTGCTCGGATAAATAGCCAATCAGCTGGTTGTTTTTATCCACTACTGGGGCACCAATAACGCCTTCTTTTAGCATCATGGTGACGGCTTCTTTGATGCTGGTAGTAGCATGAATGGCGTGAGGGTTGTGATCCATATAATCGGTAACAAGAATAGAATGCATAGAGTGTCTCCGCTAGAGCTCTGTTATTGGTTTTTATTATTAGGTATGACTAATTAGTTATTGCGATTAGTTTGTTATCGTTGTTGTTACTACTTAGTGTAGTCGAACTGACAAATTTTACTATAGGCTTCTACGGTTTTTGTATAGCCCATCAGTAACGATTCTACGGTGAGTGCGTGGCCGATAGAGACTTCGGCAATAGGGGCAATGGTCAAAAATCCTGCTAGGTTAGCTTGGTTTAAGTCGTGCCCAGCATTAATGGTTAAGCCTATAGCGTGAGCATGTTGCGCTGCTTTACGGTAGGTGTTGACGGTTGCTTGATGCTCTTCGGTGTTGAAGTTTGCTGCATAGGGGCCGGTATAAAACTCAATGCGGTCTGCGCCAATGGCTTTAGCAAGATCTATTTGCTCAATATCTGGATCCATAAATAAACTCACACGGACATTCCATTGTTTAAGCTGCTGAATAATGATGGCCAGTTCGCTGGTATCTTCTTTTAGATCGAAACCGTGATCAGAGGTGAGTTGGTCGTTGCTGTCGGGTACGAGAGTGGCTTGATCGGGACGAATGCGATCAATGATCGCCATAAAACCGGGATATTCTTTGTCTATGCCATTACTTGCTGATGGGTTTGACAGGGATGTTTCAAACGGGTTGCCTTCCACATTAAACTCACAACCGTCATGCTTATCCGTGAGGTGCTTGAGTTGTTCAACATCGCTAGGGCGAATGTGTCGTTGGTCCGGGCGAGGATGTACGGTAATGCCTTTTGCGCCTGCAGTAATCGCCCGCTCGGCAAATGAGACAACGTTAGGATAGTTACCCTCACGAGAATTACGCAATAAGGCAATTTTATTCATGTTGACGCTAAGAACAGTAGACATAATGTGTACTCAAAAGGTAAAGGTAGTTGTTAGCTATATACTGAGACCTTTGCACGAAAGCCATTTTGCTCCCATGCTACGTTAAAAACGTACTCAATCGGTCATTTAT
>AEVK01000056.1 GCA_000209515.2 gamma proteobacterium IMCC1989
AAATGATGCGCAATTGTTAACAAACCGAGATGTTCCCCAGTCTAACGATCATCAGCTAGATTCTTCCTCATTGAGTACAACAATACCAAGCACGCAAACGCTTGACCTAATTAATGGGCAATTAAATACGTCGGAAGTTACTGGCCAGGAAACGCAAGTTAGTGCGCTAAATAAACAGGAGCTAAGTAGCGCTGTAGGGCAAGAATATAGCGTGTTAACAGATAACCTGTCTTATTCCTCGGTTATTAATATCCCTAATGATCATATCCAAGTTTATACCCGTAATGATAGTTACATAACCTCCGTTGGTGGGTCGTCTAGCCGTTTTCTTAGACTTAATAATTTGGGTTCGGATATCGTTGAGTCCCGTACTTATACTCTGAAAGATAACCTTCGTTATCAAGCAAATTTCCATAATATTATCGGCGATAGTGTCTACGCTACTCAAGTAGGGGATACGTGGGAAAGTATTGCGGAAACCTTCTATGGTGATAGTTCTTTAGCGTTCGCACTTCAGTCCAGCTTAGGTCAGCTTTATGGCAGGAGTTTTCCAACAGATGGTCGTTTAGTTAATTTGCCGGTTGCTTTAGAAGAAGGATATAACGTAACTACTTCCGGTGAGCGTTATGACTATTACACCGCCGTATCAAAAGATAGCTGGGCAAAAATAGCATCACACTTATATGGCATTGACGAATCAAAGATTGCTGATATTGTCGGGCAGGGTCAGCAATTACGCTTTGCTTTTGGTGATCCTAAGTTAGACGTTCCCGGAACTAGGTTAAGTGGTTTTCCTGATAGCATCACTTATGACAATTATATGCCGACAGAAAGTCGTTATTATGAAGTGCAAGAAGGAGATACTTGGGAGACTATTTCCTTGGCCTTATATGGTACTAGCAGTGTAGTTAATGGGGTTGAGTCTGCCTTTGGACATTACGGTTTAGCTCCAGGTACAAAGATTTATGGGCTACCTTTGGTGATGCCAACAGATGCTACTAATGTATCAACGGTGTTTTTCAGGTATACCATTGAAGCGGGAGATACTTGGGAAATTATTGCAGACAAAGTATATGGAAATAGTGGTTTAGCCGGCGAATTACTAAATACATTTTTTACGCATACGTTTACTTGGAATAAGCCGGATGAGTTGATTCCAGGTGAGACTATAGATGGGTATTTTCCTAGTACGCTCTATGATGTTTATCGTCCCCAGTCTTATTACACTGTTCCAGAAAACGCTACGTGGGAAAGTGTCTCATTAGACCTTTACGGCACTTCCGACCTAACATCAGAGTTACAGCATGCTCTAAATTCCCCACCCTTAATATCAGGCTCAATACTTACGGATATTCCCGCGACATTGAATGCTGCGTCTTACCTTGAATACAATATTCAAACGGCTGAAACGTGGGTGTCACTTGCGACCAGGCTTTACGGTAAAAGTGATGTCAATACAGCCAACGCTTTAAGTGGCGCTTTAAATAATCTCAGTTTAGATGCAGGTCAAGTCATTAACGAATTTGAGCTCCCTGCTGAGTTGAGCGTCACTTATGATGTAGTGCAAGATGTTCCCCCTTACTATGTTGTCCAGCTAGGTGATACATGGTCCAGCATCGCCCAAACACTTTATGGTGCTAGCGAAGGCGCAGACGAGCTTCAGGCTGTGCTAGGGGGTCCTGCACTGGCAGAAGGGGTTCGCCTTACTGGCTTGCCTAGTGTCTTAGTAGACGACGATGTTGTGTTAACTGTTCCGGCTTATTATGCTGTTCAATCAGGTGATACATGGGAAAGTATCG
>AEVK01000055.1 GCA_000209515.2 gamma proteobacterium IMCC1989
ATTAAAAGCATCGGCGGGTGGTGGTGGCAAAGGTATGCGCCAAGTTTGGTCTGAAGATGAATTTGATCAAGCGCTGCAAGCGGCTAAAAGAGAGTCGTTAAAATCATTTGGCAATGATGATATGTTAGTGGAAAAATACCTAACAAGCCCGCGACATGTAGAAGTGCAAGTATTCTGTGACCAACATGATAATGCGGTTTATTTGGCGGATAGGGATTGTTCGGTACAACGTCGACATCAAAAAGTGATTGAAGAGGCACCTGCACCAAATATTGCCGAAGAGACTCGCCGAAAAATGGGTGAAACCGCTGTAAGAGCCGCTAAAGCAATTCATTATCACGGTGCGGGTACGGTAGAGTTTTTACTAGATGTTGATGGCTCATTTTACTTTATGGAAATGAACACACGCTTGCAAGTAGAGCATCCTGTGACCGAAATGGTGACACAGCAAGATTTAGTTGAATGGCAAATTAATGTGGCGAACGGAGACGCTTTACCTTTGCAACAGAAAGATGTGTTAGTAACAGGGCATGCTTTTGAAGCGCGCATATACGCCGAAGACACCGATAATGATTTTTTACCTGCCAGTGGCCTGTTATCGAATTTTTCTATGCCCATTGAAAACAATTATATTCGTGTTGATACAGGTGTGACAGCGCTAGACGATATTAGTGTTTTTTACGATCCAATGATCGCTAAACTGATTACTTGGGGTGAAAATAGAGAGCAAGCTTTAGCTAAAATGCAGAGCGCACTCAGTGATTGCTATATATCGGGTGTAAAAACTAACTTACATTTTTTGTATAACTTAAGTGTTAATCCTCATTTTTTATCAGCTGATTTAGATACGGGGTTTATAGAGAAACACAGTGATAAACTATTTAATACTTCAGAGGATTTCCAGCAAACAGCATTGCTTTTGCACAGTATTTATAGTGTTCTAAATCGTAATGAAATATTTTCTTCCTCTTACTATTCTCCTTGGAATGATCTTGACTGCTTACGATTAAACCAAAAAAATACACAATTGCAGCGCGTATTTATGGGCGGTAATACATACGATATTGCTATTAATACCTCACCTAGTAAAGGAAAATATAGTGTTCGACTTTCTCAAGAAAAGGTAATAACCGTTATATCTGCGCGTTTAGACGGAGACATATTACAGTTAGATTTAAGCGACAAAACTATGCTTTGTAAAGTGAGTGAAAGCGAAGAACAGTATCGATTTTACACGGACGACGGTGCGTTTATTACGGATAAATTCACCGCCATCAGTGAAGAGGTGAATGCCAGTAATGGTGTTATTGCTCCATTAAATGGAACCGTCGTTTCTCTAATAGTAAAGCCTAATATGCGAGTGAGTAAGGGTGATGTGTTAATGATTGTAGAGGCAATGAAAATGGAGCACAGTATTACTGCACCAGATGATGGTCAGGTTGTGAGCTTTCATTATGCTAGTGGTGATCTAGTTGCATCGGGTCAGCTACTGTTAGAGTTTGAAACGTTTTAATTAAAAAGTGTAGTGTAAAAACGTATGATTTTTAAAATTTCAATTTGAAAAATACACAGTGATAGGAGTTGATTGTGGCTTTACCCTCCAAAGTTAAAATAGTGGAAGTAGGCCCCAGAGATGGCTTGCAAAATGAATCCCAGTTGATTGAGCAGGCAGATAAAGTTGCCCTAATTAATGGCTTAGCAGAGGCTAATGTTTCTCATATCGAGGCTGGCAGTTTTGTTAACCCGCAATGGGTGCCGCAAATGGCGGACTCAGAGGCTGTTTTTACCCGCATTCAACGTAAACCAGCGACTATTTACAGTGCATTGGTGCCGAATCTACAAGGCTATGAGCGAGCAATACAAGCCGGTGCCAATGAGGTGGCAATATTTGGTGCTGCTTCCGAAAGCTTCACAGAAAAAAATATCAACTGCTCTATTAAGGAAAGTCTCCATCGCTTTCGTGACGTAATCAAAGCAGCTAAAGCAGATGATATTCCCGTTAGAGGCTATGTCTCGTGTGTGGTTGCCTGCCCTTACGAGGGCGCTATAGACGCCGCTATTGTCCGTGATGTGTCTGAGCAATTACTTGGTATGGGTTGTTATGAAGTCTCGTTAGGCGACACTATTGGTGTGGCAACTCCTGCTGATGTTAATCGTTTGTTAAAAGTGTTGACCTCTACAATAGCCATTGACAAATTAGCAGTGCATTTTCATGACACCTATGGCCAAGCACTAGCCAATATCTATGCGGCCTTACAATGGGGTGTGACAACGATTGATAGCTCGGTTGCCGGATTAGGTGGGTGTCCATATGCGAAAGGTGCATCAGGTAATGTAGCGACAGAGGATGTAGTCTATTTGCTAAATGGTTTGTCTATTGAAACAGGTATTGATCTAGAAAAACTTATTTCGGTAGGCAATCTTATTTCCTCTATCTTGGGTAAATCGAATCAATCAAAAGTGGCTAACGCTAAAACGAATCGCTAGTAATGTGGATAATATGTATCGTATGGATAGCGTGGATCGTACCTGAATGATCAACTGAGTAATTCAGGTCTATTAATGTATGCATTTAGTGATTCTGGGTTTTGTATAGTGTCGATATTGCTAATAAATTGATCCACGCTCAAGCCTATTTTTTTTTCATTATAATTAACAATTTGGTTGACTGCTTTTTCGGTGATTTTCCCACTATGCGTTTTAGGAATGTCGCTCACTTGAAGTATTTTAGCAGGCATATGCCGTGGCGTAGTATTAGTTCTGATCATGGCGCGAATGGAATCAATAATAGCGCTATCCAAGGTGACGTTATCTTGCATGACAACAAATAAAATCACTCTCTCATCATCGTCCCATTGCTGTCCTACAGCAATAGATTCTTTAACAGATGCTATTTTTTCTACTTGACGATATATTTCTGCTGTGCCAATACGTACTCCGCCAGGATTCAGTACGGTGTCTGAACGCCCGTAGATAATGTAATTTCCTTGAGCCGTTCTTTCTGCATAATCACCATGCGCCCATATGTTCGGGAAACGTGAAAAGTAAGCTTGGATAAAGCGCTCATTATTCTCATCATTCCAAAAACCAATTGGGCAGCAAGGGAAGGGCTGCGTGCAAACGAGTTCACCTTGTTCTTGTGTAATAGATTCACCTTGTTCATTAAAAATCTGGACATCCATCCCTAACCCTGCCGATTGTAATTGTCCGGCATAAACGGGAAGGGTTGGGTTGCCTAACAAAAAACAGGATACGATATCTGTGCCGCCAGATATTGATGCTAATAAAATGTCTTTTTTAAAGCTAGAGTAAATATATTCAAAGCGCTCTGCCACTAATGGTGAGCCAGTGGATAGGATTGTTTTTAGTGAATCCAGTGAATGATTTTTGTTGGCGTAAATATTTTTTTTATTCAACATATCAAAAAATTTAGCGCTACTGCCAAAAACACTAATCTTTTCTTTATCGATAATATCCAATAATACATTGTCAGTAACAAGAGGATTACCATCGTAAAGAACGATCGTGCTCTCACAAGCAAGTGAAGAAATTAGCCAGTTCCACATCATCCAGCCACAGGTCGTAAAGTAAAAAATGACATCCTTGTCGTCCAAGTCGGTGTGCAATCTGTGCTCTTTAATGTGTTGTATTAATGTTCCACCAGCACTGTGAACAATGCATTTTGGTTTTCCTGTTGTGCCAGAAGAGTACAAAATAAATAGAGGGTGGTTAAAAGGCAGCTGCTCAAATACTAATTCTGACGCGGTATTTTTCTGCATTATTGCTTGCCAAGTAATAATGCTTTTATGGTTAGCGAGTGTGTGTTCATTTTGCTTGTTAAGCAGTGGGATAACAATCGTCTGGGTAACGGCTAATTGCTCATGTAATGCAACTACCTTGTCAATGCAATCAATCGTTTTGCTACCGTAATAGTAACCATCAACAGCCATCAATATCTTCGGCTGTATTTGACTAAAGCGATCTAGTGATGCTGATATTCCAAAGTCAGGAGAGCAAGAAGACCATATTGCCCCAATACTTGTTGTTGCTAACATGGCTATAACGGTTTCTATGGTATTGGCAACAACTCCAGCTATTCTGTCACCGACGGTGATACCTTGTTCTTTAAAGTGATGAGCTAGCGCATTTACTTTTTCGTAAAGTGCCTTATAAGTGATACTGGTTCGCTGCCCGTTATCTAAATACGCGACTAAGGCAATATGTTCATCACGGCGTCGTAATAAATTCTCTGCATAATTTAATCGACTGCCCACAAACCATTGTGTGTTGTGGAATGCATCCCCATTTTTTATGACCGTGTTATATGGCTGGCTATGAATAATTGAAAAATCTTGCCAAATACTTTCCCAAAACTCAGCGCTATGATCGACTGACCATTGATGTAATTCATCATATGTCGGTAACTTTACGCCATGCTTTTTTTCAATATGACGTGTAAATCTAGCCATTTGGGAAGATGATGTATTTTGGGGGGACCATATTGGGGGGCTTGTCATAATTATCAACGCGCTGATTAGAATGGGTAGGTGATGAATAAGATTAAGGTAATGTTGTTAATGTCAATAGAGGTCGTTAGTAGACTAACGACCTCTATTTTCATTGCCATCATTTTTGAAGTGCTATTTTCAAAAACAATAGCGACACATGCTATAAAATGACAATTAAATAATAACTAAAGATGGGTTCTCTAAGAATTTTTTAATCACTTGAATAAATTCAGCGGCTTCCACGCCATCGACAATGCGATGATCGAAAGACGCTGAAATATTCATACACCTTTTTGTGGTGATGTTACCCTCATCTAAGACCAGTTTATCAAACAGCTTATTCACTCCGACGATAGCAACTTCAGGGTGGTTAATAATAGGAGTGCTAAAAATACCTCCAATAGCACCTAAGCTGGTAATCGTAATGGTCGATCCCGACATTTCTTTTGCTGTTGCTTTGCCCATCTTTGCACGTGAAGTGAGGTCACTAATAGCACCAGCGCATTCCCATAAATTATATTGCTGTACATTGTGTACTACCGGTACAGCTAAGCCCATGTTGGTTTGTGCAGCAATGCCGAGATGAACATTAGCATAAGTATTTATCTCTCCTGCGTCTTCATCATATCGGCAGTTCATTTGTGGGTATTTTTGTAATGCTTTTAATATTGCCTTGGTTAAAAAGGGTAATAAAGTTAACTTGGGTTGCTCTTCCTCTCGATGATTATTTAGATGCGCTCGTAATTTCTCAAGCTCTGTCATATCAATCTCTTCACCATAGGTAAAGTGAGGAATGTTACGTTTTGACTGCTGCATTTTTTCGGCAATTTTACGTCGCATGCCGATCATTTTTGTTACAGTAATTTGATCTTTTGTTAATGTTGCTAAAGCGGTTTGGCTAGTTGTATTTATCTGTTCTGTTGCAGTGTCGCCGCTAACGGCTTGCAGAAAATCTTCTTTTAAAATTCGCCCGTTTTTTCCGCTGCCTTTAATCGTTCGTAGATCCACATTGTGTTCGCGAGCTAATCGTCGAACAACCGGTGAAGTAAGTGGTTTGTCATTAATAATCGCTACGTTGCTGGCGGTATTATCTTGATGCTGAGCTTGTGTAGCTGTTGTGTGTGTGGCTGAGACTCGTGTGGCTGAAATTTGTGTGACAGTGTCTTCCTTGGCTTGTGTCTTGGTATTTTTATTAGGTTCTGTTTCAACCACGGCATCTTGGTTTGCTTGCGATGGGACTTCTACACCGCTTCCTTCAGCAACTTGTATTTCTATTAGCGTTGAGCCTACAGCAACAATTTCACCGACTTCATGAAAAACAGCAGTGACTGTTCCTTCAGTGGGTGAGGGGATTTCTACTGCAGCTTTGTCAGTCATGACCACGGCTAAAGTTTGGTCTTCAGTAATGGTGTCGCCCACATTGATAGACCATTCTGATAATTCTGCTTCTGTGATGCCTTCGCCAATATCGGGTAGTTCAATAATTAAGGATGTCATGATTTAGGCCTCCATCGCGCGAACTAAGGCTCTGGCAACACGCGCCGGCCCAGGAAAGTAATCCCATTCTTGGCTGTGTGGATAAGGTGCATCCCAGCCAGTAATGCGTTGAATAGGTGTTTCTAATGAATAAAAACAATTTTCTTGAACTTGCGCGCTAAGCTCTGCACCGTAACCACTGGTAAGTGTTGCTTCATGTACGATAATGCAACGCCCTGTTTTCTCAACCGAAGCAACGATCGTATCAATATCTAAAGGTAAGAGCGTCCGTAGGTCGATGACTTCTGCATCAATACCTGACACTTTTACGGCTTCAAGTGCAACGTGCACCATATTGCCGTAAGCCAAAATGGTGACGTCTTTACCTGCTCGTGAAATCTTAGCTTTGCCAAGAGGTATGGTGTAATGAGTCTCTGGAACTTCACCATCAGGGTGTTTTGACCACGGGGTAAGAGGGCGGTCGTGATAGCCTTCAAATGGGCCGTTATAAATACGTTTTGGCTCTAAAAATACGACAGGGTCATCATCTTCAATAGCGGCTAAGAGAAGGCCTTTTGCATCATAGGGGTTTGATGGAATTACTGTTTTTAAGCCGCACACGTGAGTAAGCAGCGCTTCAGGGCTTTGGCTGTGAGTTTGTCCGCCAAAGATGCCACCACCGGTCGGCATACGTACGGTTAAGGGTGCAGTAAAGTCACCAGCAGAACGATGTCTTAAACGAGCAGCTTCAGAAACGAGCTGGTCATAGCCGGGATAGCAGTAGTCGGCAAATTGTATCTCTACCACAGGTCGTAGACCGTAAGCGGCCATGCCGACTGCGGTGCCTATAATGCCGCACTCAGAAATAGGGGAGTCGAAAACTCGTTGCTTACCAAAACGGTTTTGTAAGCCTTCGGTGCAACGGAATACACCACCAAAATAACCAACATCTTCACCAAATACGACGATATCTTCATTGGTTTCCATTGCGTTGTGATGAGCAGAATTTATCGCTTGAATCATATTCATAGTCGCCATGATTATTCCCCTCTCTCAATGCGTTGTATTTGTTTTTGTAAATGTGGGGGAATATCTTTGTAGACATCATCAAACATACATTTCATTGGTAAGTCGGGTAGGTCAGTAAGCGAACCTAGTTTTTGAGCTTCTTTTGATAAGGCCATTATTTCTTCTTTCATCTCTTTTTCTAATGCATCGTGTTGTTCTTGCGACCATTCACCTAAGTAAATAAGGTGTTCTCTTAAACGGTCAATAGGATCGCCTAATGGCCATGCTTTTTCTTCGTCTTTAGGGCGATATTTTGACGGGTCATCGGAGCTAGAGTGGCCGCTAGAGCGATAAGTAACCCATTCGATTATTGTAGGACCAAAGTTGTTGCGTGCGCGGTCAGCGGCCCATTCCGATGCGGCATATACCGCTAGAAAGTCGTTTCCGTCTACACGAAGAGATGGTATGCCATAACCAACTCCACGGGCGGCGAAGGTGGTTTCTGGATTATTAGCAATTCCTTGGAATGAAGAAATTGCCCATTGGTTATTGGTCACGTTTAAAATAACGGGTGGGTTGTAAACACTGGCAAAGGTGAGTGCCGCATGAAAATCACTTTCTGCTGTAGAGCCGTCACCAATAAAAGTGCTAGCAATTTTACTGTCTTTTTTAATGGCCGATGCCATTGCCCAGCCAACTGCTTGAGTATATTGCGTGCCTAGGTTTCCAGAGATAGAAAAAAAACCAGCATCTTTAGATGAGTACATAATAGGGAGTTGGCGGCCTTTTAATTTGTCACCAGAATTAGACAGTACCTGACACATCATGTCGAAGGTAGACCAGCCTGTGCCGCGAATCATTTCGTTAGTGATTAATAGCCCAGCTTGTCGATAGGTGGGGAAAAACATATCCCCCTGTTTTAACACCATGGCTTGAGCCACACTGATGGCCTCTTCACCGGTGGACTTCATAAAGAAAGAGGTTTTTCCTTGGCGCTGTATTAGCATCATTCGATCATCATAGGCGCGAGTTTTTACCATCGCTTTTAATCCTGTGATGAGAGTGTCTGCGCTGACAGTAGGTTGCCATTCTCCCTGAGGGTGGCCTGCGTCATCTAATACACGAATAATGCCTTTTGATAAGTCGTTAAACTCGCTGACAGGTGCATTGTGTGCTGGTTTTTTATCATTTCCGGCAGGGGGAATCTGTACGTAGGAGAAGTCTGGTGCGTCTCCTGGCCGTGTGAGTGGCTCAGGTACACGGAGGCTTAAAGGTGTTTTCTTCATAGTGTTTTCTCACGTTAATATTGCTGGGATTGCCAAACAATACTCTGTGTTTTTATGTTAAGCCTAATCTGTTTTTTTGGATTACAAAAAAATAGGTTAATGCTTGCGTAGTTAAAAATATTTGGATCAACAAAATTTTTATAAAATCAATATATCGCAATTTTCATGTGTTATGCAACGATTGTTTTTGTCATCAAATACAATCTTTTTAAGCGATTATTTAATAAAATTTATGCATTATTTATAAGGTGTTTGTAATTTACGAATAACGCCTTCTTGCATTGTTGTGGCTATTAATTCTCCGTTGGTATTGTAAATGCTGCCTTTAGCTAAGCCTCTACCATTTGATACAGATAATGGGTCACATTTAGTGAATAGCCACTTATCCATGCGAAACTCTCGGTGAAACCAAATGCTATGGCAAAGAGTAGCTAGCTTCACTTCTTTAAGTCGATAGCGGTAATGAACTGGACGTAAGGCCGACGTTAGTAAGCGAAAATCAGAAGCATAGGCGAGTAAAGATCGATGTAATAAAGGATCCTCATTCAGAGTTTGGTTTGTTTTAATCCAGTAACTCTCCACCGTTTCTGTACTTTCGTTATCCTCTTTTGGAAAACGAAGACAAAAAGGTTGGTTGTTCAAAATTTTACTACGTACACTGCGCTGTTCTAATGATTCGTGCTCTAAATTTACCTCTTCATAAAATGCTTTATCAAAGCTAGGTAAGGTAATTTTTTTTGAATACTGTAAATCCGATTCTTCTGCGCACTGAAAAGAACACATCATAGTAAAAATAGGCTTTCCATGTTGAATGGCAGATATTGTTCTAGCGGAGTAGGTACTACCGTCACGGCTGACATCCACCATGTATACAATGGGGGCATTGTAATCACCTGCGCGTAAAAAATACGCGTGAGCCGAATGTATTTTTCTTTTAATATCCACGGTTGCTTGTGCGGCACTGATGGCTTGTCCTAATACTTGTCCGCCAAACACCATTCCTGTTCCGACATTATGACTTTTTCCACGAAAAATATTTTCTTCTATTTGTTCGAGTGATAATAAATTCATCAGCTCGTTCATTAATGTCGTCATGTCTAAGCCCTCATTAAAGCGAGAGTGTTTATTATAGTCGTTGTTCTATTTCTGGTAATATTTCAAATAAGTCACCTACAAGCCCATAGTCTGCTATCTGAAAAATAGGCGCTTCCTCGTCTTTGTTGATCGCTACAATAATTTTACTGTCTTTCATGCCCGCCAAGTGTTGGATGGCGCCAGAAATACCAACGGCAATGTACAGATCGGGTGCGACAATTTTACCGGTTTGTCCTACTTGTAAATCGTTAGCTACATATCCGGCATCAACTGCTGCTCGTGATGCGCCAATAGCGGCATCAAGTTTGTCGGCTATCTTTTCGAGTAACGCAAAATTTTCACCATTTTGCATGCCGCGTCCGCCAGAGATGACCACTTTAGCACTGCCAAGGTCGGGTCGGTCGGCAAGGGATAAGGCTTCATTCACAAAACTCGATAATTGCTTGTCGTGTTGAATACTGATTGTCTCGATTGTGGCTACATTTTCCTCAGAAGTTAGAGCAGAATCAAATGCGGTGCCGCGTACTGTCATGGCGATAATAGGTGCGTTAGTGGTCACCGTAGCAATAGCGTTACCGGCATAAATAGGGCGTGTAAATGTATTGGCCGAGATAATACTGGTGATTTCTGATATGGGTTCTATATCGAGTAAGGCTGCAGCGCGGGGTAAAACATCTTTTCCGTTGGTGCTGGCTGGCGCAAGAATATGGCTATAGTGTGTTTGTGCGATGTCGCGAATTAATGGTGCAATATTTTCAGCTAAAAAATGTTGGTAAGCGGAAAAGTCTGCAACAAGAACGGTGCTAACCCCGTTAATTTTTACGGCTTGTTGTGCAACTGGTGCGCATTCATGTCCTGCAACTAAGAGATGAATATCGGTAGAGCCTAATTGTAAAGCGGCAGTGATGGTATTGTAGGTCGCGCTGGAAAGCTGTTGGTTATTATGTTCTGCAATCACTAAAATATTCATGAAATCACCTTCGCTTCATTTTTTAGTTTGTTGATAAGCTCTTCTACGTTGGCGACTTTACTACCTGCTTTTCGTTGTGTTGGCGCATCTACTCGCTGAGTTGTCACTTGTGGTGCGAAGGGTGCTACTAACGTTTCGGCAGATAGGGTCTCTAAAGGCTTTTTCTTGGCTTTCATTATTTGTGGCAACTTTGCATAGCGGGGCTCGTTTAAGCGTAAATCTGTTGTAATAACGGCGGGTAGTGTTAGGGATAGGGTTTGTAAACCGCTATCGACTTCTCGTGTAACAATCGCTTGGCCGCCTTCAATAGTGAGTTCTGATGCAAAGGTTCCTTGCGCTATGCCGCATAATCCGGCAAGTATTTGTCCTGTTTGGTTGTTGTCGCTATCAATTGATTGCTTACCTAGAATGATTAATCCGGGGTTTTCTTTTTCAACCATTTTGCTCAGTAACTTAGCGCAGTAGAGGGAAGAGGGGGTGGAATCAGTTTCTAACAAAATGCCCCGATCTGCGCCTAGCGCCATCGCATAACGAAGTTGTTCTTCGCATTTTCTCGATCCAATGGATACGACGATGACTTCATCGGCCAAGCCTTTTTCTTTTAAACGTAATGCTTCTTCTACCGCAATTTCGCAAAAAGGATTGATCGACATCTTAGTGTTGGCCAAATCAATACCGCTATTGTCGGCATTAACACGGACTTTGACGTTGTAGTCTACCACCCGTTTAACTGCTACTAGAATTTTCATGGTTGCCTCTTTGTTGCCTTTTTTTATCATCAGTAAGTTGCTTTTCAGCAGCTGGATTTATCTTATCTCAATTTACTTGCTTGCAGCAAGCAATTAAGTTAATCTTTTCTTATTGAAATAACTTTAAACAGCGATGGTAATAATTTTATGTCTCTTTCTACAGAATCATCTTCGAGCTTTGCGCCTAATGAAGTCGTTATTGTGAGTGCAGTAAGAACCCCAATGGGTGGGTTTCAGGGTGAGTTAAGTACAGTCTCTGCTACCGAGCTAGGCTCGGTTGCCATAAAGGCGGTAGTTGAGCGAGCAGGTGGAATCGATACTTCTGTAGAGTTGATGAACAGTATTGATGAAGTGCTAATGGGTAATGTGCTTAGTGCTGGCCTAGGACAGGCACCTGCGAGACAGGCAGCTTTAGGTGCTGGTTTACCGACGTCGACACCTTGTACCACCATTAGCAAAGTCTGTGGCTCAGGCATGAAATCGGTCATGTTAGCGTTTGATCAAATTAAATCAGGCAGTATTGATGTAGCCGTAGCCGGTGGGATGGAAAGTATGTCGCAAGCGCCTTATTTGCTGCCAACAGCTCGTTCTGGACAGCGTTTGGGACATGGCGAAATGCTGGATCATATGTTCTACGACGGCTTACAAAATGCCTACGATGGAAAGCTAATGGGGTGTTTTGCGGATGCTAATGCATCCGAAGACGGTATCAGTCGCGATCAAATGGACGATTATGCGATCGAATCATTACGCCGCGCAAAGCAAGCGATAGAGAGCGGGTATTTTAGTGCAGAAATTGTTCCCGTGACGGTCAAAACCAGAAAATCCGAAACGGTTATTGATACCGATGAACAGCCACCAAAAGCCAAGCCAGAAAAAATCCCAACCTTAAGACCCGCTTTCGCTAAAGACGGTTTAGTCACCGCCGCCAATGCTAGCTCGATATCGGATGGCGCTGCTGCATTAATGGTAATGAGCCATGAGAAGGCAAAAGCTTTAGGGTTAACGCCTTTAGCGATAATTAAAGCCCATGTGACCCATGCGGAATCCCCAGAGAAGTTCACTCATGCACCAATAGGCGCTATGAAAAAGCTCATGGAGAAGGCTCAGTGGTCTCTAGATGATGTTGATTTATTTGAGGTAAATGAGGCTTTTGCTATGGTCGCCATAGCTGCTCGTCAGCAACTACAGCTATCGTCAGAAAAAATGAATATCAATGGCGGCGCTACGGCTCTAGGGCATCCCATTGGTGCTTCGGGTGCGCGGATTATCGTCACATTGTTACATGCATTGCAACGTACTGGAAAAACCAAAGGCGTGGCAAGCTTATGTATTGGTGGTGGCGAAGCCACCGCAATTGCTATTGAGAGTTTACCCGTCGCTACTTAATGTATTTGATAAGCCAATATTGCGATAGAAAAAATGATAAAAGACAAAAGATAAAAAAATAACGGGTGAAAATATGCAAGATCATGAACAAGAAATCATGGAATATGATGTTTGTATCGTGGGTGCTGGTCCAGCGGGCTTGTCGGCTGCCATAAAATTACGCCAGTTAGCGATTAAAAATAATAGCGAGTTATCCGTTTGCGTCTTAGAAAAAGGCTCGGAAGTAGGTGCTCATATTTTATCAGGCGCTATATTTGAACCTCGCGCACTGGACGAGCTATTACCTCAATGGCAGCAGCAAGGCGCACCATTGCATACCAAAGTCACCCGTGACGAAGTTTTTTTATTTTCTAATGAACGTAGCAGTAGCGAAATCCCTACACTCTTCGTACCCAAAACTTTACACAATGATGGCAACTATATTGTGAGCTTGGGTAATGTATGCCGCTGGTTGGCAGAGCAAGCAGAAGCATTAGAGGTGGATGTGATAACGGGTTTTGCCGCGGCATCTATTTTATATGACGAGCACGATCGTGTGGCTGGAGTAGTCACTGGTGATATGGGGCGTGATAGTCGTGGTGAAGTAAAATCCAGCTTTGAACCGGGTATGGCCATTCATGCAAAATACACACTATTTTCTGAAGGTTGTCGTGGGCATTTAGGCAGGCAAGTGATTAAAAAATACGCCTTAGATACCAGTGCGGATCCGCAACATTATGGTTTAGGGATTAAAGAATTATGGTCTATTGATCCTGATAAGCATCGCCCGGGTTTAGTTGTACACGGCGCTGGTTGGCCGCTAAAAGAAAATAGTGCTAGTGGCGGTTTCTTTTTATATCACGGTGATGATAATCAGGTTGCTGTTGGATTAATTACCGATCTTAATTATAGCAATCCACACCTTAGTCCTTACGATGAATTTCAGCGTTTTAAGCATCACCCAGAAATTGCTCGCGTGCTAGAAGGCGGTGAACGTATCTCTTATGGTGCACGCGCTATTGCTAAAGGGGGTATTTATTCTTTACCTAAAATGACATTCCCCGGCGGCTTGTTGATTGGTTGCGATGCTGGAACATTGAATGTCGCTAAAATAAAAGGTTCTCATACGGCAATGAAATCAGGAATGATTGCGGCAGAGACGGTGGCGGAAGCATTGTTTTCAGGTGATCAAGGTGGCGCCGAACTTACGGCGTACCCCACTAATTTTAAAGCTTCGTGGTTATATGAAGAATTATATTCCACACGTAATTTCGGCGGGGCCTTACATAAGTTAGGTACATACCTTGGTGGCGCTTATAACTTTTTCGATCAAAATTTATGTGGCGGCAACTTACCTTTTACCTTTCGAGATAAAACGCCTGATCACAATCAACTTAAACAGGCATCTGCCAGTAAAAAAATAAGCTACCCAAAAACAGATGGTGTATTGAGTTTCGATAAAATGTCATCCGTATTTTTATCCAATACCAATCATGAAGAAGATCAGCCTTGTCATCTGCAATTAGCAGATTCACAGCAAGCAATTAGTCATAATCTTGCATTATATGCATCGCCAGAACAACGCTATTGTCCAGCCGGTGTTTACGAAATTATTGTTGATGAGTTGTCAGCAGACTCAACGCCTAGCTTGCAAATAAACGCACAAAATTGTGTTCACTGTAAAAGCTGCGATATTAAAGACCCTACACAAAATATTACGTGGGTGAGTCCAGAAGGCGGCGGTGGCCCTAATTACCCCAATATGTAATGCGGTTAGTTGTATAAAAATGACATAAATGTTTATAAAAAAGTAAATATAACAGGTTGTGAGAAATGATTGATATAAAAAAAATAGGTGTAGTAGGTGCTGGACAAATGGGTCGAGGTATTGCTCAGGTAGCAGCCATGAGTGGTTATCAAGTATGTCTTTACGATGTAGATGCTGATGGGCTACAAGTAGCGATTAATTTTATTCAGCAACAAATGGGTCGCGGTGTTGAAAAAGAAAAGTGGGATCAATTATATGTCGATCAAACGATGGGCCTACTTTTTTCAACTACCGAACTAGCCGCTTTATCTGATTGCGATTTATTAATTGAGGCCGCGACAGAAAATAAAAAAATAAAATTTGAGATATTTAAGCAGCTAGATGAGATTGCTAAAAAAGACGCCATATTAGCGACTAATACGTCATCGATATCCATTACAGAAATTGCAGCGGTCACTCACCGCCCAGAAAACGTAGTGGGTATGCACTTTATGAACCCCGTGCCAGTGATGAAGTTGGTGGAAGGTATTCGTGGTTTAGAAACCAGTGATGCCATATTCGATGCAGTCGAAGAAGTGTCCCTTCGTATGGGGAAAACCTTTATTAAGGTGAACGATGTCGCTGGTTTCGCGATTAATCGTATTTTAATGCCCATGATTAACGAAGCGGTTTACGCGCATTATGAAGGTGTCGCTAGCGTTGAAGATATCGATATTGGAATGAAGTTAGGAACTAATCAACCCATGGGGCCGTTAGAACTTGCTGATTTTATAGGTTTAGATACTTGTCTCGCTATTATGGAAGTATTGCATGAAGGATTGGGAGACACTAAGTACCGACCTTGTCCTTTATTGAAAAAATATGTATCAGCTGGTCGTTATGGTCGTAAATCAGGACGAGGTTTTTATGAATACTAATGTTAAAGAAAACAATACTGAAAAATACCAGACCATCCGATTTGAAGTAGAGCAGGGTATTGGTTTATTAACCATTAATCGCCCAGATAAACTCAATGCACTAAACCAACAAGTTTTCCTTGATATTGTGGATTGTCTTTCTGCTATTGAAGACAATGTTCGAGGACTAATCATTACGGGTGAAGGTCAAAAAGCCTTTATCGCTGGCGCGGATATTAAAGCCATGAGTACCATGACCGA
This sequence comes from gamma proteobacterium IMCC1989, assembly GCA_000209515.2. Lineage (GTDB taxonomy): Bacteria > Pseudomonadota > Gammaproteobacteria > Pseudomonadales > Cellvibrionaceae > Endobugula. The sequence continues at coordinate 15,386 of AEVK01000055.1, forward strand.
GAGCGAAGCGATAGCATTTAGTGCGCTAGGTCATAAAACGACAATGTTGTTTGCAGACTTACCCATTCCTGTTATTGCGGCAGTGAATGGTTTTGCACTAGGTGGTGGTTTTGAAATGGCAATGGCTGCCGACTTTATTTATGCCAGTGACAATGCTGTATTTGGTTTGCCCGAAACCAAACTAGGCTTGATTCCGGGTTTTGGTGGGACACAGCGATTAGCCAGATTGATCGGGGCGAGTAAAGCAAAAGAGCTCGTATTTACCGGACGAAACATCAATGTAGATGAAGCAGTTAACTTGGGGATCGTAGTGCAATCATTTTCTTCTCAAGAGGAATTGCTAAACGCAGCTAAAGCCACTTTGTTACAAGCGATGAAGAATGGTCAGCTCGCCATTGCAGCTTCTAAAAAAGTGATCAATGAATCCAGTGATGTGAATATTGTAGAAGGTTTATCGCTTGAAAATAAAGCATTCAGCACATTGTTTGGCACAAAGGATATGCGAGAAGGCGTGAATGCTTTCTTAGACAAAAGATCGGCTAATTTTACGGGTAAATAATAGTTTTTGATTTTTAAAATGATTACTTACTAACATTAATTTCATGAATAAAAAATGACAGAGATAATATGAAATATTTTGCAATAGAAGGTAATACACAATGTCTAGACGGTGGTGCCATGTTTGGCAACGCGCCTAAAGCAATGTGGCAACAGTGGTGTGAACCTGATGCTGATAATCGTATCAACCTTGCCACTAGAGCACTATTAGTGGAATACGATGATGGTAAAACCGCATTGTTTGAGGCCGGTGTAGGTGCATTCTTTGATCCAAAAATGAAAGATCGCTTTGCTGTGCAAGAAACTGAACATGTATTGATAGAAAACCTAGAGAAATTAGGTTGCCCCCACGATACGATTGATTACGTTATTCTCTCTCATTTACATTTTGACCATGCTGGCGGTATTTTAAGTGCATGGCAAAAAGATAAGCCGTTATCGCTACTCTTTCCTCAAGCAGAATTTTTTGTCTCTAAAACACAATGGCAGCGAGCGAAAAATCCCCATGCAAGAGATCGCGCTTCTTATATTCCAGAAATGATTGAGCTGTTAGAAAAGAGCGGTCGTTTATTTTTAGTGGAAGGTGAAACTCACCCAGTATTGCAAGGGCGTATGCGCTTTCATTATTCGGAAGGACATACCCCCGGATTAATGCTCGCGGAGATTGATTTTAACAAAAAACCAATGGTGTTTTGCTCCGACTTAATTCCCGGCATGGCATGGGTTCATCACGCTATTACGATGGGATATGACCGTTATCCAGAACAAGTGATTGACGAAAAAATACAACTGCTCAATCAGCTCATTGAGCGCGAAGGTAGTTTGTTTTTTACTCACGATGAAAAAGTATGTCGAGCGATAGTAGAAAAAAATGAAAAAGGACGGTTCGTACCACATGCCGTTACTTTGTCATAACGACCTTGCCGTAACGTATTTTATTGACTGAACTGCTTAACAAAAATTAATTGATATTCCGTAGAGACGACTATGACAACTTATCTTGCACCAGTAAATGAAGTAAATTTTGTTTTACGACACTTAGCGAATTTTTCCGAATTGGAAAAGCTACCCGGCTTTGAAGACGCAAGCCCAGATATGGTGTCTGCCATTTTGGAAGAAGCCGCTAAGTTTGCCCAAGAAGAATTGGCACCCATTAATTGGTCTGGTGATCAAGCGGGAGTGTCTATTGTTGATGATAATGTAAAGTCTGCACCGGGTTTCGCTGCGGCGTATCAACAGTTTGTTGAAAACGGTTGGTTAGGCCTAGCTCAACCAGAACAATATGGTGGGCAAGGCTTACCCTTTTCATTACATATGGCGGCAAGTGAATTTTGGAATAGTGCGAATATGTCGTTTGCGCTTTGTCCTATGCTATCTGCCAGCGGTATTGATGCCGTATTGGCACACGGTAGCGATGCGCTAAAAGAAACCTATCTAGAAAAAATGGTCAGCGGTGAGTGGACAGGCACTATGCTGCTAACCGAGCCACAAGCAGGTTCAGATCTAGCGGCACTGACAACTAAAGCAGAGCGTAATGGCGATCATTATTTGATTACCGGTAGTAAGATATTTATTACGTGGGGTGATCACGATATGACTGATAATATCGTGCAGTTTATTCTCGCACGCTTACCCGATGCACCGCCGGGGGTAAAAGGTATTTCTTTATTTTTAGTGCCTAAATATCACGTTAATCCAGACGGTAGCCTAGGCGAGTTAAATGATTCCAAGCCGGTTTCTGTTGAACATAAAATGGGTATTCATGCGAGTCCTACTTGCGTGATGAGCTTTGGTGATAATGGCGGCGCAGTGGGTTACCTTGTTGGTGAAGAAAATAATGGCTTGGCCTGCATGTTCACTATGATGATTCATGCACGATTAGAAGTGGGTCTGGAAGGCGTTGGCTTATCTGAACGGGCTTATCAAGGCGCGGTGGATTATGCCATTAACCGTAAACAAGGTAAAAAATTAGGCCACGAAGGTAGTGTTTCTATCGCAGAACACCCTGACGTTCGTCGTATGTTGATGCTAATGCGCAGCCTAACTGAAGCGAGTAGAGCGATTGCTTATGTGACTTCTGCCGCCTATGACCACAGTAAATACAACCCTGATACAAATCAACAGCAATACTATTTACAACGCTTAGAGTTACTTACGCCTATTGTCAAAGCATGGCCAACAGAAATTGCTCAAGAGGTCACTGGTTTAGGTGTACAAGTTTTAGGTGGCATGGGATTTATCGAAGAATCCGGTATGGCACAACATTATCGTGATGCGCGTATTATTACGATTTATGAAGGTACAACGGGTATTCAATCAAATGATCTTATCGGTCGTAAATTACTTCGAGATAAGGCGGAAGCCATGTCGATTGTTATAGCAGAAATACAAGAAGTGGTGGCGCAATTATCGAATCATGAATCACTATCCGATATGGCGAGCTTGTTACAAAACGGTGTAGATAATCTGCAAACCGCAGTGAATTACATTTTGTCATCCACAACAGAGCACGCGGATTTTCCCGGCTCGGTTGCAGTGAATTTTATGATGCTAACCGGCACAGTGTTTGGTGCATGGCAAATGTGTCGTGCTGCGTTAGCGGTTACCGATGGCGATGAAGATATAAGTGCTGAGTTTGCCAACAATAAAGTCGCTACTACACGATTTTACTGCCAGCAAGTATTACCTCGTGCCGCGGCTTATTTGCAAATGATAGAAGTTACCGCCGAGAGCGTCTTTAGTATTCCTGTTGATCAGTTATGATGTCGCCTAATATATCCTCAGGTGTCTTGTAAGGTATCCAATAAAGCATCGTATCAAATAGCGTAGAACAAACAACAAGGTCGATTTATGCCAGCAGAAAAACGTATGACACACCAAGAGCGCAGTGATTTATCGGATAAATTAATGCTCGCGGCTGCAGTAGAATTAATTTTAGAAAAAGGCACAGAAAAAACAACACTCAAAGACGTAGGCGAAAAAGCCGGATACAGTCGCGGATTAGCGGGCTATCGTTTTGGATCAAAAGCGGGTTTATTTACCTTTGTGCTACATGCCTTAAGTGAATATTGGTTACGTGATTTACAAGAAGCGACTAGAGGCAAAACCGGTTTCGATGCGATATCGGCAGCCACACTAAAATATGCAGAAATGTTTGAGCGTAATTCTGACAATATAAAGGCATTTTATATTTTATGGTTCGATGCAATCAGTGTTCACGATGAAGTAAAACAAGTGATTGTAAATATTCATCAACGTCGTCAAAAAGACTTAACGCAATGGATTTTAGATGATGCATCGTTAAGCCATTGCCATGACAACGCTAGTAAATTTTCCGCACAATATAATGCATCACTCAACGGCATTGCCTATCAAGCCTTATTGATGCCTGAAGATGTATCGGGTTTACGAACATTGCACGAAGATTTAATTCAATCAATGAAAGTGACATTGCAATTAACAGCATAGTTAATGCGCTGTTTATTAGTCCCTTTTATTAGCTCCTTAAGTAATATAAAGACGTGATTCTCGTTTTACATAGCGTCAATCACGTCAAATTGAATACTATTGTTTTAACTCAAAAGGTGAAAAACAATAAAAATTTAATCGATTACACATCGATAATAGACGAATAAAGTAGGTAATCCCCATGAATAACGTCACAAACACTTCTCCAACATTACAGTCTACTGCTGAAGCATCAGTGCCAGTGCGCTTTGTTACAGCCGCTGCATTATTCGACGGCCATGATGCTGCGATTAATATTATGCGACGTATCTTACAATCCAGCGGTGCCGAGGTGATTCACTTAGCCCACAATCGTTCGGTAGCCGAAGTGGTGGATTCTGCGATACAAGAAGATGCACAAGCCATTGCTATTAGCTCATATCAGGGCGGACATGTTGAATACTTCCAATACATTGTTGATTCCTTAAAAGCGCGAGGAGCCGAGCATATCCGCGTATTTGGTGGTGGTGGCGGTGTTATTGTTCCTGAAGAAATTCGTCAGTTAGAAGCCTACGGCGTTGAGCGCATTTACTCACCACAAATGGGACAAGAGATGGGTTTGCAGGGCATCATTGACGATATGATCGCCCGAGCTAAAAAAGCGTTTACTACGCATACAAGCAACAGTGTCTTGCTGGATCAATTATCACAAGGTAATAGAGATGATCTTGCAAGAGTGATTACGGCTATAGAGCAAGGGAATATATCGACAGAAGACGTGGCGGCACTTAAGCAAGTCATTGATAAAAAGACACCTGTGTTAGGTATTACCGGTACAGGCGGCGCAGGTAAGTCTTCTTTAACCGATGAAATTATCCGACGTTTTCGTTTAGATTCAAACGATGCGGTGAATATTGCCGTTATTGCTATAGACCCCACTCGACGAAAAACAGGCGGTGCTTTATTGGGTGATCGTATTCGTATGAATGCGATTTACAGCAACAATATTTATATGCGTTCCTTAGCCACAAGAGATACGGTAGGGGAAGTGCCCGAGATATTACCCGCCGTCATTAATGCAGCAAAATTATCAGGCTTTGATTTAATTGTTATCGAAACCCCCGGTATAGGACAGGGGGACGCGGGTATTGTGCCTTATGTTGATGTGTCCATGTATGTGATGACCCCAGAGTTTGGTGCGCAAAGTCAGCTTGAAAAAATTGATATGCTCGATTTTGCAGACCTAGTGGTGATTAATAAATTTGATCGAAAAGGCAGCGATGATGCTTATCGAGATGTGGCTAAACAAGTGCAGCGTAATCGCACCGCTTTTGATGTAATGCCTGAAGAAATGCCGGTATTTGGTAGCATCGCTTCAAAATTCAATGACGATGGCGTCACCGCAGCCTATCAAGGTTTGTTGCGTATTTTACGCGAGCATCAATTTATTTCTTACTACAGTATCTTGCCTGTGGTAAACCGTAAAACATCTTCAGCAAAAACCAGTATTGTGCCTGCCGAACGTGTACGCTATTTAGCAGAAATTTCAGATACTGTGCGCCAATATAAGAAAAAAGTAGACGAGCAAGCGCTTATCGCTCGTGAGCAACAACAGTTGCAAGCCGCACAAAAAATGCTAGCCATAGATGATTTTTCTGCATTGGATGATCTGCTATTGCAACGTGAAGAACAGTTGTTGCCATCATCAAAAAAATTATTACAACAATGGCCCGCTATCAAGGAACAATATAGTCAAGACTCTATTACAGTAGCCTTGTCTCCCACAAAAGAAATAGATGTAGTCATTAAGCGCGAAAGCTTAGCGGGTACAAAAATTCCGAAAGTATCCTTGCCTAATTATAGCGACGCAGGTGATCTATTAACGTGGTTACTAAAAGAAGGCTTGCCCGGTAGTTTTCCGTATACAGCAGGTGTGTTTCCGTTTAAGCGCGAAGGAGAAGATCCTGCTCGTATGTTTGCTGGCGAGGGTGACCCTAAACGGACGAATACGCGCTTTAAAAAATTATCTGAACATTCACCGGCTAAACGTTTGTCTACGGCATTTGACTCGGTCACCTTGTACGGATTCGACCCTGCTGTAAGGCCAGATATTTATGGCAAAGTCGGTAACTCTGGTGTGTCTGTCGCGACCTTTCAAGATATGAAAGATTTATTTCATGGTTTTGATCTCTGTGATCCATTGACCTCAGTGTCGATGACCATTAATGGCCCCGCGCCAACAATACTCGCGTTCTTTTTAAATACTGCTATCGATCAACAAGTGGAAAAGTTTGCGAAGGAAAAAGGGCGGCAACCCAATACTGACGAACATCAAACACTCAAAGCCTTTGCGTTAAAAAGTGTGCGCGGAACAGTGCAAGCCGATATTCTCAAAGAAGATCAAGGGCAAAATACCTGTATTTTTTCTACCGAATTTTCGTTAAGAATGATGGCAGATATTCAACAGTATTTTATCCATCAAGAAATTAGAAATTTTTATTCGGTTTCTATCTCTGGTTACCATATAGCCGAGGCGGGGGCTAACCCCTTAACACAGCTAGCCTTCACGCTGGCTAATGGTTTTACCTATGTAGAATCTTATTTAGCACGCGGAATGGATATAGACGATTTTGCGCCTAACTTATCCTTCTTTTTCTCTAATGGTATGGATCCAGAGTATACGGTCATGGGACGTGTTGCCCGTCGCATATGGGCGATTACTATGCGCGATAAATACAAAGCGAATAGTCGCAGTCAGCGCCTTAAATACCATATTCAAACTTCTGGCCGTTCTTTGCATGCACAAGAAATGGACTTCAACGATATTCGTACCACCTTACAAGCGCTTATCGCTATTAACGATAATTGTAATAGCCTGCACACCAATGCCTACGATGAAGCCATTACCACACCAACAGAAGAGTCTGTGCGCCGCGCTTTGGCCATTCAATTAATTATTAATAACGAGTTTGGTTTGGCAAAAAACGAAAACCCATTGCAAGGTTCTTTTATTGTGGAAGAGCTAACCGAGCTAGTAGAAGAGGCGGTGTTACGAGAGTTTGAGCGTCTCTCTGAACGTGGCGGTGTGCTTGGCGCGATGGAAACCGGTTTTCAGCGCGGTAAAATTCAAGATGAATCCTTGCTCTATGAACACAAAAAACATGATGGCAGCTTACCCATTATTGGAGTGAATACCTTCTTGCCAGAAAACCCCCATGCAGACATAGAAATAGAGTTAGCGCGTTCAACCACCGAAGAAAAAGAAAGCCAAATTCAGCGAGTGAACCAATGGCAAGACACTCACTCAGAAGAAGCCAAGCAAGCGTTACAACATCTACAAAATACGATTATTGCCGGCGGCAACGGTTTTGATGCTCTCATGTCTGCGGCCAGAGTGTGCTCACTAGGGCAAATCACCGATGCCATGTTTACGGTAGGAGGACAATATCGTCGCAGTATGTAAGAATACGTACACTTGTTGCTATGATAAATATCATGGCAACACCATATAAGACGGACTCATCTAAAAGAGAAAAATATGAAAGTATCCTCCGCATTAACCGCACGTAAATCGGTACGTGCTTTCACCTCTCAAACAGTAGATAAACCCCTTGTTCAAGAATTATTACGTCTTGCAGGTCATGCGCCGTCAGGTGTAAATACCCAGCCTTGGGAGGTCGCTGTTGTGACAGGCGAATCTAAAATACGTTTGCAGCAAGCAATAGAAGGCGAAGCAAGAAAGGGGACACCTAATTCTCTCGAATATAAATATTACCCTGATGAGTGGGTAGAGCCATTCAAATCACGCCGCAAGGCTTGTGGCCTAGCCATGTTTTCAACACTCAACATTACACGCGAAGACAAAGAGCGGCAACGAGAACAATGGATGGCCAACTACCGCGCCTTCGATGCCCCCGTGATGCTATTGTTTTTTGTAGAAGACATACTAGAAACCGGCTCCTACCTCGATTACGGTATGTTCATCCAATCTATCATGCTAGCCGCCCTAGAACTCGGCCTAACAACATGCCCCCAAGCTGCTCTAGCCGAATACCCCAATGTCGTGCGTGAACAACTCAATTACTCCACATCCAAAACCTTAATCTGCGGCATGGCATTAGGCTACGAAGATAAGGATGCGCTAGTCAATAGTTATCGCACCGACCGCCTACCAGTAGAGGAATACACGCGGTTTTTTGAATGACAATTCTGCTTCTTGTTACACACTAAAAAATATGAACATCACGAGGGCAAGTATTGCCAAAAGCAACAGGAAATATAAAATTTAGTATTCCATGTAACGAAGAGAAATATAAACCTCATAATGAAATCTCCTAATACTTATTTTGCTCGTGAATTGACCGAGCTATTAACACCATTTGTAGGCGTCAACGGCCAGCGATTAAAACTGATTATTCATGCGGGCACACCTAAAACGGGCACCACTAGTATACAAAGCTATTTGGATAAGAATCAACGAAAGCTGAGAGGCAAGGGGATTCTTTATCCACATAATATTGATCGAATTAAGAATCCTCACGCACCTAAACATCAATGGTTTGAGAAAAACCTAGTCACTACCCATGTGGAGTATTTTTTAGAAAATTTTAAGAATATTATCGCCCAAGTTACGGAAGATACTCATACGATTATATTGTCATCGGAGGGTATTTATAATTATTGGTGGGATTTCCCTGAGGAGTCTACCACTCTGTTAGCTGAGCTAAAGAATCTCTTTGATACGGAAATATGGGTATGGTTTCGTGAACCGCTGGCATTTATTGAAGATTTTTATAAGCAATGTATGCGTAATCCTAGGGTAGAAAGTAATCCCTGCTACGGGAGAGACTTATCCTTTTCTGAGATGTTAGATATTAAGTGGTTTTCACAACACTTGGACTATCAGGGCTTCGTTAATGATTGCCAAACACTGTTTGGTGAGAGCAAAGTTTTGGCATTTACATATGAAGGTGATGTTGTCCAAGCGCTTAAACATAAATTAGGCGTAGCCACACCTCATGACAATTCTACACCTAGGTTGAATAACAGCTTAGATACGACAGTAATAGCCTTGCTACGAGTCATCAATAACTATGATGTTAGTGCAAAAGACAAACACCTTTTGATGCCTCATTTAAGAGCAATTAGTGAAGTCACTGAGAATTATACAGCAGCACCTTTGATAGATATTGAGTCGAGTAAAAGAGTGTTAGGTATGGCTAAACCTGTCCAGTTCTGATTTTCAATGATAAGTAAAAATAGTGAAGAGTAAGTGTTGATGGAAGAGAAAGAATTACGAAGTGTTGCTAGTCAACTCTCATGCCCAGAGGGGGAGTTTGGTTTGGTTGTTGGCGATAAAATGAATGTGTTGAATCAGTTTATTAGCAATAAAACGATTGAAGCATTATCGGCAAAACAAGGAGAGTCTATCGTTGAGGTTGGCCCGGGTAATGGTTTTCTTTCTATACCGCTATTAGATGTATTAGGAAAAGATGGTTATTATTTTGGCGTTGAGATGTCAGATTTGATGGCTGCTGAAGCAAGTCGAATTTTGTCAGATAAAAGTTGCACTGTAGAAATACTGAACGGAAGTTGTTCAGAGGTTTATATCAAGCCATCAAGTATAGATGGTGTTATAGCCATCAATGTTCTCTATTTTATAGAGGATTTGATCAGTTTTTTTAAGCAGCTACGTTCATGGGTAAAACCTAGAGGCCGAGTTGTATTCGGCGTGCGTTCCGACAGGGCGCTTAATAATCTTCCGTTTGCTCAGTACGGATTCAATATCCGTAGTACTGATGAAATTGAAATGCTAATGGAGCAAGCGGGTTTTGTTTCAATAGCATCGTCGGTCTACGATGAAGGAATGACCTCGTTTGGCGATGTTGATATTCCAGTAGATTCGGTGATTATCGTAGGAAGAAAACCTGATATGTAAGCTAACAAAGTATTGCATACACCTCTCCGCTGAAAGTAGACTTATTCTAATAGCGTAGAATAGAGTTAATGAAAATTCACATTAAAAAAATACCACTATGACACACACTAAGCGCCCCGTTAATGCTCACAAAGCGTATCATGCGCATATTTATTTTGATGAGAATACACGTGTTTTTGCAAAGAACATTTGTGACCTTTCTGCAGAAAAATTTGCTTTGCGAATAGGGCGGTTTCACCAGCAGCTGGTTGGGCCACACCCTTGTTGGAGTTGTCAGGTCACTTTTGGTGAAAAAGATTTTTCGGATTATATTTCTTGGTTAGATAAAAATAGACAAGGCCTGACGGTATTTGTACACGGCTTAACCGGTGATGATATTAAAGATCATACTGATTATGCCTATTGGTTAGGTGATGAGCTTGCTTTGAATTTGGATTTTTTTGGTTACGCTAAATAATATGTTATAGAAGTGTTTTGGTGATCATTCAAAGTTGTTTGCAGAACTGTATTTGTAATATGGTGATACGAAAAAGTGAATTGGCAAGAAAATTGAGAGGGTTGTTGGTTTGAGAGAGTTGTTAGTTAACAGGAGATAAGGAAATATTTTGTAAGGGAGAGGGCGACGAAATGCCGCCCTAAAAGGATGAGAGTTAAAGAATTAACCTACCTCATCAAAATCATCTTCTTGACTGATTGTTGGCGTAATATCTTCGCGCTTACGTTGTCGTTTTGCTTGCAGTTGTTGCGTGTGAGATTTGAGCTTTCTCTCGGCAACATCAAACGCATCTCTAACCGCGACATGAATAGATGTGTCATTTTGGCTAACGGTAATTGGGCTGCCTTTTAAATCAATTTCTACCGTTGCTCTGAATTCTTTACCTTTATGTTTGTGATTATGTGGAGAGTCAAGAACTACTCGACTGTGCTGAATGTCGCTACAGAATCGCCCCAGTTTTTGTAAGCGTTTGTTGATGATCGCGTTAAGAGCTTCTGAGGTATCAAGATCACGGTAGGTTACATTACTTGCCATTGTCATAGAGTGTATCTCCTATTATGGATTGTGTATGAAAGAAGTGATTGATAAAACGATTAGTAAAAAAAATGATAAATAAGACATTCCCGTCAAGCGACAGGTCAATGAAGAGGGTGTGTGTATGTGTGTGTTTCTGTAGATCATGTATCTAATATCCGCCCATTGATGATGAATTTCAAGTAGAAATTTTGGCATGATTTACGCATGATGTTTTTTGTATTTTAAATCCATTATTTGATATGTGTCGTTTTTTTAAACACTGTTATTCTCTATGCCCCGTAAATACTGGCTTGTAAAAAAAGTTCCACAAAAACGGTTTATATTTTTAATAATGAGTTATAGCAAAAAAATATTTTATTATTTCTCAAAAATCTATTAATCAATATAAGAAACTAAGGTGATGAGCGCTAATAGGCGTTTTTTTCTTCATGAAATAGTTTTGCTCTTACGGTTGTTCGGTAATCGCTAGGCGAAATAGTCAGTTTTTTTCTAAAAACGCGAGAGAAGTGGCTGGTATCGCTATAACCTACTTTGTCGGCTATATCGCCAATAGATAAATTACTTGATTGTAGTAAGTCGCTCGCGGTATCAATTCGAATATCTTGTAAATACTGCAATGGTGTTTTTCCTGTGGCTTCTTTAAAGCGGCGACTAAAATTACGAATGCTCATATTGCATTGTGCTGCCATGTTGTCTACGGCGATCTGTTTGCTAACATTATTCTTAATCCATAGCTGGACTTGCAAAATTTCCTCGTCTGAATGGTTGATATTACCGTCTTCGAAATAACTGACTCTTTCGTATGCTCGACGCACTTCGTGGGAGAAGTGACGTTCTACATGTTGTGCCACTGCTTTGTTAAAAAATAACTGAATAAAATAAATAGTTAAATCGGCTAGTGAGTTAATGCTGGCGGCGCAGTAGAGGTTTCCCGCTTGGGTAATAAAATGCTGTCTTTTTAGTTTCACTAGTGGGTAATTTTTTTGAAATTGATCGAAATAGTACCAGTGCGTGGTGGCGGGCTTATGGTTAAGTAAGCCTGCCTCCGCCATAAAGCAACAACCTGTGCCCACGCCACTAATAACCGCTCCTTGTTGGTAATGATGTTGTAACCACGGTACTAAGTCATGGCTAGCGGCTAATGTGGGTCTAGGGTTACGCCATAAGGCGGGGAGGTAAATGATATCTGCGTTCTGGATATCAGATAGCTTATGTGAAGGTGATAGTGCGAAAGGGAGGTTCGGGCTGTTGATTGTGTCGTTTACCGCTGCGGTAGTGAGTAATTCTATACGTGGTTTTTCTGGGCAAAGAGTGCGTGCCGCATTATTGGCCGCGTTAAGCATATCTGCTGGCCAGCTCATGCTAGTAAACAGCATATTCTGCGAAAGAACAAAAACCACTTTCACGCTCGTTTGTTTGCTGCTTTGCTTATTTTTAGTCGATAAAAATGTCAAAAGAGTGGCTCCGTTCTATTTTTTATGAAAAATCGATCTATTGCACTATTATGTCGCCTATTGGCTTTTTTTGCATGTATTTTGGCTGCTTTGTTGTCGTTTGTGTGAGTTTTACCTTCTACACTGTTACTTATAAACATTGATTTATTGTTATTTGTAAAGTGAGAGAGATGTATGTCTAAGTTACCTGTCATTGTGAGTTTTGGTGGTTATAGTGCAGCGGGTCGAAG
>AEVK01000054.1 GCA_000209515.2 gamma proteobacterium IMCC1989
CCATCGTCTGGGATGAGTTTGTTGGATTATGGATTACTTTAATTCCTCTAGTTTTTTTAGGATTCGAGTGGTATTGGTTATTGCTGGGTTTTGTGTTGTTTCGTTTTTTTGATATTGTGAAGCCGTGGCCTATTTCTTATTTCGACCAGCATGTGCAGGGTGGATTAGGTATTATGCTGGACGATATAGTGGCGGGTGCTATTGCTGGCCTATGTTTGTGGGGCGTAATGGTGTGGTTATAAACCCAGTTTTTCACAGCCCATATTAGTGAGAAAATTAATAAAGGATTATCTATGCTAAAAAAAATATCAGGAAACATTGTATTGGTTTTTTTGTCATTAACGTTGCTTGTGTTGCTTGCAATACAAAGCGTATTTGCAGCAGATACTATCGTTCTTAAAGGCTTGTTCGGGAAAAAATCTGCTCTAGTCACCATTGACGGTAACGATTATGTATTGAAGATAGGAAAGCAAAAAGAAGGGGTGACCCTGCTGGCGATCGAAGGTCAAGAAGCTATTGTTAATGTAAATAATCAAAAGCAGCGCATTAGTCTATCAAAACAAGTCGCGTTAAATTATAAAAAACCCACTAAAAAAGTTGTTCGTCTTTCTAGTCAAAAAGGGGGGCATTATTGGGCTGCGGCGCAAATTAATGGTCGTACAGTTGATGTTGTTGTTGATACGGGTGCCACAACGATTTCCATGGGAGCATCGATAGCAAAAGATCTAGGTATTAATTATGAAAGTGGTCGGCGTATAAGGATGTCTACTGCTAACGGTGTAACGGAAGGGCGTCAGGTGACATTGAAAAAAGTGTCTATAGGTGAAATAACACAATATAACGTAGATGCGACGGTCTCGCTAAGTGATGCTTTACCCATTATTTTATTAGGTAATAGCTTTTTGAGTGGTGTTGATATTCGTACTGAAAATGGCGTGCTTATCTTAGAGCAATAAATGTTTTTATCGCAAACCAGTGGATGAATATAGGGCGCTAAGTGCGCTTTCTTAAGTGGTTTTTTAAGTACTTTCTTAAGTGCCTTCTCGCAGTAATTGAGTGAGTTGATTGTCCAAGAGTTGTTGGTAATGCTCCTTTAAGCCAGTAATTTCAGTTGAAAAATTCTCCGTTTCATTCTCTCTGTAAAGCAAACGTTGACTTAATTGGTGTTTTTCAAACATCGCAGTTTCAATATGAGTGCTATATGGTGATTGATCCTTTAGTAATGAGCGTACATTACCTAGGGTTTTGTTGACTAATTCACCTGTGTTACTTTCTTGAATTAAGCCGCTCATGGTAATCATGGATTTACTGCATTTCTGGTGTAAAGCAATCAGTAATTGCGCGCTATAGATAGCATTCACCACATTCTCTTGCCCGTCTTCATTGAAAACCAAAAGAATTTTATTGTTATCTATAATTAACTTTTTGCCGTGATATAAGCTTATGGCATGCTGTACGTTTTTTTCTAATAACTGCATTTGCTGCTGTCGTAGTTCACCGTTGAGTTGACGGTATAGTGTGTCTATATTGTGTATCGTGATAGTGAGATAGATAATGTTGTTGTGTCGTTTAGTCGTGGGTGCAGAGTGCTCTTCGTTTAATATGTGATTCGGTTCTGTAGCCATGTTTTTAGACGTATAATTTTCTGGTGTTCTTCCGAGGTTATTTTTTGACTGAATATAATCTTTAATAAAGCAAAACAGTATGCAGAGTAATAAGCCTGATATGACAAAAGCTTCAATGTGAGAACCTTCATTTTTTATAAGAGATGAGGCGTTGATAACAATTGTTACCGATCCGATGATGTTTTCACTGGATAGGATAGGTGCCGTATATTCTATATCCGAAATCGGATTGTCATGCTTTGCGGAATGAATGGATTGAGCCAAAATTTGATTGGCGTTGTCATATACGAGAACGGATGCGATCCCTGCTTTGAGAGCAATTCTGTGTGCGATAGCTTGAGAGCTAATGGCATCGCTGTTTTGTACACTGTTAGCGAGTTGTTCGGTCGCCAGTGCCGTCATGTTTTCGCCATATTGATTAATAATATAGCCCAGCGTTTGCTCATGCTTTAATGACTGTACCGCATGGTTGGCACCCCATGCAATGAGTGCGGCGGTCGCGATAAGAATCACAATACGGTAAGGTCGATGCGTTGCACTAAAAAATGTAGTGAGTTTGTTATTAGCTAAAGCTCTAAATAATGACATGCTAAAGTGAACGCCTGTGATAATGAAAATGGTATGAGGCCATTGTGTTAAACCATTGTATTAAGTCATTGTGTTAAGCCGTTGTACAAGATATTTGTTTGTTGTGGAGCTTATGAATGCTATTACTTTGCATCAATAAAGCTCCAAATAAGTACGCAACAAATACAGCGCAACACATGACTTGTTAGCATGCCCCAGCGGTAGCTATTTTAACTTAATAAGACTCGCTATAATAGAGAGCATAACGAGACATTACGATAGCTACCGTCGAAAAAAGCTATAGATTTACGCCGTAATCGTACACTCACCAAAAGTCTATTAGGCTTCGGCCTAAGCAATAAATAGTCGGTTGAAATAGTGAGTTGAAATAGTTGGTTGAAATAGTGAGTTGAATAAACAGGGCAATACTCTAGGCGATATTGTCTTTGATTCACGATGCGAGTTGTATATTAAATTTTTTAAGGAGCCTTCGATTCAGGTTTTTCAGAGGCTGTATTTATATTCTAATATCCCATTTAATTTTATGAGGTTAACAATCAGTGAATAGTATGATGCTAGTAACATTGTCCGGGGCGAATAATCTTAACTTATTGAGCGCAATGGGGGAAATGGCAAATCAGTATTCTGCACGTTTGAATGATGTCCAACAGACGCGTACATCTACACGTATAACACTTCACTTGTTGCTGGAAATTAATGTGGCAGAGGATGCATCAGGTAATGATTATCATCGCTTTTTTAGTGGTCTGACCGCGGCGATAAAGTCCTATGCTGAGGAGCAGTCTTGTATCGTACATATCGATAGCGTATTACCTAGTGATGTGACTCGTTCGGCCGTTGCTGAAAGCCGAGTGCTATTATTGGCCCACACGCTGACCGTGAAGGATATAGGAGAGGTTGTGGCGACTGCGGAGTCTCATGGTCTGAGGTTCGAAACAGTGCAGTGGTTGTCTGGCTGCGCCGAATCGGCGAATGACGAAAAAGAAGATGTAAGTCGTGATTCGGTTAGTGTTGTGGAATTGTTATCGTCATCAACGCCAGATAATATTTCCTCTGTTCGAGAAGCGTTGTTAGCCTTATCGGATAGTTTGAAAGTCGATATTTTTATACAAAGTAATACTTACGATAGTCGTCATCGACGCTTAGTGTGTTTTGATATGGATTCCACATTGATAGATGCTGAAGTTATTGACGAGCTAGCTAAAGAAGCCGGTGTGGGTGATCAGGTATCTCAAATTACCGAATCAGCCATGCGTGGAGATATCGCTTTTGATGAAAGCTTTCGTCAACGAATGGCATTGTTAGAGGGTTTAGATGAAACAGTGCTAGCCTCCGTGGCGCAGCGATTGGAGTTAAATGATGGAGTTGAAAAACTCTTGTTAAACCTGAATCAGCGAGGTTATAAAACGGCAATATTATCAGGTGGTTTTGATTATTTTGGCCGGTTTTTACAGGAAAAATTAGGCATCGATTATGTCTACGCTAATCACTTAGATATCGTTGACGGCAAAGTAACGGGTAAAGTAAAAGGATCGATTGTGAATGGTGACCGTAAGGCTGAGTTACTACAGGAATTGGCTGAAAAAGAAGGCTTGGTTTTATCTCAGGTGGTTGCTGTAGGAGATGGTGCTAATGACTTGCCGATGTTGGGTCTTGCTGGGATGGGCGTTGCTTTTCGTGCGAAACCACGTGTCAAAGCGGCGGCTGAATTTAATGTAAGCTATTTAGGCTTGGATAGTATTTTATATTTGATGGGTTTTACAGCGTCGGATATTGTTGATCTCTAGTTTGTAAGTTTGTAAGTTTGTATGGAATAAAAGGCAGTAGAAGATGTTTCTACTGCCTTTTTTGTAGGTCGTTATTTTGTATCGCAGCCTGTTTTAATCTTCGCTGGAGAATTCATAATCCATTTCGCTGCTGGGGGCTTGCAAATAATTTCCTTGGATGTGGTGCACGCCTAACTGCCAAAGTTTAGATAGAATACTGGCTTTTTCGATGTGAGGAATAGTGGTTATCTTGCCTTTTTCATGTAGGTTTTGAACTAGCTCTTCTAGATCCTTACTGTCGTCGGGATTTTCTTGAAGCTCTAGCGCTAGTGCGCCATCAATTTTGATGTGTACACTATTAATATGCTCTAAGGTTCCTAAAGGATCTATTGCGGCACTCCCGAAGTTTGTGATGCAAAAGGCGATGCCTATTTTTTCTGCGGTATCAATAAAGTTTTTAACGGTCGTTAGTTGCTGGATGATATCTGCTTCTTTCGCCTGTAATACTAGAGAGGAGGACTCTATGTTGGCAGCATCAAGAGCGACTTTTAGCCAAGGGATGAGAGTTTCATCTTGTATGCTGGCCGCGGTTAAATTGATGAAGTGCTGTGTCTTTTGCGTGGTGCGTTGTAAGTTTTTAATGGATTCCAAAATGACCCATCTGTCAATTTTTTTGCTTAAACCTAAGTCTTCTGCCGTTGATAAAAAGCTTGATGGAGAGATTTCTTCTCCATCAACATTCATCCGTAAAAATATTTCATAACGCTCTGTTTCTTCGCCACGTAAACTAATAATCGGTTGAAACAAAATTTTAAAATCATTATTTTTTAATGCATTCTTGAAGCTGCTAGCGAGTACTTCGCCGTTTTCTGTTTTCTTTTGGTAAAGGTTTACGCCATTTCCATCTTTTTCTTTTCTCTGCGATTCGACACATTGTAATGCATGGTGGATGAGTTTTTGTGAGTTCTTCGTTGCCTCGTTAATGAGGCATATGCCGATACTGAAAGTAAATTGTATGGTTTTATTACTGACTTCGAAAACATGTGAAGATACTTTTTTGCATAAAACTTCGGCATGAGCGATTAGTTTTTCAGTGTCATGCTCCTCCGAAATAATGGCGAATGAATGATCTGATATGCGCGCAATAAAATTTTCATCGTCGTAATGTTTTGCAATAGCTCTAGAAATGCTTTTTAGTAGCTTGTCAGCATCAGTGATGCTGAATGTGTTTTTAACCTTTTTCGAAAAACGGTCAATATCAATATAAATAAATGATTTTTGAATCTCTTCTTTTGTGACGATGTCGACTGCTTTTTCAATTTCTTCTATTAATGCGCTGCGGTTATACAGTTTAGTTAATGGATCGGTGTATTTAATATTTTGTAATTCCGCCTCCATCAATACATTGTTTTCAGTTTGTGCATGGCAAATTAATTGTGTGCAGGGTTCTTCTTCATATTCCCCTATAATTAAGTCTGCTGTAATTTCTTTTTCTTGCCCGTCGGGTAGTAAGGCGGTAAACGTTAGTGCGGTTTCTTCGCTGGAGGTTTGTAGGGTGAAGTTTTTTAGCACTTTTTTGACATGGGGATGCTCGTTTTCTGCAATGCTATCCATGACGGGCATGAACTCAATGTCATCTCGGTTATTATGCCCAAGCATTTCTGCAAATGAATCATTGGCGTAGAGGTACATGCCGTCTTGTACAAAAGCAATGCCGTCTCGTGAGCTATCTAACAGGCGTTGATTTTTTCGTTCCACTTCTTTTAGCTTGCGTTCGGTGATCCGTGTTATTTTTCGTTGCATGCGATTGTCTAATTCACGGTTAACGATCAATAATAAGTGTTGGTCGTCATCCACCTGAGCTACATCGCAGGCACCTAATTTCATCCCGTCGACGACTGATTTATTACCTGTTTCGTGAGTCAATAATATGACTGGGATATCGCGTTCAAATTTTCTGATGTGACGAATAACAACCGCCGGAGAAAGTGACGAGGCATCATCATAAGTAATGAGCAGGTCCCAATTTTGATCTTCTAGCGCTTTGGTGAGATTGGTCTCGACATTAATGTGTTGGGCGCGGCACGGTTTACCTGCATTGTGCAGCATGCTACTAAGGCGTTGTGCTTCCTGCGGAGAGTCATTAATAATAATAAGGCGAAAAGACGAAACGGCTGAATTCATAATGTATGTTCAATATTTTTATAGGTTATTAAAGAATATAATACTCGTTATTGCGGTCTGTTGTCATGAGCTAGGTCTCATAATTCCGTTAAAATTATTTAATTGCTGCTTACATAACCCTTTATACCGTTATCTTTGAGGGTTCATGAGCCACCTCGCGAACCAACTTAGGCACCAAGTACCCCGGTAATTTAGCTGTCATCGCTTTATGTAGTGTTTTTGCTCTGTCATCCATGGTGTCAAAGTGGGCGCTGCCTTGTACTTTATCTAAGACATGTAAATAATAAGGTAGCACACCTGCGTCAAATAAAGTTTCGCTTAATTCCGCTTGAGTGTCTAACGTATCGTTTATCCCTTTTAGTAATACGGATTGATTAAGAACCGTTATTCCCGCGTTTTTCATCTGGCTAATCGCTGTTCGTAATATGCCATTTTTTAGCTCTTGGGCATGATTGATATGTAAAACCATGACGGTAGCGAGCCGGGTTTGGCTCATCCATTCGATGGATTCCGCTGTAATACGATCTGGAATCACAACCGGTAAGCGACTATGAATACGCAAACGTTTTACATGAGGAATCGCCGCTATTGCTTGCGTGAGCCAGCGGAGTTGTTTGTCTCCAGAGGCTAAAGGATCACCGCCAGAATAGATGATTTCACTGATAGAGGTATCGGCTTT
>AEVK01000053.1 GCA_000209515.2 gamma proteobacterium IMCC1989
CCGCTGGTGTCTGTCGACTACACCGATGACACTCGATCAAGCATTGTCGATGCACTCTCCACGATGGTAATAAACGGCACGCAAGTCAAACTACTCTTGTGGTACGACAATGAAATTGGCTATGTGCATCGCATGGTAGAGCTGACCGAATTGGTGGCCAGTCAATTAAACAGCTAACCGTGAATAAGTACGTAATGATGAACAATAAAAAAACCTCTTATTCATGATGAAAACACTGTCGTCTCCTATTGGGCAATATGCAGTTGTCACTGCGAATTATTGGGCGTTTACATTAACCGATGGGGCATTACGCATGCTGGTGGTGCTGTACTTTCACCAACTCGGCTTTAGTCCATTACATATCGCTATGCTGTTTGTGCTGTACGAACTCTTTGGCGTAATCACTAATTTATGGGGCGGTTGGATTGGCGCTAGGCTGGGCTTGCATATTACGATGCAAGCAGGCTTAGCCTTACAAATTATTGCCTTGTTGATGCTGCTGGTTGATACCTCCATGCTGACTGCCGTCTATGTAATGATCACACAAGCATTATCTGGTATCGCCAAAGACTTAAACAAAATGAGCGCCAAGAGCGCGATTAAAACATTAGTCAAACAAGTCGAAAAAAACAACCTCGAATGCGCAGAGAAAAAAACCCACA
>AEVK01000052.1 GCA_000209515.2 gamma proteobacterium IMCC1989
ATTACCGCGGATATATCCATGTGTTTGACCCTGAGCTCGGAGTAATTATTGGGCGAGCGCGGTTTGATAGCGATGGTATTCGTTCCCCAATGGTATCTGATGGCACTTACTTATACTCCTTAGGTAATGACGGTGAATTAAGTTCTACAGCGGTTTTCTTACGCGGTACACGCAAAGACATCGAACGTCTTAACAAAGAAGCAGACGAAGAAAGACGAAAAATCAAAGATTAATACATTCAACGACGATACTCATTGTTAATGAGTATCGCTTGCCATACTGATATATCGCAGATGTAGCCATTGCAGTAAATGTTTCTACGGCAACTCACACAGACCAAAAGACTATAAATATGCTTCCTGTCATCGCCCTTGTGGGTAGACCAAATGTAGGTAAATCTACATTATTCAATCGTTTAACTCGTCGAAGAGACGCTATTGTTGCTGACTTCGCAGGGTTAACACGAGATCGTCAGTACGGCGAAGTAATATGGGAAGAAAGACGTTTTCTTTTTGTTGATACCGGCGGCTTGAGCGGCGATGAAGAGGGGATTGATAGTGCAATGGCTGAACAATCGCTACTTGCCATTGAGGAAGCGGATCTTGTTTTGTTTATGGTCGATTGTAAAGCAGGCTTGCTGCCTTCCGATATTGCCATAGCAAAGCATCTTAGAACGACAGAGAAAAAAGTACTAATTGTTGCTAATAAAGTAGACGGGCATGATCCCGACGTCGTCATAGGGCCTTTTTATGAATTAGGTTTAGGTGAAATTCATGCGACTACCGCAACACACGGTCGGGGCGTTAATTTACTCATGCAGCAAGTGGACACATGTTTACCCGTCGTTATTGACGATGTAACAGAAAATATAACAGAAGATGTGGATACAACTGAGGGGGAAGATGAAGAGCAGTTGGCCGCGATAAAAATAGCGATTGTTGGGAGGCCTAATGTCGGTAAATCGACATTGGTAAACCGAATGTTGGGTGAGGATCGTGTCGTTGTCTATGATGAAGCGGGCACCACTCGAGATAGTATTTATATTAATTATGAACGACATGGTAAGCCTTATACCATAATCGATACAGCGGGTATTCGGCGTAGAAAAAATATTAGTTTAACGGTAGAAAAGTTTTCGATTGTAAAAACATTGCAATCAATAGAAGACGCTAATGTTGTCGTCCTATTATTAGATGCTAGTGAGGGTGTGGTCGATCAAGATCTTCATTTGATGGGGCACGTGATTGAGTCTGGCCGGGCTTTGGTTGTCGCGCTTAATAAGTGGGATGGACTTGAAGCTGAATTTAAAGAATACGTAAAAAGCGAATTAGAACGCCGCTTACGTTTTGTTGATTTTGCGGATATGCATTTTATCTCTGCGTTACATGGAACGGGCGTAGGAAATCTCTATAAGTCCATTGAAAAAGCATTTGCTTCTGCTACCGATCGTTTTAGTACGAACCATTTGACGAATGTGTTGCAAATGGCGACTAAAGAGCATCAGCCGCCTGTTGTTCGAGGGCATAGAATTAAGCTGCGTTATGCACATGCTGGTGGGCACAATCCACCTATTATCGTTATTCACGGAAATCAAACAGCCGATATTCCTGGTCATTATGTTCGTTATTTAGAAAAAACATTTCGTCGAGTACTAGACTTGCATGGTACGCCTATTCGTTTACAGTTTAGAACTGCTGACAACCCTTTTGCGAACAAAGATTTGACGGAAAAGCAGCGTATACGCCAGCGACGATTGGCAACTTCTCGCTCTTACAGTAAGAGCAAAAACCCAAAAAAATAATATCGTTTTTTATCTAAATAATTTTTTAAAGATGAATGTATAGGTAGATAATTATTACAGGTAAGTCACTATTATAGGTAAGTCACTATGGTTTTACTGGGCATCTTGGTTGTATTGTTAATTAGTTTGTTAGGCCTTGTGTTTCTTGCAGAAAAATTCGGTAAGCAGTATTCCCAAGAGTCACTCGGTAAATTAACGCGATGGATTTTCCCCTTAATGTTTTTGTTACTATTACTACAGGGGCTAAGGTATATTCTTTAAGTTTTTACAACCCTTCTTTTAAAAGCCACGTATGAATTATTATTTGTCATTAGTCGCTTAAATATCAATGGTTTCACATTGCCAGCCTCTATCCTTTAGTCTCATTGCAATCGCAGCCGCATTTTTTGCACAATTATTTATGTTGCGCTGTGAATCCCACAAAATGGTTTCTTTTTCATTATTTCCTTGCCAGCTCACACGACAGGTAAGCGTATAAATTTCATCTGCTTGTTGATGCACCGTTATTTTTTTATGCTGGTAACCTGATTGGCAGTGATAACCGTCACTCGCGGAAGTTTGATAAGATGATTTACTAAAAAGCGCTTCTGAGTTAGAACCTATCAACATAACACCGGCTAAACTGGCAGTGTATAAAGGGAGTCTGGATTTCATACTTCACTCCTAGTCTGCAGTTAATTAAGGTAATGCTAGTGACAGAACAATGGACTGAATCCATCACAGTATTTTCATCTTAAATATAGCATTTGAAATAACAATAGGAGTAAAAATGAATGGATTGTTTAGTTATGGATTGGCAGTTAAATCGACATAATAAGGATAAGTCAATGTTTACGCGGTTCGTGCAGGGATGTGTGCTAGATGTTTGTGATAAGTGTGTGAAGTGCGGATGACAGCTTTAGGTAAGTTGTGTGTGACAGTGTATGTGATAGATGAGTGGGGTGTGTGTAAAGTACTGCTAAGATACTGATTTGCATAAAAATAATCTTACTATAATTTACTCATCTTTCATGACGTGGGTGACCGTACTAGTGATAGAGCCTTGGCTAAAACGAGTCGATATTTCGTCACCAATACTAACTAGCTGAGTGTTTTTAATCACCTCGCCATGATGTTGTCGGGTAATACTATATCCCCTTGATAAGACCGTTAATGGACTGATTGCTTGTAACACGGATGCCTTTTTTATCAACTCTTGCCGTTTATTTTTAACGGATTGTTTTACACTCTTTATAAGTAAAAAAGACAGGTTTTCCAACTTACTTTTTTGCTTCTCGAGCTTACCCTGAGGGTGCTGCGAGAATAGTTTTTGTTTTGTTTGTTGGAGCGTGTTTTGTTGTTGTCTGGTCTGAGAATGTATTGCTGAAACGAGCCTCTGTTGAAAGTGATCAAGCTGTTGTTGTTGCCGTTGAATGCGTTCCCCTGGATGCCTTAAGCGTTTATTTAAAAAATTAATTCGATCAGTGCGTGACTGAATACTTTGTTGGAAACTTCGTAACAAACGAGACTGATAGCGATCAAAGAGCTGTGCTAATTCATGCTGATCTGGCGTGGTCATTTCGGCACTAACAGACGGAGTAGGGGCGCGGACATCAGCAACAAAGTCGGCAATAGTAAAATCGACTTCATGTCCCACAGCACTAATAACAGGTATATTGCTGGCAAAAATAGTCCTTGCCAGCGTCTCATCGTTAAATGCCCATAAATCCTCTATAGAGCCACCACCTCGACTAAGAATAATGACATCGCACCGCTCTAACTTATTTGCTTTTTTTATGGCGTTAATTATTTCGGGTGCTGCATTATCACCCTGTACGCTAACGGGAAAAATTGAAATAGGTGCAATAGGATAGCGCCGTCGCAGTACACTTAAGATATCGTGTACAGCAGCACCTGTGGGCGACGTAATAATGCCGATATGCCGTGGGTAAATAGGAAGGTTTTTTTTATAACTTTCGTCGAAAAGGCCTTCATCAGAAAGTGTTGCTTTTAGGCGTTCATATTGTTGTTGTAATTGACCATCACCAGCCATTTCCATATGTTCAACAATGAGTTGATATTCGCCTCTACCTTCATACAGGCTCACCCGTGCGCGAATAGAAACCTGTTGTCCTGATTCAGGCGTCCAGCGTAAGCGCTGATTAGCATTTTTAAACATCGCGCATCGCACCTGCGCTGCGTTGTCCTTAAGCGAAAAATACCAGTGCCCGGATGAGGGTTTTGCTAAGTTTGATATTTCACCTGACACCCAAACAAAAGCAAAGTGAGTTTCTAGCAATTGCTTGGCTCGACGATTAAGTTGGCTAACACTCAATAGTGTTTTTTTGGGTGAGTTTTCAGTCAACAGTGTATTCATGCGGTCATTGTAAACGGCTTACCGCTGACCGCAAGCCTCGATCTGCATTAAGAGTGTTTCTAATTGTGTGACTCGCTGAGTTTCTATCAAGGATTGTATTTACCCGCATGAGCTAAGCCGCTATAATAAGGTGTTTAACTTCTAACAGTTTTGGTTGCTTTTTTAATCAGCCTATCCCAACTGTTCACCCCATACCCTCTGAGGTTAGACGCTTTTATATGTTACGTATTGTCGAAGAAGCACTCACATTTGATGACGTGTTATTGGTTCCTGGTTACTCCGCTATCACCGCCAAAGACGTGTCCCTTAACACGCAATTAACCCGGACAATCCGCTTAAATATCCCCCTAGTTGCAGCGGCAATGGATACGGTTACCGAATCCCATTTGGCAATTGCTTTAGCCCAAGAAGGTGGCATCGGCATTATTCATAAAAGCATGTCTATAGAGCAGCAAGCTCAGCAAGTTCGCGCGGTTAAAAAATTCGAAGCAGGTGTTGTGAGAAACCCTATTACGATTGAATCTAGTGCGACTATTCGCGAGCTAGTCAATCTTACCAAAGTCAATAACATCTCTGGTGTGCCTGTGCTAGATAGCGGTGATTTGGTCGGTATTGTGACAGGACGTGATGTACGATTTGAAACCAATTTAGATGCTAGTGTTGCAAGCATCATGACAGGTAAAGATCAGTTGGTGACCGTGAAAGAGGGCACTTCGCCAGAAACGGTAAGGGAGTTGCTGCATAAACACCGTATAGAGAAAGTATTAGTGGTCAATGACAACTTTGAATTAAGTGGTCTAGTGACGGTTAAAGACATTAACAAAGCAGAAAAATACCCTAATGCTTGTAAAGATCCTGATGGAAGCCTGCGCGTAGGTGCATCAGTGGGCACTAGCCCTGATACCGATGATCGTGTAGCAGCACTTATTGCAGCGGGTGTGGATGTATTGGTTGTTGATACAGCCCATGGTCATTCAAAAAATGTATTAGATCGCGTGACTAAAATCAAACAGGCTTATCCGGATGTACAAGTCATTGGCGGGAATATAGCGACTGCCGCTGCCGCTAAAGCACTGGTCGAAGCGGGTGCAGACGCGGGTAAGGTTGGTATTGGTCCCGGTTCAATTTGTACCACTCGTATCGTTAGTGGTGTAGGCGTACCGCAAATTTCTGCTATTGCTAACGTAGCAGCAGAATTGAAAGATACAGGGGTTCCAGTGATTGCTGACGGTGGTATTCGCTTTTCAGGCGATGTCGCTAAAGCCGTTGTCGCTGGTGCTAGTTGTGTGATGATGGGCTCGATGTTTGCGGGTACAGAAGAGGCACCTGGTGAAGTAGAGCTATATCAAGGGCGTACATATAAATCCTATCGAGGCATGGGTTCTTTAGGCGCGATGTCTAAAACTCAGGGTTCGTCTGACCGTTACTTCCAAGATGGTAGCGCCGTTGAAAAGTTAGTGCCGGAAGGTATTGAAGGCCGAGTGCCTTATAAAGGGCCTATTTCTGCTATCGTTCACCAGTTAATGGGTGGCTTACGATCAGCAATGGGCTATACCGGATCAGTGAGTATGGAGATTATGCGAACTAAACCTGAGTTTGTGCGGGTCACTTCTGCCGGTATGGGCGAAAGTCATGTGCATGATGTCCAAATTACAAAAGAAGCACCAAATTATCCTATTCGATAATCGTTAATATACGACGAAAACTGAGCTGCTTTTTATAGAGCAGGTTTTCGTTTTTTTATAGAAGAGTCAAAAGCGAAGCATTAGCTTCGTTTTTTGCTTAATACATTGTGTAGTTATTTACCGTAGAGATCTTATTCATTATGCAAGACATCCATGCAGAGCGTATTTTAATCCTAGATTTTGGTTCGCAATATACCCAATTGATTGCCCGCCGCATTCGAGAAGTCGGTGTGTTTTCTGAAATACGTGCATTTGATATGACACTAGACGAAGTGAAAACCTTTGCGCCCAAAGGTATTATTTTGTCAGGTGGGCCAGAGTCAGTGACTGGTGATTTATCACCTCGTGCGCCTGAAGGTATCTTTGATTTAGGTATTCCTGTTTTAGGTATTTGTTATGGCATGCAAACCATGGCAGAGCAATTGGGCGGTAAAGTTTCCAGTTCTAACGTGCGTGAGTTTGGTTATGCACAAATAAAAGTAGAAGGCGAGGGTGGTATATTAGCCGGCTTAAAAGATCATACCGATGCTGAAGGCAACGCGCTTTTAGATGTATGGATGAGTCATGGTGACAAAGTCACTGCCATTCCAGAGGGTTTTGAGTTAACGGCATCTACGCCATCATGTCCTGTTGCGGGAATCGCTAACGCTGGTAAGCATTTATACGGCATACAGTTTCACCCAGAAGTCACTCACACCTTACAAGGAAAGGCGCTATATGAGAAATTCGTACTTACTCTATGTGGTTGTCGTGGTTTATGGACGCCTGCTCGTATCGTAGAAGACGCTATTGTCCGTGTTCGTGAGCAAGTAGGTAGCGAACAGGTGTTGCTAGGTTTATCTGGTGGTGTTGATTCTTCTGTTGTGGCTGCTTTATTACATAAAGCCATCGGCGATCAGTTAACTTGTGTGTTTGTTGATAACGGGCTGCTACGTAAAAACGAAGGCGACCAAGTGATGTCTATGTTTGCAGAAAACATGGGTGTTAAAGTGATTCGTGTGGATGCAGAAGAGTTGTTTTTGTCTAAGCTTGCTGGCGTGAGTGATCCAGAATTAAAACGTAAAGCGATTGGTAATACCTTTATTGAGATTTTCGATGAAGAGTCGAGCAAGCTAAACGGCGTTAACTGGTTGGCGCAAGGGACTATTTATCCTGACGTGATTGAGTCGGCAGCTTCTAAGACCGGTAAAGCCCATGTGATTAAATCGCATCATAATGTAGGTGGCTTACCAGATGATATGAAAATGGAACTGGTTGAGCCTCTACGCGAACTATTTAAAGATGAAGTTCGTAAAATCGGTTTAGAGTTAGGCTTACCTTACGATATGGTTTATCGCCATCCATTTCCTGGGCCTGGCTTAGGTGTGCGTATTCTGGGCGAAGTTAAAAAAGAATATGCCGATGTGTTACGCGAAGCCGATGCTATTTTTATTGAAGAATTACATAATGCTGATTGGTATCATAAAACCAGCCAAGCGTTTGTTGTTTTTCTACCGGTTAAGTCTGTTGGTGTAGTGGGTGATGCTCGACGTTATGAGTGGGTGGTGAGCTTGCGCGCGGTAGAAACAATTGACTTTATGACGGCTCGCTGGGCTCACTTACCTTACGATTTATTAGAAAAGGTATCTAATCGCATCATTAACGAAGTAGAAAATATTTCACGTGTTGCTTATGACGTTTCAAGTAAGCCGCCAGCGACAATTGAGTGGGAATAATGATTAATCTATTCTAGATATCCCTTATTCGCTAAAGAGAGCCGAAGTCATCATTGCTTCGGCTTTTTTGTATGTAATAAACGATAAGGTTTTATCTTTTTATTATTGTTCCCTTCTGCTATTTACACCACTATTAGAGCTACCGAAAAATGAGCAAAAATATATCTGATCAGTTTGCCAATCCTTTGTTTAACAATATTCAACAAAACACTTTTTTGGAAGAATACTGGCAGAAAAAACCTTACGTATTTCGTGATGCGTTAACTGAAAATGTTAATGATATTGTAGGAGTTGTGGACGGTAATGAACTGGCGGGGCTGGCTTGCGAAGAGGCGATAGAGTCGCGAATTATATTCGGTCATGGTCAGACGGACGAGTGGCGTTGCGAGCAGGGCGTGTTTGATGAAAATAGATTTGCTAGCCTGCCAGATGAAAATTGGACATTGTTAGTGCAAGGACTTGATCAATGGTTTGAAGAAGTGAGAGAGCTTTTCCATTACTTTGATTTTTTACCTCAGTGGCGCTTAGAGGATATTATGGCAAGCTACGCGCCAAAAGGCGGTGGCGTAGGCCCCCATTTTGATTATTATGATGTGTTTTTGATACAGGTTTCAGGTTCTCGCGAATGGAAACTGGGGCAGCAATGTGACGAACAAAGTGAGTTACAAAATAATGATCAGGTGAAGTTGTTACAAGAGTTTTTAACAGAAGAAACTCATGACTTAATAGCAGGCGATATTCTCTATGTGCCAGCAGGAAAGGCACATTGGGGGACGGCCAACACTGATGACTGCATCACTTTTTCGGTAGGCTTTCGAGCGCCATCGGAAAAAGAGCTGGTGACCCAGTTGCTAGAAAATATTATTGAAAAATGTGCTGATAATCTGCGATACCAAGATCCCGTGAGTGATGGTGGTCATCACCCTGCAAAAATGACGGATGCGGCATATAAACAAGTCAATCAATTGCTACAGCAACTGACTCAAGAAAAGCTACAGCAAGCAGCACAGCAATCGTTCGGTGAGTTAGTTACCGAGCCGCGTTATTTTTTATCTGACGATTGTATGGAAGAACTTTCTGAACAAGATTTCCATTTTCAAGTAAACCAAATAACCAAGAAATCTAGTGTGATACCTATATTCATCCCTGTTAGTACACGTTTAGCTTTTTCTGCTGCCGGCTTATTTGTTAATGGTAAATGTTATGTGGTTTCAGAGTTGTTTGCTGAAAGTGTTTGTGATGGCGAAATAGCAGCGGAGAACATGAGTGACAGTGAGAAGTTAGTATTAATTACCTTGCTGGAGCTGGGGGATGTGAGTTTGTTCTAGTGAGTTTTTTTAATGTCTTTCTTTAGTGGCTTTTTAGTGATTTTTCAGTGTTTTTTCGAGTGGTTGCATCAGGCTCGTTTTGCTATGCGAAGATAAAAAAGTAATGGCATAGTAAAAATAATGAACTTGATGCCTTTGTTTTAGTCATAAGCGTAATAAATTTACGCTAAAGCATTAAATAGAGTGGTGGGTCGATGAGACGTTTGTTATTTGTTTGTTATATCATGTTTTTCACGTCAACAGTGTATGCGGAAAATCAAACGATTATAGTAGCGGGGGGATGCTTTTGGTGTGTAGAGTCAGACTATGAAAAATACCCCGGTGTACTCTCTGCAGAATCGGGTTATATTAACGGCTCCACTAAAAATCCAACTTATCGCCAAGTGGCTAGCAAGAAAACCGGACATTACGAAGTCGTAAAAATCACTTACAATCCAGACATCGTTTCGGCAAAAAAACTAGTGGATTATTTTTGGCTCACTATCGACCCTACCGATGATAAAGGTCAGTTTTGTGATAAAGGGTCTCCATATAAAACCGCTTTGTTTTATCAAAACTCAGGGCAAGAAAAAATATTTCGCCAATCGTTAGCCGATATTGAAAAAAACAAACCATTTGATGAAGCAATTGTGACTAAAATTTTACCCGCGGAGACTTTTTACACCGCAGAAGATTATCATCAAGATTATTACAAAAAGAGTTCTTTGCGGTATAAGTACTATCGTGCCTCCTGTGGCCGAGATGCGAGAATTAAAAAGTTATGGGGAGAGGTTGCTTCTAAGAAAATTTAACGCATACTAGAGTTATTAGTGGTGAATATTCAGAACTTTTCTTAAGAAAAGCCCTCAAGCAAGGTATTGGAATATAGCGGCGGAATAGGGCAGTTCAATGTGTCGGCAATAGCTCTGAATAATTCAGCTTCTTGTGTATTCACTTTTCCATCGTAATTTATACAAGCCATAATTGCTCTAAGCAATATAGGTTTTCGCAATGGCTTTAATTGGCTCAATTCGTTTAGCGCATTATCCACGGCTTTGAAGGAATACCCGTCTAAAAGAGCTATGTTGTCTAATTCTAATATCTTTTTTCCTGATACAAAAGCCTGATTCGGCTGTGGGTTTTCTCCATGGTGAACAACAGCGCTTAATAGTATTTCTATGGATTGCTGGCATTGTCTTAATGATCTGTTCTCTTTATGTGACTTGACTTCTACAGTGTGAGTCACTATTCGGTATAAGCACCACTCAAATAAAGAGACAGCTTTGTCAGCTTTAATGAGCTGCGCCAAATTTTTTTTGAAAGTTCTATATTGAGGCGCCGATAGCAATTTTAGTGCAGGTACTGATAAGTCGATAAGTAATAAGCGGTAGTGTTTTTCAAGCCTATGAATATCGTCTAATAATAATCTAACTTCTGCGTAGCTTTCCGGCGTAGCATCTTTTTGTAAACGTTTAAGCTGTTGTTGCTGTATTCTCGTATCTTGATCTATCAATAAGCAATAGATTAATGCTCTTGCAGAAAAAGGTTCATGTGCGGCAGTCATAATGCGACGGGGTATTTTTTTAATTAATTCTTTGCTAATAAGTAAGGTGACATCGCTAGGTTCGCCAGCCGTATCAATGGCCTTGTCGATTATTGAGTCTTTCGTTTGAGCCAATCTAGGGTTAGATATGTTCGGTGTTGGGGTGGCAACATAATTAACCGCGCTATTATTAGTCGCTACATTGTTGTCAGCTGTATTATTAGAATCGGGGTTGTATTGAGTTTTCGGAGTGCTGTCTATTGAAGTACTATCTATTGAAGTGCTATTTATTGAAGGGTATTGTCCATTCCATCGAGGCTCTACACGTCGAATACGATCATCGAGTGGTGGATGTGTTGCCATTAGTGAGCTGAATTTATTCTTAATACCCTCACCGAAAAAAAGATGACTAAATTCTGAGGCGTTAGCTTGATGAATTGTTGAGCCATAATTAGATGCGCCAATTTTTTTTAATGCATTGCTAATACCTAAAGAATTGCGAGTGAATTGCACCGCTGAAGCATCTGCTAAAAATTCTCTCTGCCTACTGACAGCGGCTTTAATTATGTTGCCAAAAAAAGTACCGCTATAGCCAATCACAACAAGCGCAAGCCCTAAGATCATTTGTTGCCCACGATTTTTATTACGACGCCTTGAATAACCATACCCTGATGAGCCACGAATAATAAAGCTGCCAATTAATCCAATCACTAAAATCCCATGTAAACAAGCGATGAGTCTCATGTTTAAGCGCATATCACCATTATGTATATGGCTGAACTCATGCGCCATCACGCCCTGCAATTCATCTCGGTTGAGTAATTCTATACAGCCTTGCGTTACACCGATGACGGCATCACGCCTTGATAAACCAGCAGCAAACGCATTAATACTGTTATCGGCTAATAAATAAACGGATGGTACAGGGTTGCCCGAGGCGATGGCCATTTCTTCGACGACATTCAATATTTTCTTTTCGGCAGGGTCTTGGCTGTTAGGGTGAAGTAATCGACCACCTAATGATTCGGCCACATATTTTCCACCTTGAGATAGCTTGGTTAGCTTATATAGCGAGCCAATACCGACAACGCTAACTACTCCTGTAATAACCCACAAAAAAATATCAGAACTGATTATATGAAAAAAGTGCGAGCTTAACGATGTGGTGTATGTTTGATAGGCTTGAAGACTAGTTGTATGAGATTGAAAAAAGTATAAGAAAATCGTGATAGCTAATATGGTAATCGCGATTAAACAACATACGGCTATAACTAATAAAAAAACTAATAACGTTGTTTTCTTTTTAGCACTATGTTGATGCTCGAAAAAATTCATAAAAATGTTTTCTATTTATTCTCAATTCAGCGGCTTGATGAACGGGTTAAATACCGAGCCAATCTCGAAATGGCTAAATTAACATAATGGGTCAATACATATGTTGTGTAATAAACTGTTAAGCTTAAAAGTTAATTTTAGGTGCTGCTTGAATCTCAACACTATCAGCAAACTCTAATAATTCTGCATCAGTGCGATGACCAAAAAAACCGGCGAAAAATATCGGGGGAAAGCTCTGACGGTAAATATTGTATTCTGTCACCGCATCATTAAAGGCTTGTCGAGCAAAAGAGACTTTGTTTTCAGTACTCGTTAGTTCTTCCGACAGTTGCATCATGTTACTACTGGCTTTTAAATCAGGGTAAGCTTCCATAACAACATTTAAATTGCCCAATGCGCTAGTTAAGGCACCTTCGGCACCGGCTAGCTCCTTCATTGCTAATGCACTGCTAGGGTTAGCGGCAGCGGCTTTTAAGCCTGCAGCGGCGGTGTTTCTTGCCCCAATAACTGCTTCAAGTGTTTCTTTTTCATGTTTTAAATATCCTTTAGCGGTTGCTACTAGATTAGGAATAAGGTCGTAGCGGCGTTTTAGTTGTACTTCTATTTGTGAAAAGCCATTTTCATAGCGGTTTTTTAATGACACTAGGCTGTTATAGATACCGACAATATAAAAGACGAGGGCGATAAGGATAACGATAAATATGATAGAAGACGTAGACATAGCCGGATCTCTCTGCTGGCAAATTGGTAAGCGGATGTATGTATAGCTTCAGTTTACTGATTAACTGAAAATATGCCAATACAAGATAGTGCAACGCAGTCTTTGTTTGAGTGATGAACTGTGTTCTAGTTAACAGTATGACGATTTAGTCTAGAAAATTGTCGTTTAAATTCCCTTTTGGTTTGACTGGTTTTACTTATGCAACTACTGTGCGCTTCGCAATGATATGGAGTGTTAGCTGTATTAATAAAAATAATAAAAATGCAGCTTGTGCTCTATACATTCTTTTGTATTTGATCTTTTTCGTTACCTTGCTTTGTTTCTTCGCTTTATCTCTAAGGTAATTATTAACTACTAATAACGATGTACATTTAATCATCAGATTGATGAGGAATAACCTATGTATAAAAAAATACTTCTTATTAGCTCAATTTTATTGAGCGTGCTTATGGCTTCCAGCACATATGCAAACAATTCAGGCCGTTATTCATGGTGGAATAATTTTTTTGGCGGACACAATCATGAATGCCATACTCATCAAGGCAGTTACGCAGGCCATTATTATTGGTCGCGTTTTTTTTGGTGGCACAATCATTGCCCGAATCAGGCACCAGTAGCTGATGCGGGTAATGATCAGGATGTTCTTGTTGATGAGCTCGTTTCTTTAGACGCTAGCGCTAGTAGTGATGCCGATGGCCAGATTATCCGTTACCGTTGGAGACAGCTTAGTGGGCCTCGCGTGAGACTATCGGGACGTCGAAGCGCTACAGCAAGCTTCACTGCGCCAGAAGTCACAGAAACTACAGAGCTGACGTTTGTCTTAAAAGTAAGAGATAACCGACGTGCTCGTGATAGAGATCAAGTGATTGTAACGGTATCTCCTGATGTAGTATCAGCGCCACCAGTGGCTGACGCAGGTATTGACCAAGCGGTTGATGAAGAAACCGTAGTCATTTTAGATGGTACGGCAAGTACCGATCCAGATAATGATATTACGAGTTATGCATGGCTTCAAACCGCTGGCAGCTCTGTTGCATTAACCGACGGTGATTCAGCAACAGCTAGTTTTACTGCACCTAGTGTCGCGGTTGCTGAAACCCTGAGTTTTGAACTCACCGTAACGGATGCGCTTAGTAACGCAGCCACAGACAGTGTTGATATAATAGTTGAGCCTGTTATTCCAACCTCACAAGCGAATGTACGAGTAAGAACCTTAGATGCTTCTCTGGTATCTGGTGTTGAGCTTGAATTTTACGTAAATGGCATTAAGCGTGATGACCTAAGCAGTACGGTCAATGAAACGGCTGTGTTAACTATCGATGCCGATGTTGATTACTCGATCAGAACCAATACCGCAGGCTTCGCGGTACAGGTAATTCCATTTAGATCTGCAGCTGAAGGCGGTAATGTCGATTTAGATATTACATTAATCCCTCGTGGTGATGTTATTACCATTAGTGGAGCAGGTTCTTTCGCGGAAGAGGGTAGTGATGGCGCTGCTGTTAGTTTTACTACTAGTGACTTTGTTGATGCGAATGGCAACCCAGTAGTGGGCGATATTCAATTAAGCATCACTCCAGTTGATGTGTCTCAACCAGCTACATTGGCCGCTTTTCCCGGTGAGTTTACCGGTATTCTTGAAAGTGACGGTACAGAAACACCTATTGTCAGTTTTGGTACGGTGGAGTATGAATTTACCGCCAATGGTGAATCTATCAACCTAGCGCAGGGTGCGACTGCCGATGTGTTAATCCCTATCTATAGCTTCACTTATCAAGACGGCAGTAATATCGCAGTTGGCGATACCATTCCTTTATGGTCTTTAGATGAAGAGACGGGGATTTGGGATCAAGAAGGGACCGGCACTGTCGTTGCTTCTATCGATTCACCAACGGGGCTGGCATTAAGCGCCACTGTTAGTCATTTCTCGTGGTGGAACTGTGATGTGAGCATGAATGCTGCTCGTGTTGAGGTCACTGTATTGGGCACCGACAATGGTACTGCTACGGTATATGGTCGTACATCAGCTAGTATTGGCTGGCGTCCAAGTTTGGTAGATACCACCATTCCGGTAAATGGCACAACAAGCCCGTTACCTATCCCTAGTGGGGTAGAAACCTGTCTATGGGCTGAGGTTAACTTTGATAGTGGCAGTTCGGTTATCACGGCAGAGCAGTGTGTAACACCGGCAGCTAATGAACAGTTAAGTCTTACCTTTGGCACAGGTTCTAGCGAACCATTAGATGTGTTGGCTTTACCGGGTGATGCAAGTGATGTGACCAACATTACAGATTACTTGCTAAGTCCTATCGACACAATAGTGATATCGCCAGTGTCAGTAGAGTCGCAAGTGACTTACTCTGTCTCTACAGGTGCATTGCCAGCAGGTGTTGTGTTGTCAGTTATTAATGGTACGCAAGTAGAAGTGGGTGGTATTGCTACGGAGTCGGGCATATTTGCTGCAACCATATTGGCTACCGATAACGAGGGCAATACTGATGAAGTTATTGTTAATTTCGACATCAGCCCGAATATCGAACCGCCACAGCTCAGCTTTGGAAATGACTATATTAACGTAGGTTCTAACGATCCAGTCGTTATCGACCTTAACGAATATAATCTTGGTGGTTTAGCTGTGAACTGGTCTTTGACAGAAGCTATATTGCCTGCTTGGTTAACGTTCAACAATAACACTGGTGAGCTAACGATAGATCCAACATTAGTACCTCTAATCGACTTTCCTAGCGAGAACGATGAGCTGTTTATTGGAGAAGAAAGTAATTACTTTTATTCTTCAGTCAACGCAATCAATATTAGCGGGACGAGTGAGGCGGTAATATTCCTTAATGTGTTCTCTGGAGATGGCATTTTTATCGAGTTTACAATACAGAGTGACATATTTTGTGGTGAGCTAGAGCAGTTTTGTAATCCACAGCTTGGTATTGTTCCAGTACCGGCTACTTAATTTACACTAATAAGCCTAGTGCAATGTTCAAAAGCCCCTCAATTAAATTTTTGAGGGGCTTTTTTATGCGTTATTTATATACGCGACTTAAAATGCTTACAGGCATTAAACTTACTCGCATCCCCTTAATATTATTGATAAAATGCTCGGCCTTTTATAGCTGATCTCAATAATATGTCTTCTACTCTTTCCCCTAATCGTCCGGCCGCTGTTCCAGCACAAATGGATAAAACCCGTGAGCTAGTGAAGCAACACTTGGCTAATGTTGTTATCCCTACAGCAGATTCTATTGCTAATGCGGCTGAATATACCCAGCGTATCAAAACGCTATTGGTGGAAAATAACGCAACGATAGTAGCGCATTATTATACCGATCCGGTTATTCAGGCATTAGCCGAAGAAACTGGTGGTTGTGTCGCAGATTCCTTAGAAATGGCGCGTTTTGGCCAACAGCATCAAGCCGATACACTTATTGTTGCTGGCGTGAAGTTTATGGGCGAGACCGCCAAAATCCTTACACCTGAAAAGCGTGTGTTAATGCCGACGTTAGAAGCGACTTGTTCCTTAGATCTGGGCTGCCCAATAGATGAGTTTTCGGCTTTCTGTGATGCACATCCCGATAGGGAGGTGGTTGTTTATGCCAACACATCAGCCGCAGTCAAAGCCCGTGCCGACTGGGTAGTGACATCCAGTATTGCTTTGCAGGTGATTGAGCATTTAGATAGCGAAGGCAAAAAAATTATCTGGGCACCAGATAAACACTTGGGTGAATATGTACAACGAGCTACCGGCGCAGATATGCTGTTATGGGATGGGGCTTGTATCGTACACGAAGAGTTTAAAGCGAAAGGCATCTTGGACTTAAAAGCGGTATATCCCGATGCAATAGTGTTGGTGCATCCAGAATCGCCTCATAGTGTGGTTGAAATTGCAGATGTTGTCGGTTCAACATCACAGCTGATAAAAGCATCACAAACCATGGACCAACAGCAATTTATCGTGGCGACAGATCAAGGCATTTTTTACAAAATGCAGCAGCTTAGTCCTGAAAAAGAATTTTATATTGCACCTACGGCAGGTAGCGGGGCGACTTGTCGTAGCTGTGCTAATTGCCCATGGATGGCAATGAACAGCTTAGAAAGAATTGTCCACGCATTAGAGCAGGGCAAAGACGAAATTCACGTGGATCGTAAATTAGGCGAGCAAGCCATGCGCCCATTAAATCGTATGTTGTCTTTTACCGCGTCATAACTTCTTTTAATACCGCCCCCTTTTCTTTTCGCTCAGGAGAAACCTATCGTTGAAAAGCATTGTTCACACACCGTGGTCCATTCAAGATGCGACCACCTTATATGGTATCCACAACTGGGGTAGTCCATACTTTACGATAGCCGATGATGGAAACGTGAATATCATCGCTCCAGCAATCAACGATAATCCTCCCTCCCAAGTTTCTCTGGTTGATGTTATTTCAGGTTTACGTGAGCGTGGCTTAGAAATGCCAGTGCAATTACGCATAGAAAATCTACTCGACCACCGCATTTCCTGTTTAAATATCGCCTTTGCTGATGCTATAAAAACCTTAGATTATAAAAGCCACTATCGTGGTGTGTTTCCAATTAAAGTGAACCAGCAACATCACGTTATTGAAGAGATCAGTCATTTTGGTGGACATTATAATCATGGCTTAGAAGCGGGCAGTAAAGCTGAACTTATTATTGCCTTATCTCACATTACCGATAACGATGCTTACATTATTTGTAATGGCTATAAAGATTCTGAATTTATTGATTTAGGTTTGCACGCGATTAAATTGGGCGTGAAATGCTTTTTCGTTATCGAAACCCCTAGTGAATTGCCTATTATTATCGAGCGTAGTCGTGAGCTGGGAGTAAAACCCTTGTTGGGTGTACGCTTGAAGCTCGCATCAAAAGTGGATGGGCATTGGAGCGACGATAGCGGCGACCGGAGTATCTTTGGTTTAAATACTATGCAGCTAATGAGATTGATTGAACAATTAACCGAATCAAAACTATTAGATTGCTTGCAGCTATTACATTTTCATCTGGGCTCACAGTTACCTAATATTAGAAATATTCGCAGCGGTATGTTGGAAGCTTGTCGTTATTATATTGAATTAGTACAAGAGGGCGTACCACTTCAATATATAGATTTAGGCGGCGGTCTAGCAGTCGATTACGATGGAAGCCAAAGTAATAATACCCACAGTATGAATTATTCACTCAATGAATATTGTGTGGATATTGTGGAATCGATAATAGAAGCGCTAGAGCCGCATAACATTCCTCACCCAGTGATCATCACTGAATCGGGAAGGGCAACAGTTGCCTATTCCTCTGTGTTGCTATTCAATATTTTAGATGTCAGTCACTTCGATCCACAACCTTTACCCGAACATTTATCTGCTAGTCAACATGAATTGGTGCATAACTTATTTGATGTATTAGCTGCTGTTCATGCAACGATCAATGCCGAACTAACTGAAGAAAAGACGATTCATAAAGGTCATCGCCTGCAAGAAAACCATAACGATGCCATTCATTATCGCGATGAAATTCGAGAGCTGTTTCGTCGTGGGCAAATATCGTTGCGGGATAGAGGCTTAGGCGAAAATATTTTTCTTCACATCATGCATCAAATTGTTAAATTACTCCCAACACTGGATCGCATTCCCGCTGAACTTGAGCGTTTAGGTGAAGAGTTAGCCGATATTTATTACGGTAATTTTAGTGTATTTCAATCCTTGCCCGATGCATGGGCGATAGATCAAATATTCCCCATTATGCCGATACATCGCTTAAACGAAGCGCCAACAAGGGAAGCAATAATTGCTGATCTAACATGTGATTGCGATGGAAAAATAGATCACTTTATTGGTGATGACGGCGTACGAAATACTTTACCTCTACATTCTTTAGTGCCGAATGAAGATTATTATTTAGGTGTTTTTTTAGTTGGCGCTTATCAAGAAACATTAGGTGATTTACATAATTTATTTGGCGATACCAACGTAGCAAGTATTAGAATTAATCCAGATAACAGCTTCGATGTAGTGACTGAATTAGAAGGGGATAGCATCTCCGATGTATTGAGCTATGTAGAATATAAGCCCGATGTAATGAAGCGACGCTTTCGTGACGTGGCAGAAAAAGCGGTTAAGTCTGGCAAGATTACCGTGGCAGAAAGACGAAAAATATTAAATGACTTTGCAGCAAGCTTGCAAGGTTATACCTATTACG
Organism: gamma proteobacterium IMCC1989; assembly: GCA_000209515.2. GTDB lineage: Bacteria > Pseudomonadota > Gammaproteobacteria > Pseudomonadales > Cellvibrionaceae > Endobugula. The sequence continues at coordinate 18,689 of AEVK01000052.1, forward strand.
AAGAATAGCAGGCCGAGGAATAAAAAATGTCAAAAATTATTATTATTGGGGCAGGCGGTGTAGGTGGCGTTGTGGCACATAAATGTGCGCAAGTAGCTGACGTATTTACCGATGTTGTCTTGGCCAGTCGCACCCAATCAAAATGCGATGCCATTGCCGCTCAAGTCAAAGAAAAAACCGGCCGCGTTTTTCCTACTGCAAAAGTAGACGCCGATAACGTACCAGAATTAGTGGCGCTTTTTAATAAAGAAAAACCGTTTATGGTAATCAACGTGGCCTTGCCTTATCAAGACCTTACGATAATGGATGCTTGTTTAGAAGCCGGTGTACATTATATGGATACCGCAAACTATGAGCCACTAGACGAAGCGAAATTTGAATATAAATGGCAGTGGGCGTACCAAGAAAAATTTGAAAAAGCGGGCTTAATGGCCTTGCTCGGTTCAGGTTTTGATCCCGGCGCAACCAATATGTTTACCGCACATATGGTGAAACATCACTTTGATGAAATTCACGAGTTAGACATTATTGATGTTAATGGTGGTGATCACGGCTATCCATTTGCCACTAATTTTAATCCGGAAATTAATATACGTGAAGTCACGGCTGAATGCCGCCATTGGGAGAATGGCGAGTTCATCACTACGCCAGCGATGTCGAAAAAAGCACGTTTTAGCTGCCCAGATAATGTAGGCGATTATGATATCTATCGCATGTATCACGAAGAATTAGAGTCCTTGAGTAAACATTTTCCATCGTTAACACGTGCGCAGTTTTGGATGAGCTTTTCCGATAATTATCTCAAGCACTTAGAGGTGTTAGGTAATGTAGGTATGACAGGCATCGAACCCGTGAGTTTCAACGGCACAGATATTGTACCGATTCAGTTTTTGCGCGCGTTATTGCCCGATCCTGCCAGCCTTGGCCCGCGCACCAAGGGTAAAACCTGTATTGGTTGCGTGATTAAAGGCGTTAAAGACGGCAAAGAAAAAATCGTTTATACCTACAATATTTGTGATCACGAAGCCTGTTATGCCGAAGTCAGTTCGCAAGCCATTTCCTACACCACCGGTGTGCCGACAATGATTGGTGCAAAAATGATGCTAGAAGGTAAGTGGATGAAGGCAGGCGTGTGGAATATGGAGCAACTTGATCCAGATCCGTTTATGGAAGATATGAACCAATATGGCCTACCGTGGAAAACTATCGAGCTAGACAGCTTTGCATTAAATAGTTTTGATTTAAGCGAAGAATAAAACTATGCAATCATCTACATTCATTAAGTTTGATCCAGCGCGCGTGCCATCACCGTGTTTTGTGATTGATGAAGTCGCGATCGAACGAAACTTAAGCGTACTCAATTACGTTCAAGAGAAAAGCGGCGCCAAAGTATTAGCAGCACTTAAAGCGTTCTCTTGCTGGCATTTAGCGCCCTTAGTGAATCAATATTTGTCGGGTATTTGTGCCAGTGGATATCACGAAGCGCGATTAGGTTATGAAGAATATACAAAAAAGGGCGAGCAGGGTGAAGTACACGTGTTTTCGGCCGCCTTTAGCCAGCAAGAATTTGATCATGTGTTACCGATAGCCAATCATATCATGTTCAATAGTTTTTCTCAGTGGGAAAAATATAAAGCACAAGGGATGGCCCATCAACAAAATATACAGTTTGGTTTGCGTATTAATCCTCAGCACTCTGAAGGCACCACTGAAATTTATGACCCTTGTGCCGCGGGTTCGCGATTAGGCATTCCTATTAGTGAATTTGCAAGTAAAAGATTAGAAGGGATTAGCGGCTTACATTTTCATACGCTTTGCGAACAAGGACTAGAACCGTTACGCCGTACCTTAGCGGCTGTTGAGGAAAAATTTTCTGATTACTTGTCCGCTATGCAATGGATCAACTTCGGTGGTGGTCATCACATCTCCCATCCTGATTATGATGTTGAAGGCTTAATTAAGTTAATTAAAAGCTTTGCAAAAAAATACAATGTACAAGTCTATTTGGAACCCGGCGAAGCCATCGCTATCCGCTCTGGGGTATTGGTGAGCGAAGTACTTGATGTAATGCATACCGATCGTTCGCAAGCCATTCTAGATACTTCCGCTACTTGCCACATGCCCGACACATTAGAAATGCCATATCGACCCGATGTGTTTTTAAGTGGCGGCATTAAATCAGGGGAGGCGAATCAGCTTCCATATAATTACCGTTTAGGCGGTATGACCTGCTTAGCGGGAGACGTGATCAGTGATTATAGTTTTGAAGAGCCATTACAAGTTGGTGATCGTCTCATGTTCGATGATATGGCGCATTACACCATGGTAAAAACCAATACCTTTAATGGTATACGATTGCCCGCTATTGCGATATGGAATTCAAAAAGTGATAAGTTAGAAGTGGTAAAGCAATTTGATTATGATGATTTTAAAAATCGATTGTCGTAAGCGTATGTCTATCATAAAGTCCACCTTTAACCATGAGTCTTAATAATGAGCATCACAATACATTTACTTTTCGGTTAAAAAGCGTTGTTGAAAAAGCTGGCATCATAATGTCATCTTATGGTGCCAGAAAAATCATTCGTTTTTTATTCCCCCATTATATAAGCATCAATTTTTTTAGAAAACATCATCGGCACATAAAGTGTATTGCCTTTTGATGAAATATCCGATGCATATTTTCCCGCGTTAAATAATTTTTTTACTTCCTTATTTTTATATTCAAACACATTACCGTTTATCCAGTCGTTGACAATAATTGCGTTGTTCACTATCGCGATGCCATCAAGGTTGCCGAGTGTTTGTGCATTTCTATAAGGTGTAATAGCGCTTGTTTGTAGGTTGATAGCCGATAAGCCTCCTAATACTTGGGTTGAAAAATCGTCTTGTAATCCTTCTCCCCATGTCGCAACAATCAAGTTACCTTTTTCAACAAACAAACCATTAGGGTGGGGCAGTGCTTCTTTTGATATCCATTGTGTGAGCTGATCGTTGGCGTAACGATAAATGCCACCGCCTAGCATGTCACTCACGTAAACCGTACCGTTATCATCTATTGCGACATCATTGAGCATGACGCTGCTGTCCGATTTAATCGTACGTACTAATTCGCCTTTCTCTGCATCAATAATATGCAATTCTTGCATGTCGGCAACGTATAGCGTGTTGTTATGAATGGCCATTCCTTTAGGCGCGTTCATTCCCATTACCCATGCGTGACGTATCACACTGCCGTCGTCACTAAGTAAGCTGATATAGCCTTTGCCATTTAACTCAGTGGGCTTGCCATTAATATTGGATACATAAAGCAAGTCTTGTGTAGGGTGAGGCAACACCGATTCTGGCTCGTCGAAGCCTGCAGTGCTCCAGCTGATTTCTGGTGCAGCAGATACCTGCGTACTACTTAAAGAAAGGATACTGGTGCCGATCAATAGTAACTGGCGTAATGATGAAGTTAGCGGTGATGTTTGTGGGGATGCAAGAGTAGATAAACGTGAATGAGTGGGAAGCATATAAACCTCGTAATAGGTGCCTTTAGGCGAATGAATGTAGCTTGTAAAAGCAGTAATGTCAGTTGTTCGACGTGTTTATTGTGCTATATTTGATCCCTAAGTGTTTTTAATTTAATAAAGGTATCGATTTTTGGTACCCTGTTGTCATAAAAGGTATCCGACGATGACATTGTCAAAGAAAGTTAACTTGATCGACCAACAAGAAGCTCCAGTAGACGAAGGTGATCAGCAGCGAGAAAACCTGTTTTTACTCTTAAAGCGAGCGATAAAAGCACGGGGTTATACCTATAGCAAGCTGGCGCAAGCCATGAATATGAGCGAGCTATCCATTAAGCGTTTGTTTAAAGAGAAAGACTGCAAAATGAGTCGCCTATTAGAGATCTGTCGCATTATCGGCTTGAGCATCGACGAGCTAGTGAATATGCAGCAGCGCTTTAAAGATACGCCAGAACACCTATCAGAAGAAGTCGAAGTGGCATTGGCGGCAGACAAGCATTTATTCTTGTTCTTTATTCTTTTGGTGTCAAAAATAGATCTCGCCAGCGCACAAGAATCACTGGGCTTCAGCCGAACCGAGATGTACTTGCAGCTAAGAAAACTCGAAAACCTTGAACTGATTCGTCTATTGGGGGACGACAAATACCGCTTTATCGTCTCGTTACCTATTCGCTGGCGAATCAATGGCGCATTATCAAAACGCATTAAAACCATCAACCAATCTTATATTGCCCACTGTCTAGATAACGAAGATCACCCCGATTACGTATTCTCGACCAGTAGCCGCCTGATGACAGAAAACAGTACCCAGCAAATTCAAAAAAGCCTGAATAAAGTGCGCGAAGAGTACGACTACCTGAGCACCCAAGATCAAATGTTTTATCCACGGGGGGAATTACAACTCACCAAACTGGTATTTGCTATGGGGCCATTTCCTATCGACGTGATACTCACGGATAAATAGCCAAGCGCTGCATTATCTATTACACTGAGATCATCTTAATGCGAACAGTTCTTATTTGAAAGAGAGCTAAAAAGCATTGCCCCAAGCGATTAAAAATGGCTTTAACGCTACCCATCACTTATTGAAAAACGAAAACGATATATATGACAACATCACACCAACCACTGCCATACCCCCATTTTTTACAATCAGAAATAGAACAAGGTGCGCCGGAAGACGCGTTTTTTCATGTGATCCCCGTACCCTACGAAGATAGCGTATCGTATGGTGGCGGTACGTGTTTTGGGCCATCGGCCATTCTAACCGCATCAGAACAACTCGAAGTGTGGGATGGCAAAAGCAAACCCGCAGACTTAGGTATTTATACCGCACCCGTAGTGGACTGTTTTGGTGAGCCAAAAGACGTGATCGAACGTATCGCCGATGCCACCAAAGCCACATTAGCGCACAAAAAAATGCCCGTCGTACTGGGTGGCGAACACTCGGTGACATGGGGTGTGATTAAAGGCTTTTTAGATTCCGGTATGAAAGATATTGGCGTTGTACAAATCGATGCACACGCAGACCTTCGCCATGCCTACGAAGATAATATCTACAGTCACGCCTCGGTGATGAAACGCATAGTAGAGCAGGGCGTGCCACTATATCAGCTAGGCATTCGCGCCTACTGCGAAGAAGAAATGGAAACCCGAAAAGAATTCGGCGTACATCACATCGACGGCGACGACATCGTCCCTAACAATATACAGTCCATCACCTTACCGGACGACTTCCCTAAAAACGTCTTCTTCACCCTAGATATAGACGGCATGGATCCCTCCGTATTCCCCTCTACCGGCACGCCGGTACCTGGTGGCCTAGGTTGGTATCAAACCCTCAATCTATTCGAAAGCGTTGCCAAACAACGTAATATTGTCGGCTTCGACATAATGGAATTCGCCCCCATTAACGGCTTTCACGCCTACGACTTCGCCGCGGCCTTACTCACCTATAAAATGATGGGCATAGTAGAGCGAAACCAGTAGCTACTCATAAGAAGAGCTATAAATAAAAAACAGAATAAAGAGAGAACAAAAAGTATAAAGAGAGAAGGGAAAAAGGAATGAATTATCAAACCGTATTATCTTTTTGGTTCAACGAAATAGAACCATCCAAATGGTGGGTGAAAAATCCTCACTTTGATCGTGCTATCGAGCAACAGTTTGGCGATATACATCAGCAAGCTAATCAATGCGAATTATTTGAATGGCGACAAACAGCCAAAGGGCGCTTGGCAGAAATTATTGTATTAGATCAGTTCTCGCGAAACATATTCAGAGATACCCCAAAAGCGTTTTCTTCAGATCCACTCGCCTTAGCTTTATCACAAGAAGCCATATTCCTAGGTAAAGATAAAGAACTCAACACCGCAGAAAGAAACTTTTTGTATATGCCTTTCATGCACAGCGAATCGCTAGCTATTCATAAGCTTGCCGTAGAACACTATAAAAATAACGGCGATCAATCCACGCTAGACTTTGAAATAAAACACAGAGGCATCATCGAAAAATTTAGTCGATACCCTCATCGAAATGCAATATTAGAGAGGGAGTCTACGGCTGAAGAAGTAGCGTTTTTAGAGCTGCCGGGGTCGGGGTTTTAACTCTTTTTTATTGGTTTACCGCTCTTTAGAGCAGATTAAAATAAGCGGCTTGTCACCCTATTCTTCTTGTGGGGATATGTGTTCGGGCGACGTGCTTTAACGCGTTGAATTGATGTAATTTTTTGTGTTAGATTGGGGGTTAATGTGATGTTAGGTCGGCGTGAGCATCATACTACTAAAAAATGCATAATTAGGATTGATTATGAGTAATGTTAATATCAGACGAGCTGTAGAAAATATTCGTTCCGGAACTAATGCGTATACTCCTTTAGTGGAAGTTATTGTGAATGCTATACAGGCTATCGAAGTAATAGAGCGCCAAGACGGGTTAATTCAAATCGTTGTTGATCGAGAAGGTCAAGTTGACTTGGAAGATTCCGTATCAGGAGTTTCCGGATTCACTGTTTTAGATAATGGTATTGGATTTACCGATGAAAATCGAGATTCGTTTGATACGCTTTACTCAGCCCATAAAATTTCAGAGGGAGGTAAAGGTTTTGGGCGATTTACCTGCTTGAAATACTTTGAGAAAATTACTGTTGAAAGCAATTTCCTCAAAAGAAAAAACTACTTCAAGCGCCGTTTTAAGATGGGCACCGATAATGAAATTATTATTGGAGAGGAGGTTCAGGAGAGCGAAGAAAAGACAACCGGGTCTATTGTTAGGTTAGTAGAACTTAGAAAAAACTTCCCAGATAAAAAACTTCTTACACTTGCTCGAGTACTTGTTGAGCGGCTATTACCTTATTTCTTTGACGATGCTAGGACGCCGCCACAAATAGTGTTAATGGAAAGAAATGAATCCGATAGGGTCGTACTAAATGACTACTTTAAGGATCAGGGGGCGATGCAAATTCAGGAGCTTAGTTCATCTAGTGGCGAATTTACATTTAACTCTACGGAAGGAGAAAAATTATTCAAAGCACGCGTATTTAAATTTTACTCTCCAAGAACGCAAGTAAGCAAAGTTAGCTTGGTTGCTCACAGAAGAGAGGTAACTAGCGCCTCTATTCACAAATATATCCCAGAGTTTGTAGAAGAATTTTATGACAAGGACCTGAATGGCGAAGAAAAAAAATCAAAAAACTTCATAATAAAAGTATATGTCTTCAGTGAATACTTGGACGAAAATGTGTCTCTCGAGAGGGGCGGGTTCGAGTTTCAAAAAGACGTAGATGCAATTTATGGCATTGCACAAGGCCAAATCGAAGAAAAAGCGGCGGAATATGCTAAAAAATCTGTTAGTCACGACGTGGAAGTACGAGTCGAAAAGAAATATAAAAGAGTTGCCGATTACATAAAGGAAAAGGCTCCTTGGCATACTGGCGTTATGGAGGGTATTGATTTAAATGACATGCCTTACCAAGCAAATGATAGCCAAATTGAAAGCAAGCTTCAGTCAATAAAGTATGAGAAAGAAAATTTTGTAAGAAATGAAGTGAAAAAATTACTGGAAAATCCTGAACCAAATGAATTAAAAGAAAAAGCTGCTGATATTGTGAGAAGAATATCTGGGTCTAGTAAAAACGATCTTGCACATTACGTGGCCTTGAGGCGTAGCGTAATAGATTTATTTGAAAAAAGCCTTGAACTAGACGACGGCGGGAATTATTCGTCAGAAGGGGTTGTTCATGACATTATATTTCCACGGAGGGGGGATTCAGATAAAACCCAGTTTAACGAGCACAACCTGTGGCTGATAGATGAGAGGTTAAACTTCACCGAGTACGTCTCGTCAGATCAAGCGCTTAAAGGCGTATCCGACCGGCCTGATTTACTTGCGTATGACAAGAGGGTTGTATTTCGTGGAGAAAACGAGGCAAGTAACCCAGTTACCATATTTGAATTTAAGAAACCTCAAAGAGATGATTTTGTAAACCCTTCATCCAATGAAGATCCCGTTCAGCAGATTATTAGATATGTTAGAAGACTACGATCAGGTGATTTCAAAACACCCGAAGGGCGTGAGATATTGATTTCGGATAACACTCCATTTTACGGTTTTGTTGTCTGTGATTTGGCGAAGAAAGTGAAGTCATGGTTAGAAGAAGAGAAGGATTTCAAGCCTATGCCAGATCGATTGGGGTACTTTAAATGGCATGAAAACCTGAATTTATATATAGAAGTTATTGGATGGGATAAAGTATTAAAGGATGCAACCATGAGGAATCGTATATTTTTTCACAAGCTTGGTATTGAATAAATTAATAAACACCAAAAGAGTCAGTCTCAATTGAAATGCAATAACATCCGCTTGTATCCGAATTCCAATGTTTTATCGAAGTGCTTTGTTTTGTTAACTGCTATAGTTAGATAGTGAGCGGTGTGTAATTACGTATGTGTTGTTTACATCATATACCCATAAATGAATTTTTGAGAGCGATATGAAGACAATCAATACCATTTTAGTTGTTGACGATAGTGCTGGTGATCAATTTCTCTCGCAGGCGGAGATAGAAGATTGGGATGAGGGCGTAAAACTGTTATCCGCTTATGATGGTAATGAAGCCTTAGCACTTCTCCAGCAAGCAGATTCACCGCCGGATCTAGTGCTTCTTGATATTAATATGCCATCAATGAATGGACTTGAGTTTCTTGCTGAATACGAAAAAAATAATCAAGTATCGCTGCCTCCCGTGGTCGTCATGCTGACGTCATCAGATCAAGATCGGGATAAAGAGCAAGCGGGTATTTATAAATGTGTTAAAGAATATATGGTTAAACCGCTAACGCAGGAAAAAATTAATGCGCTAGCGGCGGCATATCCTCAGTGGATTAAGACTGAGTGATAAAATGTTTTTATTAGATATTACCACTTCTCACTTCATTTTTAATTAGCTGATTAAATAGTTCAACCCAATATTCGTTGAATTGTGTGCCGGTGCAGGCGTTGATTTCTGATATGGCACGAAGCACAGAACGTCGGTGAGTTCGGTCACTACGTAAATTGGTCATGGCATAAAAGGCATCCAATATTGCGACAATTTTTGCGCCTTCACATAGTTCGTCCGAGCTTAACTTATTAGGGTAACCCGTACCATTCTCCTTTTCATGGTGTTGAGCAACGATAGTGGCTGCTTCTGACCACATGGGCATTCGACTAATAAATTGATGCCCCCAAGTGACGTGTTGTTGGAGGTTAGAAAATTCATCCGTATCCAGTTTGGCTTCTTTGTTGACGAGTTCATACGGCAAAAATGCCATGCCAATGTCATGTAAATAAATAGCCGCTAGGAGTTGTACGGCATCTATCTTTTTCTCTGTTGATAGATGACATAGATTCATCGCAAGATATACTTGTTTGTCGGTGCGGCCGTGCCAAAAGTTATTTTGTCTGTCTACTTGTAATGCAAGTTCGCGAAAGTAATCAAGATCCTTATATTGTTCATCACTGTTGTCGCCAATGCACTGAATGTAATGGCGGTGTTCGGCTAAATTAGCACCAGTAAGGTTGGTATGATTTTCTGTCGCCATATCGGCGTTATCTAAATCCGGGTATAGCTCTCGATGAAATACGTCTGTTTTAGTATTAGCTTCTTCGCTGGATGTAGAATTTGAAAGGTCTATAAAGCGAGCGGCAAAGGCGGTTTCATCGACTGTATCGAAGGGTTTATCGAATAGATAAAAGTGATGTAAATCACGCAGATGATCAGTGCTAACAAGCAGTAAATCACACATTTTTTCTGTGGGTAAAAAATTCCCTCTACGCATGGCCTCAATGGTTTCTTCTAAGGCATGGGTGAAATCGACCAGCGGTTGTATCATCGCCATCGCTGCATTGCCTTTGACGGTATGCATGGAGCGAAAAATAGCGTTAATTAAGTCGGCATCGTCGGGTGTTTGTCCTAGTCGATTAAGCGCGTGCTGTAGTTCATCGTAATGCGTATCAAAGCTGCTGATAATATCATCAGCAATTTCGGGGTCTATAGCCAAAGTCATACTCCAAAACGGTCGTAGTTCTCTTTAGTCTAGAACATAAATGACACTTTTTGATTGATAGCGCAATTTTCTTATAGTTATTAAATGTAAATTGTTTTAAATATCTTTTAAAACAATGTCTTGCGGTTTATGTTTAAACCGAAAAGTAAAGGGTTTGTAGTGGCTTCCTTCATGGGGTTCATCCTGTAGTGAGGTGCTTATCGCCTCCATTCTATACCGCGAAGTAATCAATGATTAAAAAACAACCTTTAATTCGAAGCTTTAGTTTGAAGATTAGGTACTGCCTGTTCTAAAGTCCCAAGTAGGTGCTATTTTAGGCAATGGCTAACTCGCGTGCCTATCAATTTATTTATAAGTAAATATACCCCTGTAAATGAGACGTAATAAATAGGGGAGTCTCATGTCAATCTTGGTTACAATACCGAGTCTATTCTAGTCCATAATAATTGATGCCTTTGTTTTATGTCTGATCCTACTACCAATACGAATCCCTTTGTTCATTTGCGCCTACATACCGAGTTTTCTTTAGTTGATGGTACGGTGCGTATCAAGCCTTTGGTCGCAAAGGTAGCCGAAATGGGGATGCCGGCGGTAGCGGTGAGCGATGTCTGTAATTTTTATGGCCTGATCAAGTTTTATACCGCTGCCCAAAACGCGGGCGTTAAACCGATTATTGGTGCCGACTTTTGGATGCGTACTAGTGGCGATAAAGAGAATTCAGACAAGCCTACATTGATATCTTTGTATGCGATGAACCATGTAGGTTATCGCAATATTATTCTATTGATTTCAAGAGCGTTCCAAGAAGGGCAGTACCATGGTGACCCTTATATTTTGCGCGAATGGATAAGTGAATGTAGTGAGGGAGTGATAGCGCTTTCAGGTGGCCGACAAGGCGATATTGGTGTGGCGTTGCTATCTGATCATAGAGATGAGGCAATGGCTTATCTCGAAGGCTGGAAAGCGGACTTTCCTGATCGTTTTTATCTTGAATTACAGCGCACAGGGCGAGAAAACGAAGAAGACTATTTACATGCCGCAGTGGCCTTAGCGAGTGAGCAGCAAATACCTGTAGTCGCGACTAACGATGTACGCTTTTTAGTCGGTAGTGATTTCGAGGCTCACGAGTCTCGTGTGTGTATTGGCGAAGGCCGCACATTAGATGATCCTCGCCGTGAGCATCGTTATAGTGATCAGCAATACCTACGCACACCAGAAGAAATGGCTGAGCTGTTTAGCGATATTCCTCAAGCATTAGCGAATACCGTTGAAATCGCTAAACGCTGCACTGTCGATATCGAATTGGGTAATTACTACCTGCCTGATTTTCCCATCCCAGATAATTTCAGAAAAGATCCTTTCTTTGAAGCTCATTACCCTTATGCCACTTTAGAAGGTTTTGCCCAACAGGCAATGGAAGAAAAGTGGGAAGAGAAAAAAGAAACGCCTGAATATTTGGCAATGGTAGAAACCAATGTCTTCTTCCAAAAGGTGTCTTATGAAGGCCTATTTGAGCGCCTAGAAACAATTTTAGATAAAGAAGATAACGACTACAAAGACAAAAAGCAGCCGTACTTGGATCGCTTACGTTTTGAACTCGATATTATTATGCAAATGGGGTTCCCCGGTTATTTCTTAATCGTAATGGACTTTATTCAGTGGGCGAAAGATCAAGACATTCCTGTAGGGCCAGGGCGGGGTTCTGGTGCGGGCTCTTTAGTGGCTTATGCGCAGAAAATTACCGATCTTGACCCGCTGGAATATGATTTACTTTTCGAACGATTCCTAAACCCTGAGCGGGTGTCCATGCCCGATTTCGATATCGACTTCTGCATGGATAATCGAGATCAGGTCATTAAATACGTTTCCGATACCTACGGTAAAGACGCGGTTTCGCAGATTATTACTTTTGGTACCATGGCGGCAAAAGCCGTGGTGCGCGATGTGGCGCGAGTGCAGGGCAAGTCTTATGGCTTAGCCGATAAGTTATCCAAAATGATTCCTATGGATGTGGGTATCACGCTACAAAAAGCCTTTGATCAAGAAGAGCCATTGCGCGAGTTTTTAGATGGTGACGAAGAAGCTCAAGAAATTTGGGAAATGTCACTTAAGCTCGAAGGCATTACCCGTAACGTAGGAAAGCATGCGGGAGGCGTGGTGATCGCGCCTACTAAGCTGACTGACTTTTCGCCGTTGTTTTGTGATGAAACCGGTAAAGGTTTGGTTACTCAGTACGATAAAAATGATGTGGAATCGGCAGGCTTAGTGAAGTTCGATTTCTTGGGTTTGCGCACACTGACTATTATTGATTGGGCAGTGAAAATGATTAACGCTACCCGCAAAAAAGCGGCGGGTGCTAATAGCCATCAAGTGCTGGATATCGCCTTTATTCCTCTGGACGATCCCGCTACTTACCGAATGCTAAAAACGGCAGAAACCACGGCGGTGTTCCAGCTGGAATCCCGGGGTATGAAAGATCTGATCAAACGATTGCAGCCCGATGATATTGAAGACCTCACCGCACTGGTGGCGCTCTTTCGTCCGGGGCCGTTGCAGTCGGGTATGGTAGATGACTTTATTAACCGTAAGCATGGTCGCGCCGAAGTGGCTTACCCTGATGCCAAGTATCAACATGATAAGCTCAAGCCGATTCTAGGGCCAACTTATGGTGTTATTGTTTACCAAGAGCAGGTCATGCAAATTGCCCAAGAGCTGGCTGGCTACACTCTAGGTGGCGCGGATATGTTGCGTCGTGCGATGGGTAAGAAAAAACCGGAAGAAATGGCCAAGCAGCGTGCGGTATTTGAGGGCGGCGCAAAAGATCAGGGGATTGACCCCACGCTGGCGATTAAGATTTTTGATTTGGTGGAAAAGTTTGCTGGCTACGGCTTTAACAAATCTCACTCTGCCGCTTATGCAGTCGTGTCTTACCAAACCGCATGGTTAAAAACTCATTATCCTGCGCAGTTTATGGCGGCAACCATGTCGTCGGACATGGATAAAACCGAAAAAGTAGTCATTTTCGTCGAAGAATGTCGTTCGATGAAGCTCAATTTGTTGCCACCAGATGTGAATCAAGGTGATTTTCAGTTCACGGTCGATATTGATAACAATATTATTTACGGCTTGGGTGCGATTAAAGGCTTGGGTGAAGGCCCGGTAGAAAACATTATTGAAGCACGTAAAAGTGGCCCGTTTAAAAACTTGTTTGATTTTTGCTCACGGGTGGATGCGCGTAAAGTGAATAAGCGTGCTTTAGACGCCCTAGTGCGCAGCGGTTCTTTTGATACGATTGGCCCTGATGGTGACAACCCTGAACGTGATTTAGATATGACTCGCGCCATATTATTAGCGGCCTTACCTGAAGCAGTAAAAACTGCTGATCAAGCATTAGCGAATCAAAATGCAGGCATGGTTGATTTGTTTGGTGATAGCTTATTAGGGCAGGGTGACGAAAACGAAGACCCTTACGAAAGTTTTTACCGCACTCGCCGCTGGACAATGAAAGAACGGCTTAACGGTGAGAACGACACGATTGGTTTGTATTTAACGGGGCATCCCATCGATGAATACGAAGACGAAGTAAAGCATTTGGTGTCATCCCGTATTTCTCGCATTGTCGCTGACAGAAAAACGATCAAAATTGCCGGTTTAGTGGTAGCGATGCGCGTCATGAAAACCAAGCGTGGTGACACCATGGGTTTTATCACCTTAGACGATAGAACCGCTCGAATGGAAGTTGCCGTATTCGCAGACACCTATGAAGAATATCGCGATAAGCTAGTGAAAGATGCTTTGCTAATTGTCGAAGGCCAAGTAAGTAACGACGATTACAGTGGTGGTTTAAAAATGCGCGCCACTAAAGTCACGCCACTAGAGCAGGCAAGACAGGAAAAGTTACGCTCAATCCAACTAGATTGGCAGAGCCGACATTTAGAAAATGATTGCACGCGCAAACTACTGTCTATTTTGGATGCTTACCGTATCAATGATAATAATGGCATTTCGCCTGAAACAGTCGAAAATAGCAAAGAGGGTTGTGTAGTCGTCATCAACTACCAGCGCGCCGATGCCAGCGCGCAAATACAGTTAGACGATGCTTGGCGAGTAAAGCCCGTTGATGAACTAATGTTGAAACTACGCCATGAATATGGGAATAAGAGCTTAACGTTGGGATATGATCACTGATTGTAGCACCCGAATTATCTCGTTATGACGGGCTTGCTCCCATAACTGTCCGGAATAAAAG
>AEVK01000051.1 GCA_000209515.2 gamma proteobacterium IMCC1989
TCAGTTCTCAGTTCTCAGTTCTCAGTTCTCGTTTTTCTGTTGTTGGAGTTCTTCTGAGGGCGGTTTAGCAAGGTAGCTTTTAGCTATGCTCCTATAGTCCTTATATTTCCTTTTTTGCCAATAACTGACTTAAGCAGCTCTTTGGATTCTTTAGTTCAATCAAGGCTACTGCAAGAGCTGATATCCAAGTAAGACATGCCATGCCAAATAAAATGCCTGAGTCATCACCTATTTGTAAGCCGGTATTTGCATCGAAGTGAGGCATAACGATACCTAGCGGTGTGAATAGGTGAAAAAATATCGCGCCACTCATAATACCCATTGCCATTACCGCTGCAATCGAACGTAGTTTAGTGAATAGTAAAACAGCCGTTACCAGTTCAGCCGCACCAATCATATAGCCGCCATAAACGCCAAACCATGTGAATCCAGACCAGTCCGCGAGAGTGGTGAATATGTGTTGTGTTTCTAATGAGTTGGTAAATTTAAATGGTAGTGATTGTAGAAAAACAACGGCGATAAATACGCACAGTATATTTGTTAGGGTAATGTATTTTTTCATCGATAAAGTCTCTGTTGTTATAAGCGCACCATTATATCTCATGGCCTATATTCTAGACCTTCTTTTTTAAGATATGTTCAGATATTAGCAAATTGCTTTTTTGTCGCCAATTGGTCGTCTTTTTGAACCGTTTGTTTTTTCTCCTGATTTTTGTGATCTAGGGCACGGTATTTTTTTTGTTTCTGATTTAGTGTGCACACCTGACTCAAAAATTACAATGTTTAACCGGTGTATAAATATGTCGACTTACCCGCTCAACTCTTTGTTCTTATTATTGCTAATTTCCAATTTATCTATAGCAGCTTCTTATCCTCCTAATATTGATTATGGTTCGCAGGGTGATTTTGTTGCCAAGCGAGGAGTAACGCATGGTCGCACCGCAAATCTTACGCCTATTGGTCCAATCTTATTGAATATGCCGGAGGCGCCAGGAAGCTCTGACGGTGGAGGTGTCGTTTTAGAATCATATAACACTGCATGGGACTTGTCGGACCTAACCAACCCTACACTGATTAGCCGAATATCTCTTGGGCTTACTCAGCCTATAGGTGCTCATGGTACGACGTATTATTTTGATGATGCTTATGCTTACTTATTTACCTTTGGCACGGAAGTTGGGGGGGTAGGGGGTTCTCATGTTCGATATGACGCCGATGGTGCTACGTCCCTTCAGCAGTTAGTTCCTACTGACAGTTATGATTTACAGCCTAATTATTATTCGTCTGGCTTTGCGGGTGAGCCGCTGGGCTATTCAATGATGACATCTCCATATAATAACCGTGCTTATTGGGAATATGGCTTTGATCCTTCAGGTTTATATAATATTACGAACCCCGTTACTTTCGATACTGACCCCAATAACTCCGCGCCTTGGGTTGGTCCGCTAATTACAGAGTGGGACCACCTTGGCAATACAGGGGTCACAGGTTTTACCGCTTATTTGGGTGAGCTTATGATAGTGGCTTCTGATCAGCAGTCTACTGGGTTAGCGATATACAATGTCGCTGGCGTAAAGGCTGGAGAAGTGCCGCAGCTCATTAGTACTTTTAAGCCTACGTTGACAGAACCCAGTGGTAATGAAATCGGTATAGGGGGTTATTGGTTGGAACCTTATGGGGCCAATAAAATGGTCTGGGCCGCTCGTCAACGAGACGAAGTCACTCCAGTTCGCACCCATCCTGCGTTATATGTGGTGGACTTTACTGATCCAAGCAACCCGGTTCTTACCTGTGAGCTTTACTTTAATCAAGATCACAGTGATCCGAGTGATGGTGACTCTAGTAGCGACCCAATGTATGTAAATTTTCAAGATAATTATGCCTTTGTAGATCACTTTAAAGTGGATATTCCTGGTTGTGAACGTGCTTATCTTGATGATCAAAATGTGAGTGCGGAAGAATTTTCTAGCATTGTGTATAAATTTGAGGATAGGGCAAACCATTGTGACGCCAGCCAATATTTTCGACCTTTAGGTCAAGTCGGAGTGTTTGGTGGTTATGATGGTGCTGCTGCGGCAATTGTGAGCTACTCTGGTTCAGAGCAAATGCGTGACGGCGCAACCTATATGGAAGTGGGGGCATTTGATGCGTGGGCAGACGCTGATTTCGCGGATGAAGTATATCCAGAGTCTCTGCTAATTACTCATCACTATGAACCTAATGTAGCGGGCTCAACACGAGAAGCGTTGAGTGCAGGTGATGAAGTGCTTGATGTTAATGCTTACTGGGAGACAGGTGAGCGGGTAATCTTCACATTGACTGATATTATTGTCGATGAAAGAGTGAATGAGCAAGGAATGTGCTTTTTCGTCACCAGTGATGAAGCGGATACTACTCCGCCATACATTTCTGGTCATCGTCCATTAGCAGGGCAAGTTAATTACCCTGTCGATGCCTTCATTCACTTACATATTCCAGAAACCTTAAGAGCTGAAACAGTCACTCATGCGGTCACAGTGACGAATCTATCAAACAATGAACTGGTAGCGTTTAGACACCAACTATCTCATACAGGCACTTTAGCTGTATGGCCGGAAGCGAATTTTGATACCGACACGACTTATCAGGTGGATGTTTCTGGTATTCAAGATTATATGGGTAACACAATGTTGCCTTACAGCTTTGTCTTTACTACCGGTGATGGAACGATTGCTCCCCCCGTAGATCCAGAGCCTCCCGTAGCGCCGGCTCCTTCCGTTGACGAGCCTTATTATCCTAATCATTCTGGGCAAATTGCCTGTGAGTCGGGTGATGAATATGATTCTATATGGGTGGTAAACCCCGATAATGATAGTGTCAGCCTGCTTTACACATATACCGATCCAGAAACTTTTGAACAAACTATCGACGTCGAAAATGATGCGTTTGTGTTTACTAATTCTAATCCATCATCAGTTGCTCGCGTGGGTGAATATGTTGCTGTCACTTACAGTGACACCGACATGCTACGTTTTAACCGAGTAGGTTGGTGGGGGACATCCCCATATACGGCTTGGGGCTTAACGTTTAAATATGGCTCGCGCCCGGTCGCCTCGGTTGCTCATGGTGACATGTTGTATGTTGCGCTTTACGGTAGCGGTGAAATTGCCAAAATAAATACAGTGACGAAGCAAATAGTTTCTTTATTGAAGGTTGGCTCAAAACCAAAAGCAATGGCATTAACCAGTGATGGTTCACGGTTATTGGTCACTCGTTTCATTTCTGATAAGGAGTATGCCGAGGTGTATGATATTAATACAGCAGGCAATATGTCGTTTAGAGATGAAGAGCAGCCAAGTATCCGTATTAATAAAGTGAGAGTGCCGGATGATATTGACCATGGCTCGGGTGTGCCCAACTATCTTCGTAGTATAGTTATCGGGCCCAACGATAATATTGCTTACGTGACAGCGAACAAGGCCAATGTTGACAGAGGTTTATTTCTTAACGGGCAGGCGCTAGATGACGATAATACGATTCGTCCAATGATTGCTGTATTAGATTTAATCAACCACCAAGATACGAATACTGACCCGCTGTCTCGTAGTAATACCATCGACTTAGATAATAGTGCAGACCCATCGGGTATTACTTTTTTACCTGACGGCGTCACGCGTGCTCACGCCCTGCAAGGCAATAATGTGGTTGAATTTAACAATTTAGCGCAGAACACAGGGCTGAGAGTCAACAGTGGTTTTGCTCCTCAAACTATGTGTACGACGGTGCGGTCTTTGTATGTTAAAAATTTTACCGATAGGACCGTGTCGGTGATTGATACGTCGGGTTTTATGTATGATGGCCGTCAAAGTCCTAACGTCCACACGCTAGTGACTGTAGATTCTGAAAGCGAAGTGAAAACAGCCGAAGAATTACGTGGTTTACAAGTGTTTTATCACGCCAGATCCCCCGATATTTCTCCGGAAGGCTATATGAGTTGTGCGTCATGTCATGATGACGGTGGGCATGATGGAATGACTTGGGATTTGACGCATATGGGTGAAGGGCTGCGAAACACCTTGTCACTAAGAGGAGCGTCCGGCACACGTTTCGGCAACTTACACTGGTCCTCCAATTTTGATGAAGTGCAAGATTTTGAAGCTCAGCTTGAGCACTTGAATGGCGCGGAGGGGTTAATACCGGGGCAAACATTTACAGAGCTTGTTTCACCAATATCGTATACGACGTCAGGCGCATCGAGTGATTTAGATGCTTTGGCTGCTTATGTGAGTAGCTTGGGTAAAGAGTCGGTTTTGCGCTCGCCCAATAGTTGTTATTGGGGTGGCCGTTGTAGTGCGGAGGCGCATAGTGGTGGGTGGCAGTTTGTCTCTCACGGATGTGTTGATTGTCATATGAAACCCTCTTTCCGTGATGGTGAAAATCACGATGTGGGCACAATAAAGCCTTCATCTGGACAGCGTTTAGGGTCACCATTAACTGAAATTCGTACACCCACGTTAATCGAGCTATGGGATACAGCGCCTTATTTTCATGATGGTAGTGCAGCAACATTAGAGGATGTAATGAGTATCGGCAGTCATGCCGAAATGGGACTCGATGAGCGTGAGCAGCGGAACTTGATTCAATACCTGTTGAATTTGGACCGCCTCGATTATATTGATGACGAAGACCCAGTGCCCGCCGATAACGAGGCTCCAGTCATTACCATTTCGGGGTATGAAGCAGGCGAGACAATTAATCTTCAGGTAGGCGTTACATTTAGCTTGCCTAGTGCGACAGGCTTTGACGGAGTTGATGGTGAGGTTGATGTTACGGTGTCTAGTGATCTCGATATGGGCGTTGCCGATACATACACTGTGACATATTCCGCGGTGGATAATGCAGGCAATGAAGCCTCGGTGACCCTAACGATTATTGTTAGCACTGTCACAACGAATACCCCCCCTGTTGGTACAGATGATCAATTCACCACTAATGCCGGAGAGACTCTGGTTTTGCCATTTGCGTCTATTTTAGAAAACGACATAGATGTTGATGGTGATTCGCTAACGGTGTTAATTGTTGATGATTGGGCTGGAGGTATCGCTAGTATTGATAGTGTGGCGAGAACGGTGACATTTACACCCGATATGGGTTTTACTGGTATAGCGCAATTCACCTATGCGTTAACAGATGGCAAT
This sequence comes from gamma proteobacterium IMCC1989, assembly GCA_000209515.2. Classification (GTDB taxonomy): domain Bacteria; phylum Pseudomonadota; class Gammaproteobacteria; order Pseudomonadales; family Cellvibrionaceae; genus Endobugula. The sequence goes on from AEVK01000051.1 coordinate 5,178, forward strand.
GATGGCGGTGACTACGGGTTAATGGCCTTCGCAATTGTTCGGATCGACGTTGGGGGTGGTGTGCCTCCTGTCGACACCATTGCTCCGATAATAACAATTGTAGGATATACAAGCGGGGACACGAGCAATGTGATTGTTGGTCAAACGTTTGTTGAGCCAATAGCGACAGCTGAAGATAATGTTGATGGTGTCGTCAATGTTACTTCGGCTAGCGATGTTGATACTACGGTAGCAGGAACTTATAGCGTGATGTATTCAGCTATTGATAGCGCGGGAAACACCGCTACCGCGATTTTGAATGTGGTGGTGACAATATTTGATATTACGGCCCCCTCGATTAGTATCACGGGTTACACGGATGGCGATACGATCAATGTCTCCGTTGGCGGTGCCTTCACTCCACCTAGGGCCACTGCTCAGGATAATGTTGACGGCATGCTTGAGGTGCTCTCAAATAGTAATGTTAATATTGCTGTAGCAGGAAATTATAGTGTAAATTATTCTGTTAGTGATGCAGCGGGCAATACGGCGATAGCCAGTATTAATGTGGTCGTTAGCGAAGTAGGTGCACCAACGCCTATGAATAGTGTACGTCAGTACACTTTTAATCATTCTTTATGGGAGCATAACTCTGCTACCAATGCCGTGACGGGGTATTGGATAGGTGAGCTTGCGAATGCAGGTGGTACGACCTACGCGTGGAATGGCCAATTTGGACAGTTGGATTACCACACTCAAGGTTATTACGATGATCTCAATATGGGGCCTACCCCTCAGCTAGGCTCTACCAATAGTGCTGATGTTTATCCGTCTGAAAACACACACTTTCGAAACATCAATATTGATAATATCATCATCATGCCGCCCAACTTTATACAAGGTGCAAGTGCCGCCGTTGCACCAATTGATATAGAGTATGCGCAGCGCGTGATAGATTATGTCTCTGACGAAAGTGAGTCTGGCGGCCAACAATCAGAGGCTATTGTGTACATTTACGAGCATTGGCAAGAGGCATCGACCTACCCACTAAATCCGACTCAGTGGGTAAATTATCATGAGGTTACTCAAGGTTCCTATCATCAGTGGTTTGTTAATTATCAAAATGCATTAGTTGCTGCGCGCCCAAATGTAGACCTCCGTATGATCCCTGTCGGCCCAATTATTGCCGATATACTGCAAAACACATCATTGGCAGCGTCAGACTTTTCCTTTTCTGATCTTTATGAAGATGAAGCGCCTCACGGTGAGCCGAATTTGTATTTTTTGGCGGGACTAATCACCTATCAAGCCATGTATGGACAGGTGGCAAGTAATAGCTATGTGCCGCCGATAAGCAGCGTTAATGGTGTTAGCGTATTAATCGCCAATGACTTTGTAGCACTGAACAATTTTGTTTGGCAGCGTCTCAATTATTACAATGCGAATGGTGTGCGTATTTGGCCGTAAATATTGATTGGTTTTATAATGTCTAATACCACATTCTATAGAATCACTTTCTAGAGTCCCCTTTATTGAGGGGGGGTGCTTCCGGCTTAGAGTTTGGTCGATTTGTCTTTGGATTCTATTGACCTATCTTTCGTTACTCCGTACAATGCGCAACCCCTATTTGTGGGGGTGTTCCGTATTGGAGCTTTTTATAAATTAGCCAATATTTAATCGCAATCAAATGATTGCACTTAAATAGATGGCATCAACATAGTTGGAGTTATATTTCATGGCAACGATCAACCAATTGGTTCGTAAGCCTAGAAAGCGTAAAGTACAAAAGAGTGACGTACCTGCTTTACAGGGTAACCCTCAGAAACGTGGCGTTTGTACGCGCGTTTACACTACTACACCGAAGAAACCAAACTCGGCACTACGTAAAGTATGTCGTGTTCGCCTAACAAATGGCTTTGAAGTGACTTCGTACATTGGTGGTGAAGGGCATAACCTTCAAGAGCATAGCGTGGTATTGATTCGTGGCGGTCGTGTAAAAGATTTGCCGGGTGTTCGTTATCACACTGTTCGCGGTAGTTTAGACACCTCTGGTGTTGCTGACCGTAAACAAGGTCGTTCTAAGTACGGTACTAAGCGCCCTAAATAAAGGCGTCCTAAGTAAGACATTTTTTAATAAGATGTCTTGCCAAAGACAAGTACCCGTTTTTTAGAAAAGATTGAACGAAGAGTAAGGCTAAGCGTGGTGGATTAGTGCATGGCGCTAATCGATATGTCTTAGAATTAACCTGAAACAGAGGCCGAGGCCAAACAGAGGCGTAACAACATGCCAAGAAGAAGAGTCGTCGCGAAACGCGAGATACTACCAGATCCTAAATTTGGTAACATCACGCTAGCGAAGTTTATGAACATACTAATGATCAGTGGTAAAAAAGCTGTTGCTGAGCGTATCGTATACGGTGCACTAGATTTAGTTGCTCAAAAATCAGATAAAGACGCGTTAGAAACATTTAACGAAGCCCTAGAGAAAATTGCTCCACTTGTCGAGGTTAAATCTCGTCGTGTAGGTGGTGCAACGTATCAGGTGCCAGTTGAAGTTCGCCCATCTCGTCGTGAAGCGTTAGCTATGCGTTGGTTGGTAGAATATTCGCGTAACCGTAGTGAAAAATCAATGGCTGCTCGCTTAGCGGGTGAGTTATTAGATGCAGCACAAGGTAAAGGCGGATCAGTTAAGAAACGTGAAGATGTTCACCGCATGGCGGAAGCGAACAAAGCGTTCTCTCACTACCGTTTCTAATACTATTCTTGTTGTCTGTCTTCGCTTTTTGAAGGCATGTCAGTAAGAATATAATGCGAAAATCTAAAAAAGGCAGCTATTATCAGCTGCCTTTTTTTTAATACTTATTTTATTGGGGAAATCCAAGTGGCACGTAAAACACCTCTTGCACGCTATCGTAATATTGGCATTTGCGCTCATGTTGATGCAGGTAAAACCACAACGACTGAACGCGTTTTATTCTATACCGGCATGTCGCATAAGATTGGCGAAGTACATGATGGTGCTGCAACGATGGATTGGATGGAGCAAGAGCAGGAGCGAGGCATTACGATTACCTCGGCGGCAACTACCTGCTTTTGGTCGGGTATGCAGCAGCAGTACGATCAACACCGAATCAATATTATTGATACTCCTGGGCACGTGGATTTTACCATTGAGGTTGAGCGTTCGCTGCGTGTGCTAGATGGAGCGGTAGTAGTATTATGCGGCTCTTCTGGTGTGCAGCCACAAACTGAAACCGTTTGGCGTCAAGCGAATAAGTACGAAGTGCCTCGCATGGTGTTCGTGAATAAGATGGATCGTGCTGGTGCTGACTTTTCAATGGTCGTCGATCAATTGAAAACGCGCCTAAAGGCCAACCCGGTTCCATTGCAAATGACGATTGGCTCGGAAGAAGAGTTTAAAGGCGTCGTCGATCTTATTAAGATGAAAGCTATTTTATGGAATGAAGCTGATCAAGGGATGACCTTTGAGTATGGCGATATTCCTGCGGATATGCAGGCGCAATGTGATGAGATGCGTGAATATTTAGTTGAATCTGCAGCTGAATCATCCGACGAATTGATGGATAAATATTTAGAAGGCGAAGAGCTAAGCGAAGAAGAGATTAAGTCAGGTATTCGTAAGCGTACCTTAGCAAACGAAGTGGTGCCGGTAATTGGTGGCTCGGCTTTTAAAAATAAAGGTGTGCAAGCCATGTTGGATGCAGTGGTAGAGTATCTGCCCTCACCAACAGAAGTAAAAGCTATTGACGGCACTTTAGAAGATGGTGAGACGGTTGAGCATAGAGAGGCGGATGATAATGCCCCTTTTTCCGCATTAGCCTTTAAAATTGCAACCGATCCTTTTGTGGGAACACTGACATTCTTTCGTGTGTATTCAGGCACGCTAGAGAGCGGTAATGCGGTATTTAATTCAGTGAAAGGTAAGCGTGAGCGTGTCGGTCGAATGGTGCAAATGCATGCGAATTCGCGTGAAGAAATTAAAGAAGTGCGAGCGGGTGATATTGCCGCGGCTATTGGTCTAAAAGATGTGACCACGGGTGATACCTTATGTGCAGAGAATGGAAAAATTATTCTTGAGCGAATGGAGTTTCCTGAGCCGGTTATTTCGGTAGCGGTAGAGCCGAGAACTAAAGCCGATCAAGATAAAATGGGTGTTGCTTTAGGCAAGCTTGCGCAAGAAGATCCATCTTTTAAGGTGAAGACCGATGAAGAAACAGGGCAAACCATTATCTCGGGCATGGGCGAGTTGCATCTTGATATTCTAGTTGATCGCATGAGTCGTGAGTTTAGTGTTGAGGCTAATATAGGTAAGCCTCAAGTCGCTTACCGTGAGCGTATCAACAATCTTTGTGATATTGAGGGCAAGTTTGTTCGTCAGTCGGGTGGTCGTGGTCAGTATGGCCACGTGAAAGTGAGGTTTGAGCCAGCGGAAGACACAAACGCAGAAGGTTTGGAATTTGTAAATGAAGTGGTAGGTGGCTCAGTTCCTAAAGAGTTTATTCCTGCGGTAGAAAAGGGAATTGCCGAGCAAATGCAAAATGGTGTATTAGCGGGCTACCCTTTATTGGGCTTAAAAGCCACTTTGTACGATGGTTCGTTTCATGATGTTGACTCTAATGAAATGGCGTTTAAAATAGCCGCCTCAATGGCGACGAAAAAACTGGCAGATGATGGTGGTGCAAAGCTACTAGAGCCGGTGATGAAGGTAGAAGTGGTGACGCCGGAAGAGAATATGGGTGATGTGGTAGGTGATCTTAATCGCCGCCGAGGTATCATTCTTGGCATGGAAGAAGCTATTTTAGGTAAAGTGGTGAGTGCGCAAGTGCCGTTGTCGGAAATGTTTGGCTATGCCACTGATCTGCGTTCAGCGACCCAAGGAAGAGCAACATTTGCGATGGAATTCGACCAATATGTAGAAGCGCCTAACAGCGTAGCAAGAGAGATTATGGCTAAAAATGGCATGATTTAATCTTTGTAAATGTAGGTGTAAGTGTAAAGTTTTCATTTAGTTTTTAATCAAGTTTTGCAAATAAGCAAAAGCAATCATAGGAGTTTGTCATTGTGGCAAAAGAAAAGTTTGAACGTAATAAGCCTCACGTCAACGTGGGAACAATCGGTCACGTCGATCACGGTAAAACGACACTA
>AEVK01000050.1 GCA_000209515.2 gamma proteobacterium IMCC1989
CCGCTGATGGTACGGCGGTAGCTATCCCCGGTGCTAACTTGCCTATGGCCACATTAGGGACGTTTATTTTATGGCTAGGCTGGTTTGGCTTTAATGGTGGTTCAGTTTTAGCCACTTCGTCGGTGGATAATGCCAATGCGGTTGCCGTGGTATTTATGAATACTAATGCTGCCGCTGCAGGCGGTTTAGTCAGCGCCTTAATCGTTGCTCGTTTATTGTTTGGTAAAGCGGATTTAACGATGGCCTTAAACGGTGCGCTCGCGGGCTTAGTAGCCATAACGGCAGAGCCTTCAACGCCGACTATTTTACTGGCGACATTATTTGGTGCTTTAGGTGGCCTTGTGGTGGTATTTAGCATTCTTGCTTTGGACAAATTAAAAATAGATGATCCGGTGGGAGCTATCTCCGTACATGGTGTGGTGGGTTTTGTTGGCCTTATGTTGGTGCCGATAACCAATCCTTTAACCGATGATGGCGGTGCTAGCTTTAGTGGTCAGTTAATTGGTGCGTTGACCATTTTTGTTTGGGTGTTTGGTGTGAGCCTGTTGGTATGGGGAGCGATAAAAGCCATATTCGGTCTTCGTGTGAGTGATGAAGAGGAATTCAGTGGTGTTGATATCTCCGAATGCGGTATGGAAGCATATCCTGAATTTTGCAGTACCAAATAGTAGTACCAAACATAAATCTATATTACCAAGTTAAGAGGTGAAGAGTGCGGGACGAGGCCAATGTTGTAGGCATAAAAGTGAATAACTGTTATGCTTCGCGCATTGTCAATACTCGCTCCCGTTGCTGGGTAAACCCTTATTATTCTATTTATTTCGTTCTTACATAGGAAAGGAAAAATCATGAAACTCATTACTGCTATTGTTAAACCCTTTAAATTAGATGACGTGCGAGCTGCGTTATCAGAAGTGGGTGTTCAAGGTATGACAGTAACGGAAGTTAAAGGTTTTGGTCGTCAAAAAGGCCATACTGAACTTTATCGTGGCGCTGAATACATCGTTGATTTTTTACCCAAGGTGAAAATCGAGTTAGTCATCGATGACTCTATGGTGGATCAATCGGTTGATGCGATTACTAAGGCAGCACAAACCGGTAAAATCGGTGATGGTAAAATCTTTGTTACTGCCGTTGAAGAAGTCATTCGTATTCGTACTGGTGAAACAGGTTCCGATGCTGTTTAACGCTGATATTTTTTACCGTTGCGAACATAAAAAGCCCGCTCATATCTAGCGGGCTTTTTGCTTTTTGATGTTCCTATTTATTGACTCCTTTATCTTCGCATTAGGGCTCTTCTAATCTCGTTTATAACCAATAGACAAACCTTCCCTTTTTTCAATAACAAAATAGCCTATTAAAACTCCTCAATTTCCCTGCTAGCAGCCGTTATATCAACTATAACTATTGAGCAAATGTCGAATACGATACACAGAGGTAAATACCATGACAGATGATGCATCAAGTGATTTTTCAGAAACCACCGTTGTTGACGAAATTGAGACGGACTTATTGGTTAGCCAATCATCAATGATGGAAAAAATAGCTGAAAGAGAGCGTTTAAATCAAGAGATAGAGGCGTTTCTGGCAATCGGTGGAGAGATTAGCCATGTGGATAGGGATGTGATGGGAGATCCACCCAGAAAGCCCGAAAACAAGTACGGCAGCCACCCTATTTAGTAATAATTTAGGGTTGTTGAACCACTACTTCAGCACCGCTCATTTAGCATAAGGGCTGGTGATCTGAGTACTCTATCCGGCACTTTTCATGCGGTTAAATGCTCGTCGCACAGAAGAATCCAATTCATTACAGCTATCGAAGGTGAGAACGACAATATTGGTCGGCTTCACAAGTATCGAGGCAGCAAACGACTGACAACGTCACCGATATAGCTTAAAAACAACGTGTTCATACTGGAACGATAGTAATCTGGATCACTATTCCCCACCGCTAACACACCTAATGGTTGTGCAGAGGTGATGGGGGTGATGGCTGTTGAGCCAATATCATTCGCTTTATCTCTAAAAACAAACGCTTGTTCGCCGGTATCGAGTTGCCCGCAGACGGTTTGGTTGTTGGAAATAATAGTGCCCAATACTTGTTGGGACTCAGAAAACGGGGCGAGTAAGACGTTGCTTTTAGTGGACAAGCGGTCTTCGCTGATGTGTTCAGAAAATAATACCAATACAGTATGCGGAATTTCAAAATCACTGCTAAAACTATGCATGAGCGCATCGATAAAATCATTAATATCTTGTGCTTCGATTAAGCTTAAGATTAATCGTTTGGTTTTCTCAAATAGTGCGTCATTAATACGCGCATTATCAATTAATGCGGTGAGTCGATGGCGCATTTCCATATTACGTTCACGCAAAATACTGACCTGTCGTTCAACTAACGATATGGCTTTTCCGCGTTCATGGGGGAGCGTAAGATCAGCTAATAATGAAGGCTTATCAATAAAAAAATCATTATTTTGACGCAAGTAATTAGCGACATCTTCATCGGTTAATACCGGTGGTACGGATGATGTAGGAACACTCATATTTTGACTTGTCCTTGGAAAACAGTTGTCGCAGGCCCTGTCATCATAACTGGATGACCGATACCTTGCCATTCAATACGTAAATCACCGCCGCGTAAATGTGCTGTCACTACAGGGTCAAGTAAGCCCTGTAAATGTCCCGCAACGACAGCCGCACAAGCCCCTGTGCCGCAGGCTAGGGTTTCGCCGACACCGCGTTCGTAAACACGCAGGCGAATCGACTCTCTCGATTCTACCGCCATAAACCCAGCATTCACTCGATTAGGAAAGCGTGAATGGTTTTCGATGAGTGGACCCCATTGTTCAATAGGCGCGGTATCTACATTGTCTACAAGCGTCACCGCATGCGGGTTGCCCATCGATATCGCACTGATGCTAATCGTTTGATCCGCGAGTGCCAAATCGTAATTCACTGCTTGGCTGTCGGCATTAAAAGGAATCTCTGCGGGAGTCAGTACTGGCACGCCCATATCTACCGTCACATCACCTTGTCGAGAGGCGTGCAAAGTTAATACGCCGCCCAAGGTTTCTACGCGAATGGTATTTTTGCCCGTGAGTTTTTTATCTCTGACAAATTTGGCAAAACAGCGTGCGCCGTTGCCACAGTTCTCGACTTCTGAACCATCATAATTATAAATACGGTAACGAAAGTCATTTTCAGGGTGCTGAGGCACCTCAACCACTAACAGTTGATCACAGCCAATGCCAAAACGACGATCCGCTATTTTGCGGATACGCTCAGGTGTTAGGTCGATGTCTTGGTTGATTCCATCAAAAACAACGAAATCATTACCCAAGCCATGCATTTTTGTAAAACGTAAACGTGTTGTCATACGTGCTGCCATAAGAGTGCTATATGTAAATACTATCTAATCATTAATTGACGGTTATTCTGGTAATAAAGCTTCGCCTTTTACTAAGTCAGCGACCGTTTCACGTTGGCGAATAATATGTGATTTATCGCCATCCACCATGATTTCTATCGCGCGACCTCTGCTATTGTAGTTGGAACTCATGGTAAAACCATAGGCACCGGAAGACATCAGCGCGAGATAATCGCCTTCATCCAATGCCAATTCGCGATCTTTTGCTAAAAAGTCACCGGTTTCACACACTGGGCCGACAAGATCCCATAACTCTGTTGCGGTGTCAGCCTTAGTTTCTGTCACGGGTAACACTTTTTGCCATGCACGATATAATGAGGGGCGAATGTTGTCATTCATGCCGGCATCAATAATGGCGAAGTTCTTGTGCTCTGTTGGTTTTAAGAACTCGACTTTGGTCAGTAATACACCCGCATTAGCCGCGATAGAGCGACCCGGCTCAAAAGATAGTGACAGATTACGGCCAGCAATACGACGCTTTACTTCATCAATATAGTCGCCAATTTTGGGTGGTTGCTCATCGTTGTATACCACCCCTAAACCGCCACCTAAATCTAAGTGTTCAATGATAATACCTTGCTCTGCTAGCTGATCAATTAATGCTAGTACACGGTCAAGGGCATCTAAAAAAGGCGCAACAGAAGTGAGTTGAGAACCGATATGGCAATCTACACCCTTGATAGTGAGGTTGGGCAATGTGGCTGCGTGTTGATAAATCTCAACCGCATGATCAATATCCACACCAAACTTATTTTCTTTTAAGCCAGTAGAGATGTAAGGATGCGTTTCGGCATCTACATCAGGATTCACTCGTAAAGATATCGGTGCTTGTACGCCCATTGATTCGGCCACTGTTTGTAAACGGCTTAATTCAGGAATGGACTCAATATTAAAGCAATAAACCCCAAGCTCCAGCGCACGGCGCATTTCGCCCTCTGTCTTTGCTACACCAGAAAATACAATACGCTGAGGATCGCCACCGGCTTGTATAACGCGCTCTAGCTCGCCAATCGATACAATATCAAACCCAGAGCCTAGTTTCGCTAATACATTTAATACGGCAATGTTCGAATTGGCTTTGACGGCATAGCAAATCATACCGGGATGATCACCCAGTGCATCGCGATACTCGCAATAATGTTGTGTGAAGGCTGCACGGCTATACACATACGCGGGTGTGCCATATTGCTTTGCGATAGTATCGAGCGATAGCTGCTCGCACATGAGCTGCTGCTGTTGGTAATAAAAATGATTCATATAAAGATAATCGTAACAGTAAGAAAAAAGTAGGGTAAAAATCAGTGATTGTTTATAGCTTATTCTGACTTTTCAGTATCGTCAGGTAAATAAAGAGGGCCTGTTTGCCCACAGCCAGAAAGCGTTAACAGTACGAACACTGCGCTAACGACTAAGAGCATAGAGAAGGTTTTCATAAAATGTCGCTTTTGGTTAGGTTTTTCTATGCGCGCTAGTATATGTGAGGCGTGAACGCTTGTCGAAATACAAACGATGGATTTTTCATAAAGACGTAAAATAAGCCCATTTAACATAATTTACATAGTAGAATCACTCTACAATAACGCAGCCGTGAGACAAAGAGTAAGCTTAAATGAACAACGCAGAGTACATCGAAATTGCAGAAGCCCTTTATGAGGTCATAGAAGACACTTTAGATAACTGGAGCGAGCCCAACGGTGTTGCTTTAGATTATGAAAACGCATCGGGCGTATTAACCATTGACTGCGAAGATACCAACACACAAGTGATCATTTCTCGACAACAAGCCACTCATCAAATTTGGGTCGCGGCCAAGTCGGGCGGTTTTCATTTAGTGCATGACGATAAAGTATGGCGCTGTACTAAAACCGATGAAACCTTAGGGGAATTATTGTCTAGAACCTGTACTGAGCAATCCAGTGCGGATGTCTCTTTCCATCATGTAGATAACGTAATGGATGACTAAATAGCATGAAGCAATACCAGCTGGCACAATTAAATATCGCTAAATTATCCCATCCAATTGATTCGCCAGAGTTGGCTGATTTTGTGGCTAACTTGGACCGTATTAATGCTTTAGCGGAAGAGAGTGACGGTTTCGTTTGGCGGCATACAACGGAAGTTGGTGATACCTTAGAAAAAGAGCTTTTCGGAGAAGACTACATTGTTAATATGTCGGTGTGGGATAATAACGAGTCTCTGCATCACTACGTTTATTTTACCGCTCATGTAGAAATCATGAGTAGAAAAAAAGAATGGTTTGAAAAAGTCAGCGAGAGCCATATGGTGCAATGGTGGGTTTCTGCGGGACATAAACCTTCGCTACAAGAAGCGAAAGACAAGCTAGATCAATTACGTGAAAATGGCTCAACGCCTTTAGCGTTTACCTTTAAAAAAGCCTTTGCTTCTCCAGAATAATCAGCCATCAAATAGGCGCTCGTGCAACGCCTATTGTCAAAACACTTCTTACTTATTAAGTTGTAAAAAATCACCATCAATAATTAATAGCGTGCAGCCGTTCTTGGTTATCGAGCGATGAGAGCTTAGCTCATCTGAAACAATATACGACATGCCCACAGTTAATACAGATTGTGAGCCATCTTTTAGTTCGTTAATGACTTCTCCTTTAAGGCAATAAACAATATGGCCTTTTTCACACCAGTGATCGGCTAAATAATTCTCCGAATATTCTACGCATCTCACCCGTAAACCATCGAACTGCATCGTTTGCCAATAAGCGATGCCTGTCGTGCCGGTATGTTCTGTGCGTGGAATATCTTTCCAGTTAATGGTTTGAAAAGGGATGTTGTTATGTTTCATTTCTCTGTGCTCTTATTGCTATCGTACGTATCGTTTAGGCTAATGGAAAAGCATGTTTACCCTACCATTTCAACGTATTGTCGAATACTAAGGGTTTCTTATTGGCGTGCCTAGTTTACGTCGCGACGAATTGTGAGCGATAACGTAATGGACTTAGTTGGAACTGTTGTTTGAAGTGGTATCCCATTAATTCCGGTGAGACAAAACCGCTGGCGTCAGATACTTGGTTCACGTTTAATGTGATGGTTTCTAATAGCTCCCTTGCTCGTGATTGTTCAATACGAAGCTGGGGCGTGGAAGGTTGTGGCTAAAGTGTGGCACTTAGAAAATGTCGTTAAAAAATAAGTGGCGAAATAAGGTAGGAAATATAGCTTAAGAATTAACTTTGTATTAACGCTCGTCATTGCCACTATAGGTTCAGCGGCAATGACGAGCGTTATCTTATAATGCGCTGTTGCTAGCGTTCCGCTAATAACGTTTTTGCTGTAGCAGCGGCTTTACGTACTTGGTTCGGTGCAGTCCCACCAATATGATCACGAGCGGCAACTGAACCTTCTAGGGTCAATACATCGAATACATCTGCGGTGATTTCGCTAGAGAATTGTTGTAATTCTTCTAAGCTCATGTCCGATAAGTCTTTGCCTACTTCAATTCCGTAAGCCACAGATTTACCTACGATTTCATGTGAATCTCTAAAGGCGATGCCTTTGCGAACTAAGTAATCAGCGAGGTCGGTCGCGGTGGAGAATCCACGTTTAGCGGCTTCGTACATGCTGTCTTTTTTCGAGGTGATCGCTGGGATCATATCGGCAAAGGCACGTAGGCAGTCGCGTACGGTATCTAGCGCATCAAATAAAGGCTCTTTATCTTCTTGATTATCTTTGTTGTAGGCCAATGGTTGTGATTTCATCAGCGTTAACATGCAAATCAAATGGCCGTTAACGCGTCCGCTTTTTCCGCGCACTAATTCGGGTACGTCTGGGTTTTTCTTTTGCGGCATGATGGATGAGCCAGTACAAAAGCGATCGGGTAATTCGATAAAGTTAAATTGTGCCGATGTCCATAGCACTAGCTCTTCACTGGCACGGGATAAATGGGTCATTAAAATGCTGGCAAACGCACAAAATTCGATGGCAAAATCGCGGTCACTCACGGAATCTAATGAGTTAGCTGTAGGCTTGTCGAATCCCAAAAGCTCAGCGGTGTATGCACGGTCAATTGGGTAAGTCGTACCGGCTAATGCCGCTGCACCTAAAGGGGATTGGTTGGCGCGTTGGCGGCAATCCATTAGGCGAGTGTAATCCCGCTGTAGCATTTCAAACCATGCTAATAGATGATGACCAAAAGTCACTGGTTGAGCCGTTTGTAAGTGAGTAAAACCCGGCATAATGGTATCGGCTTCACGCTCGGCGACCAATAATAAGCCTTCTTGTAATCGGGTAAGTTCTTTGGCGATCACATCAATTTCGTCGCGTAGATATAAACGAATATCGGTAGCAACTTGGTCATTACGCGAACGCCCGGTATGAAGTTTTTTACCGGTAATACCGATGCGCGCAGTGAGTGCGGCTTCAATATTCATATGCACATCTTCCAGTGTCACCGACCACTCAAATTTACCGGCGGCTATTTCCGCGCGAATATCTTCTAAGCCATCAATGATCTGTTGTTTTTCGTCATCGGTTAATACCCCTACTTTTGCCAACATAGTGGCATGGGCAATAGAGCCATTAATGTCTTGATGATACATGCGTTGGTCAAAATCGACAGATGCCGTAAAGCGTTCAACAAAGGCATCGGTAGGTTCCGTAAAGCGGCCACCCCAAGGTTTGATTGGCGACTCTTCTGGGTTTTTGTCTTGGCTCATAACGACTCTCGATTTTATGGGTTATTGGGGATGTGCTGGAAAAATAAAAGGTGAATAGCGGCACAGTTAATAAACGCGGGATTATACCGCACCGATCAATTGATGTATGCTTTGACACTATAAAACCTAGATAAACTGAATCTAATGACCTTTCGTAGCTTCTTTACCGCTTTTTACTCTGCCATCAAAAAACGCCGTGCCACTGAGAACTCTTCAGTCGTGCAAGAGCGAAGCTTATTGCCTTACTTATGCAATCCATCTGCTGTGTTTGGGTTGGTGTTAATAGGAGAGTTGATTGCCTTAGCGCTGGTGCTAATGGATAGTTCTTCTATTAGTGATTTTTCGTGGACCCAGCTGGGTTATGTATCAATGGTGGTGCAATGGATTGTTTTATTATCGGCGCTAATGTTATGTAGTCTGTCGGTGCCGCTGTCACGGTTATCACCATTGTCAGGCGGCGCTATTGCCTATATGTCGGTGTTGACTATTGCCCTTGTGGTTATCTGTAGCGCCTCATGGGTTATTAATGCTTATATAGCATGGGAAGCCGTAGTTAAATACATGGTCTTAACTGCTATTTTCTCCGGCATTCTTTTACGCTATTTATATCTGCAGCAACAGCTAAGGTTGCAGCAGCAAGCCGAATTGCAGTCACGTATTCAGGCGCTACATGCGCGTATTCGACCACACTTTCTCTTCAATTCGATGAATGCTGTTGCCAGCTTAATTCCTGTAGATCCGGCACTTGCAGAAAAAGTAGTTGAAGATTTAAGCGAAGTTTTTCGGATGAGTCTGCAGCAAGCGAGCTTAATCCCACTAGAGAAAGAATTAGACCTTTGTCGTCGTTATGCGGATATAGAGCAGGTGCGTCTAGGCGAAAGACTCACTATTGAGTGGCAACTCCTTGAACATATTGATGACATACAGGTTCCTTCATTTATCTTGCAGCCTCTGATTGAAAACGCGATATATCATGGTATTCAGCGTTTGCCGGAGGGTGGAGTTGTCACTATATTAGTGACGAGCGAGGAGCAGCAATTATCTATTGTCGTGCAAAACCCTATGCCTATTCTAGAGGATAATAAAACAGACCATCTATTATCTGGAAATGATGAAATGGATAATGAGTTGGGTAAAACAGCGGACAAAAAAAACAATCAAATGGCGCTAGGTAATATTGCCCATCGTTTGCAGGCGCATTATAAGAATAAGGCAACAGTAGAAGCAGAAATTGTGGATGAAAACACTAGCGCGCCGTTTTATCGGGTCAGCTTATGTTTGCCGATGAACTCTTTGTTATAAATAAGTTAGCGAAGAAAGAATGATGTAATAACCATAAAAATAAAAGGTGTAGAAATATATGCTGGATATACTCATCGTTGATGATGAAAGCCTCGCGCGGCAGCGTTTACAGCGCATGGTCATTGATCTTGGGCATGAAGTCGCGGGCGAGGCAAAAAATGCTGCAGAAGCCATGACATTAATTGAGCAAGTCGATCCCGCAGTGGTGTTGCTCGATATTGAAATGCCCGGAGAAACCGGTATTCAACTCGCAGAAAGAGTGGGTGATCTAGACCAGCCGCCAGCAATTATCTTTACCACTGCCTACGACCAATATGCCTTAGAGGCCTTTGATCACTCAGCGGCGGGGTATTTAGTTAAACCAGTCAATCGTGAAAAGTTATCCCACATATTAGAAAAAGCACAAACCTTGAATAAGGCACAGTTGGCCGCTTTAGATGGTATTGCTGTGCAAGCATTAGCTCCAGCGCAGCCATCACAAGCGAAGCATATTAGCGTACACAGTCACCGGGGTATTCAGCTTATTGAGATAGAGTCTATCCGATGCTTTGTTGCCGACAGTAAATACATTACCGTTCAAGGCACGAAAGGTGAGTGTTTAATGGACGGAACGTTAAAGCAATTAGAAACAGACTTTGCGCCACGATTTATCCGCATCCACCGCAATGCGTTAATATCTGCCGAACACATTACTGGGCTGGAGCGTACAGTAGAGGGGCATTATCGTGTTTGCTTAAAAGGGGTCGATTGTCAGCCTATAGTTAGCCGGCGGCATGCCAAAAAGGTAAAGGACTTTCTTGATGCGTTGTAAATAACACAGCTTTTTTCACAATTGGCGTAGTTGGGCGTACCTTGTGGCGACTACGTTGATATAATAGTATTTATTCGCATAAACTCCCTTCATCATCAGCATCATCATAAAGAGATTGTCATGTCCTCAAGTTCGCCGTCTGCCAATAACAGTATAAAGAATACGATCACCATCGCCACTCGCAAAAGTCCATTGGCGCTGTGGCAAGCAGAGTATGTGAAAGCGCGTTTAGAGGCTCTACATCCAGAAGTGACAGTAGAGTTGCTGCCCATGACCAGCCGTGGCGACCACATTTTAGATGTGCCTCTTGCCAAGGTCGGCGGTAAGGGCTTATTTGTGAAAGAGCTAGAACACGCTTTGTTAAATGGCGAAGCCGATATAGCGGTACATTCAATGAAAGACGTACCCATGGAATTTCCAGAAGGCTTAGGGCTTTCTGTTATTTGTGAGCGAGAAGACCCGCGCGATGCTTTTGTTTCAGAAAAATATGCCTCCTTTGCCGATTTACCACAAGGCGCTGTGGTGGGTACGTCGAGCTTACGCCGCCAGTGTCAACTGCTTGAACAACGTCCCGATTTACAAATTACTTTTTTGCGCGGGAACGTCAATACGCGATTACGTAAATTAGATGAAGGCGAATATGACGCGATTATCCTCGCCGCAGCAGGGCTGATGCGTTTAAAAATGGCCGATCGTATTACCGAATATCTAACACCAGAGTTATGCTTACCCGCTGGCGGACAAGGCGCAGTAGGTATTGAGTGTCGTGACGATGATGAACAAGTCAAAACATGGCTAGCACCACTAAACGACCCCATAACTCACGAATGTGTCGCTGCAGAGCGCGCCATGAATCGTCGTTTAGAAGGCGGCTGCCAAGTGCCTATTGCTAGCTATGCCATTCATTCGGCCGATGGCAAACAGCTGTGGTTACGCGGTTTGGTCGGTAGTCCTGATGGCAAAATAATGTTGGAAGATGAAGTAACCGGTGCGCCCGATCAAGCGGATGATTTGGGGGTGAAATTGGCCGAGCGCCTGCTAGACAAAGGCGCAGAGACTATTTTACGGGCAGTCTATGCCGAGGCGGCTGAGTGATAGCTGAGCAACGCTTATCTGCTTGCCATCTGTTGGTGGTACGCCCGCAGACACAGGGTCAGCAATGGGCAAAAAAATTAGTAGCCATGGGAGCAACGGTTAGTCTCCAGCCCATGATGAATATCGTCCCGCTCAGGGATGAAGTATCAGAGCGCGACATCATCAACCATATTTTAGGGTTTGCCGAATATAAAAAAGTCATTTTTATCAGCCAAAACGCCGTCACCTATGGCATGCAATGGCTAGATCGATATTGGCCACAATTACCCATTGATATAGAGTTTTTTGCGATTGGAAAAACTACCGCAGCCTTGTTAGAAGAGCAGATGCAAGCAGGCGTTTTACATTATTCGCCAGAGCAGGCGATGAATAGCGAGGCCCTGTTAGCGCATCCAAAATTGCAAAATATAGCTGACGAAAAAATTCTTATTTTTCGCGGTAAAAATGGACGTGAATATTTGGCCGAACAATTAATGGCGCGAGCTGCAATAGTGGCGTATTGTGACTTGTATGAACGCCAATCGCCTTCAAAAAACATCACTTTGGATGATGAGTTTCGCTGTACAAAAAAGCAGGCTATATTGGCTGTGCACAGTGGAGAAACATTAAATAATGTGTGCGAAAACATAAGCGCTGAAGATATGAAATGGTTGAAGCAAAAAACTATTTTATTGCCCGGCGAACGGGTCGCTGAGATGGCTCGCCAAGCAGGTTTTGTTCATGTGATCACTGCAGAGAACGCCACTCATGAGAGCATGGTGGCGGCGTTGCTGGCATATACCAATAAATACATATAACGCTTTCATTGTGTTGAGTGTCGCTGTGTAACATTTGAGACCGCAATAGAAATAACATTACGACGGATATAAGAGTAATAATTATGACGGATAAAAAACCGACATCCACGAAAAATACATCTGATGATAAACAAGTAGATGATAATGCAGTCGATAAGCCATCAAAAAGTAAGGTGGAAAATAAAAGTGCGCCCCCGAAAAACCATACAACAGAAAACGTAGTACAGCAAAAAACGCCTACCAAAAAAATACCCAAGAATAACGTTTCAAAAGATGGTATTTCAAAGGATAGTGTCTCAAAGGGGAGTGTCTCAAAAGAGCATTCACCCAAAAAAATAGATCAGCGTCCTATTGGTCGCCGTACATTAGCGAAAACAATAATCTATGTGTTGTGTGTGTTTGTGTTGCTCGTGCTTATCGGTGCAGTCGCTTATGGCCTTTGGAAATTTTGGCAAGTGCAAGATGCGCGTATCGTTTCGGCACAGCAACAGCAATCTGGTTTATCTGCAACGGTAGATAAAAATACTAATCAGTTGCAACAGCAGTTGTCGAATCAGAAAAAACAATTGTCATTATTTATTCAGCAATCAAATAAAGAGCAGCAATTGCTTCAGCAGCGATTGGATGCTCAGCTAGCTAAAATAAATACCCTCAGTGGTGTGAGTCGTGATGGCTGGATGTTAGAAGAGGCGCGACATTTATTACGTCTTGCTAATCAACGCCAGCTAACGGGCAGTAATGTGTCAGGTATCGTTGGTCTGTTAGAAGCAGCAGATAATTTATTGCGAGAAATTGACTTGCCAGATTTGTTTCCTATTCGTGAACAAATTCAAAACGATTTGATCGCCTTGAAAATTGCTCCATCAGTTGATAGAGAAGGTATTTACTTACAGTTAAATTCATTAATCAATCAAGTGCAAAGCTTACCTCCCGCACCGCTTACTTTATCATTAAAAGAAAAGTCGGCTAGCAGAGAAAGTGGAGAAATTACAAAAAGTAACGCATCGTTGTTAAATAGCACTAAAGAAGAAAAAACACTTTGGCAAAAAATCACCTCTAGTGTGACTTCTGCTTTTGGGTCACTAGATAACTATGTGCGCATTACTAACCATAGCTCAAAAATTGAGCCTATATTGTCCGATTCGAAACATATTATTAGCAAAGAAAATCTAAGATTAATGTTAGAGCAGGCGCAAACGGCATTATTGCGTGAAGAGTCGATTGTTTATCAAGTAAGCATAGAAAAAGCGACTGTATGGTTAGATAAGTACTATGGTCATTACCCAGAAAAAAACGCTATGATTGCATTGCTGGATGAATTAAAAGCGCAAACAATACTTGTGCAATTGCCAAACGTATCATCTTCATTATATACGTTAAGCCAATATATAGATTCTCATCACCAGATCGACGATGGCGATAAAAATACGTTGGGTGCTGAACAAGAAAGTTTGTCTAAAGAAAAGCCCTCTGTAAATGCTGTGTCCGATAAGCCTTCGTTGGAGCCGGTGAAATGAAAAAAGCTCTAATTGGTTTTTGCATTGTTCTCGTCGCTATTGCCTTTTTCATTTATTTGATTCAGCAAGAAAACAGCTATTTCTTGCTTGTGTTAGGTGATACCAGTATAGAAATGAATTTTTGGTTTGCTGTAGGCGTTCTTCTACTGGCATTATTTTTGGTTTGGTTGTGTGTCACGATGATTAATCGTAGCGCTAAAAAAGTGTATGCAGTTCATCAAAAAATTATTGGCAGAAGTGAAAAAAAAGCCCAGTTAAAAACGACGCAAGGATTAATTGCGTTTATTGAAGGTGATTGGTCGTTAGCACATAAAAAGTTAGTGCTCTCCGCTAGACATGTTTCCTCGCCCATCATTAACTATTTGGCTGCTGCACGCTGCGCTTATGAAGTGGGTGAAGAGCAAGAGGCGCTGAAATTATTGCATAAAGCGGAAAAAGCTCCGGGTAATAATGAGCTGGCTATTTCTTTGACTCAAGCCAGAATGCAACTTTCAAACAAGCAGTATGAGCAGGCATTAGCAACTCTGTCGCGTGCAGAAAAGATAAACCCTGCGCACAAAGTGGTACTTAGTTTACAAAAGTCTGTTTATTATGCATTGAGTGATTGGCCTGCATTGAAAAAATTACTGCCTATATTGCATGAAAAAAATATTGGTACATTGGAGGAGCGTTATTATTTAGAGCAAACCTTATGTCAAGCAACGGTGAAAGATAATATAGAAAAAAACAGTGCTCTGAGTAACGAGCAACGGGCATCGTTGTTAGAAGGCTGTGTAAATAATTTACCTGCGCATTTTAGAAAAGACAGCACTATTCTTACCCTTTATATTAATACGCTTATTGAGTTAAACGCTTATGATAGCGCAGCTAAAGTATTGGCGAGAAATATAAATCGCGAGTGGAATGAATCGTGGGTCAAGCAGTATGGTTTGTTAAATTACAGCGATGCTCAGGCAGCGTTAGTGCAAGCAGAAAGTTGGTTGAAACAAGAAAAAAATAGTGCCGTTTTACACCTGACTTTAGGCCGTTTATGCTTGCAAAATAAACAGTGGGGAAGAGCTAAAGATTTCTTGTTGTCCAGTATAGCGATTAAACCCTTGCCAGAAAGTTACGCCGAACTTGCTAGGCTGCAGCGTTATATGGGAGATGAAAAAGACAGCCAGCAGTCTTATCAGCAAGGTCTTGTGGCGACAGCCGGCACATTGTTAGATGTGCCTGTATTTCCGGTTAGGCACTCATGACCGTACTTTTTTAACAAAGTACGGTTTGTTGTAATTTTTCAATCACTCTTTAACATTGAATCATACTTTCTTAACAAACTGAGATTTCAATTTCATCGCGCCAATGCCATCGATTTTACAATCAATATCGTGATCGCCGTCGACTAAGCGAATATTCTTCACTTTTGTGCCAACTTTTACTACCAGCGACGAACCTTTTACTTTTAAGTCTTTGATTACGCTAACGGTATCACCCGTTTCTAATACGTTGCCATTCGAGTCTTTAATGACTTTCTCTTCGTTTTCTTCGCCTGAGCCATCTTTCGACCACTCATGACCGCATTCTGGGCAAACAAACATTGCACCATCTTCGTAGGTGTATTCCGATGCGCATTGTGGGCAGTGAGGTAGATCAGACATATTTAAAACCTATAAAAAATGAATGCATAAATAATGCAGAATGATGTTAATTGTTCGTTGTCGCTACTTTTAACCCGAAGCCCATTAATACAATGCCAACGGTTTTTTCTATACCTGTTTTGTACTCGTTAAATCGTTTTAATAGCGCCGGTTGAGTTAAGCAGACAACAACTAGGCTAAACCAAATTAAGTGCGCTAGAGAAATAATCGCACCGTAGAGCAGTTGTAATAAGATGGGTGTGTCTGCATTGACTACCTGAGTGAAAATACTGAGAAAGAATATTGTTGTTTTAGGGTTTAATGCATTAGTGATAAAGCCAACCTTAAATGCTGCGAAGTTAGACAGCGTTGCTATTTCTTGTGTGTCGACTATATCGGCTTCTTTTTTTGTTCGAAACGTCTTCCAGCCAATATAAATTAAATAGGCAGCACCTAAATATTTAATGATAGAAAATAAGATGACAGAGTTTGAGATGATAACCGCTAGGCCTGCGATAGAATAAGCGACATGAATCCAGATAGCTAGACTGATTCCTAGCGCTGAATACAATCCCGCCTTACGCCGATAAAATAGACTGTTTCTAGTGACCATTACAAAATCAGCGCCGGGACTAATAGACATAAAAATTGCGATAACACACACCGAAATAATTTCGGGCAGGTATGACATTAGCTCAAGTTCCATACGTTACTCCATCAGAATAAGTTTAAAATAAAGGCTGAATAAATAATCCATAAAAGCCTGCAAGGCTACAAAAAAAACCAGTAAATAAAATAGCGTAACGCCTTGGGTTACGACCGTCTTCTTCTAAATATACGCTAGGGAATAAGTGTTTCCCTGTAGCAGGAAAAAAACAAAATACACCGTAGATCCCTGCGATTAAAATACAGAGTGATAAAATGGTATTGGCATCCATTACTGAATGCCCTCTATGCCGAGCTCTGCCCACATGCTATCGACTTTTTCTTTTACTGCGGTATCCATCACGATGGGCGTTCCCCATTCACGATCGGTTTCGCCTTGCCATTTGTTAGTAGCATCTAATCCCATTTTCGATCCAAGACCAGAAACCGGCGAGGCAAAATCAAGATAATCAATAGGTGTGTTGTCGATGAGAGTGATGTCCCGGCTAGGATCAGTACGCGTGGTAATGGCCCAAATCACGTCTTCCCAATTACGCGCATTAATATCATCGTCCACCACAATTACAAACTTTGTGTACATAAATTGCCGTAAAAAAGACCACACGCCCATCATTACGCGTTTGGCGTGACCGGGGTATTGTTTTTTCATGGTGACAATCGCCATGCGGTAAGAGCAGCCTTCTGGCGGCAAATAAAAATCGCTAATCTCAGGAAATTGCTTTTGTAAGATCGGTACAAACACTTCATTAAGCGCCACGCCTAAAATAGCTGGTTCATCGGGTGGGCGACCAGTATAGGTGCTGTGGTAAATGGGTTTTCTACGTTGAGTAATGCGCTCAACGGTAAATACGGGAAAGCTATCGACTTCGTTATAGTAGCCAGTGTGATCGCCAAATGGCCCTTCATCCGCCATATCATCGGGGTAGATAAAACCTTCCAAAATAATTTCAGCAGACGCGGGCACTTGTAAATCGTTATCGATACATTTAACCACCTCTGTTTTACCGCCACGCAGTAAACCGGCAAAGGCATATTCGCTGAGCGTATCAGGAACCGGGGTCACTGCGCCTAAAATAGTGGCGGGGTCTGCGCCAAGGGCGACAGCTACAGGATAAGGTTGGCCGGGGTTTTGTTGTTGCCATTCACGAAAATCTAACGCGCCACCACGATGGCTTAACCAGCGCATGATTAAGCGGTTTTTACCGATAACCTGCATGCGGTAAATACCCAAGTTTTGGCGCTCTTTATTAGGGCCTTTGGTGATGACGAGCGGCCATGTGACGAGTGGCCCTGCGTCGCCTGGCCAGCAGGTCTGAATAGGGTACTTAGCAAGATCAACCTCATCGCCGATGAGCTGTTCTTCTTGGCAGGGTGCTTTTTTCACCACCTTGGGTGACATATTCAGCACTTGTTTAAACATGGGGAGCTTATTCCATGCATCTTTCATGCTTTTGGGTGGCTCGGGCTCTTTTAGCATGGCGAGTAATTTGCCGACTTCGCGCAGGGCTTCTACTGAGTCTTCACCCATGCCCATAGCTACCCGCTTGGGTGTGCCAAAAAGATTCGCGAGTACAGGTATGTTGTGGCCTATAGGGTTTTCAAAAAGCAGAGCAGGGCCTTGTGCGCGCAATGTGCGATCACAAATTTCGGTCATTTCTAAATTGGGATCAACCGGTGTGCTAATACGCTTTAGCTCGCCCTGTTTTTCTAGCTGATCAATAAAATCGCGAAGATCTTTGTATTTCATTTTAGTTTGCCATGTAAAAGTAAAATGGTTTGTATGAAAGCAATTATACGCGCATATTTTGTTGAAAGGATGTCTATGTTAAGCCTTAGAGCATGCTCTAAGGCAGGTGAAAAAGTGTTATTGACTTGCAGCCGTTGCAAACTTGTTCAGTGCGCCGGCAACTTTCGCTAATACCTTATCACAGCCGCTTACATGATGGCGCTGTTTGAGATACTGCGGGTCGTTATATCCTAACCACGTGACACCTTCGCTATCTTCCCATATCAGAATTTTTTGTGGCAAATCAATAGCGATAGATTGTGCACATTGCATAAGTGGTGTGCCTACTTTAGGATTGCCAAAAATCACTAGTTCGGTAGGGCGTAGACTTTTTCCTACTTTCTTTGCGCCTGCACTGTGGTCTATTCGTGCAAATACGGTCATGCCCTTTTTGGTCAGTAACGCTTCTAGCTTATCTGCGGTATCGGTGACGGTATGATGACTCTTCATGGTAACCAAGCCGTTATCCGCCGTATGGTTATCTTTGCTGTGGTCACCGTGGCTACCGGCTATTGCGATATTGGCAGTTGATATAAAAAATATCGCTACCATTGTGTTTAACGCTGTCATTATTGTTTGCATATAGTTACCCTTTAGTGGCTGATGTAGCGATGGATGGTATGGAGTTAGCAAGCGCTCGCTTTAATTCCTGTGTATCAGTACAACACAAAAATATCATGAATAAGGTGTGAAGTGATAAAAAATATAGGTGGATGTTAACAGCAAACCCGAGATGGCTGTTTTATAATGCCCCTATTTTTCTTATGTTTTCGCTGTGTTAGCGACGATCGTATGTATGTTGCTTGAATTCTGCAGAAAAATTCACACTGAATTAACTACTAAGATGTTTGTTGCACGCTACTCTTGTCAATCTACTTTCGTCACTCTAGTTTAATCCAGCATTAGTCTATTAGCATATCGAGTCAAGGCAGTACCTTATGAATAGTTTCTCTATCGATAAAACAGCGGCTCGCATTGTTTGTGTTTTTTTATCACTTATTTTATGCCAATTTTCTGTTGCTGAAAAAGCAGTGACGGGAAGTGACTCTAAAGGAGCATTTTCATTTGCTATCGAGAACGACCTATTTGGCAGTGGTACCGATCGCCATTACACCAATGGTTTTCAAATCGCTTACATCAGCGATACCTATCATCCTGAATGGATTGATAAAGCGGCTTCGTTCGTCCCTCTGTATCGTTCATCTGATAATGTGCGCTTTGGTGTGGCATTGGGTCAATCTATTTTTACTCCCGACGATATAAGTCAACCAGCACTGATTGTGGGAGATCGCCCTTATGCTGGCTGGTTGTATACTACTTTTTCGTTAACCAGCGACGCACGCGTTATCAGTAAAAGTGAGGGAGGTGAGGCTGATCAAAATGAACGTTCGGAGTATCGCTATGCCAATGCCTTAGATATTACGGTGGGCATTGTAGGCCCTTCCGCTTTAGCAGAGCAAACGCAAAAACAATTTCATGAATGGGTAAATACCACAACACCACGGGGTTGGGATAATCAATTAAAAGATGAGTTTGGTTTGAATGTCGCCTATACGCGTTTGTGGCAATATCGACTGAGTCAACATACTGATATCACACCACAGGCGGGTTTTAGTGTAGGTAATGTTTATACGTTTGCAAATGCTGGAATAATGGTTCGTTTCGGTAACTCATTAGGCAATGACTTTGGTCCACCATTGATTCGTCCGAGCGCTGTCGGGTCCAGTTATTTTACGCCCAAGCAGTCAATAGAGTGGTATGTGTTTGCTGGCTTGAGTGGTCGTTATGTTGAAAGAGATATTTTTCTTGATGGCAATACGAATAAAGACAGTCACAGTGTTGAGAAAGAAAATTGGGTGGGTGATATTCAAGTGGGCGCTGTTGTCAACATAGGCGATATACAATTCGGGCTCACACAAATTTACCGCACCCGAGAGTTTGAGCAACAAAAAGCAACGAATCGTTTTGGCGCGGTGAATGTGGTTTGGCGTTATTGATTTTTTGCGCAGAGATAAAGTAAAAAATGTTACCGCTTACGTGTATTAGTATCAGGCATGAAGGCTGGAATTCGTTTCCAGCCAACTAACAATACAAATAAATCGCTTAAATATTTCTACCCAACGAAGTACCTGTTGAACGTAAATCATCACAGGCTCGCATTATGCGATCAGCCATATTACGCTCGCCTTTTTTACCGTAGGCGCGTGGGTCGTACACTTTTTTGTTGCCGACTTCGCCTTCAATTTTTAACATGCCGTCGTAGTTTTTCATGATGTGATCAACCACTGGGCGCGAGTAGGCGTACTGGGTGTCGGTGTCGATATTCATTTTGATAACACCATAATCTAGTGTTTCGTGAATTTCGTGTAGCTCTGAACCTGAACCGCCGTGGAAAACTAAGTCAAGATGAGCATCAGCGCCGAGTGCGTTCACCACTGCTGTTTGGCCATCTTTTAAAATAGTCGGGGTTAACTTAACATTGCCTGGCTTGTACACGCCGTGGACGTTGCCAAAGGTAGCTGCCAACATGAAGCGACCCATTGAGCCGAGTTCTTTTGCTGCCATTACCATGTCTTCTGGTGTGGTGTAGAGTTTGTCTGCAGGAACGTCAGAAGTGTCATGCCCATCTTCTTCACCACCGACAATGCCGGTTTCGATTTCTAAAATAATATCGTTGGCGATACATTCGGTCATGATACGTTTTGATTCAGCGATGTTTTCATCCATTGGTAATGCCGAGCCATCATACATGTGCGAATTAAATAAATTAGGTAAGCCAGCCGCGCGGCGTTTTTTAGTTTCGGCAATGAGCGGCATTAAAAATGATTCAACATACTCTGGGTGGCAGTGGTCAGTATGCAATGCAATATTCACATCGTATTCTTCAGCCATTAAGTGGGTATAAACGGCTAGCGCAATACCGCCTTTAACCATAGAGCCTACACCTAAGCCCGAAGCGAACTTTCCGCCGCCAACTGAGACTTGAATAATACCGTCGGAGTTGGCTTCTTTAAATGCTAGTAGCGCAGCATTAATAGTTTCGCTTGAGGTAATGTTAATGGCGGGGTACGCAAATTTATTTTGTTTCGCGTTGTCTAGCATTTGGCAGTATTGTGCGTGATTAACGACAGGCATTGTCTTGTCCTTTCGGTGTTAAATAAAATTAATGTAAATGTTTATTAAATAGTAAAAATATATTGATTCCAGCGTTCGCTGAAATGACTACATCTAGCCTTTGGCGCGCTCTTCTAACATCGCAACAGCAGGTAATGTTTTGCCTTCAACGTATTCTAAAAATGCGCCGCCGCCGGTAGAAATATAAGAGACTTTGTCAGCGATATTATATTTATCTACCGCCGCTAACGTATCGCCGCCACCGGCAATAGAAAAACCTTCGCTATCAGCAATTGCTAATGACAGGGCTTTGGTGCCTTCACCAAATTGATCAAATTCAAATACGCCAACTGGGCCATTCCATAAAATCGTTTTTGCGTTCTTAATAATGTCGGCTAACGTTGCTGATGTTTCAGGGCCAATATCAAAAATCATATCGCTGTCGTTGACATCGGCAGCACTTTTTAATGTGGCTTCTGCTGTCTCAGAAAATTCGCTAGCGACAACGACATCAGTTGGTACAGGGATATTTGTTTTTGCCATTAATGCTTTTGCATTAGGAATTAAATCTTTTTCGTAGAGTGACTTGCCGACGTTTTTTCCACTAGCGGCTAAAAACGTATTGGCAATGCCGCCGCCCACAATAATTTGATCGGCTTTGTCGGCCAGTGTCTCTAGTACGGTCAGTTTTGTCGATACTTTTGAGCCGCCTACAATAGCGACTAACGGACGAGCAGGATTGGCTAAGGCTTTTTCTAGTGCGCTCAATTCGCCTACGAGTAATGGGCCTGCGCAAGCGGTCGGTGCAAACTTTGCCACGCCATGAGTAGATGCTTGTGCGCGATGAGCGGTACCAAAAGCATCCATCACAAAAATATCGCATAAGTCTGCATAGGCTTTGGCTAGGTCTTCGGCGTCTTTTTTCTCGCCCACATTAAATCGTACATTTTCGAGTAGAACGACATCGCCTTTTGCGAGTGTGAATCCATTTTCCCAATTGCGAATAACAGGCACGCTCTGGTTAAGTAATTCGCTAAGGTGATTGGCAACCGGTTGCATTGAAAATTCGTCATCGAATTTTCCTTCCGTTGGGCGGCCTAAGTGCGACATCAAAATGACTTTTGCGCCCGCGTTAATCGCAAGCTCAATAGTGGGTAGCGCGGCACGAATACGTGCGTCAGAAGAGACTTTGCCATCTTTAATAGGCACATTTAAATCTTCGCGAATTAATACGCGTTTGCCGGCAAGGTCGAGGTCGGTCATGGATAGTACGTTCATATGGTTACTTTTTTTCTCAGAGTTTTTAATAAAATAGTTAATGCTTAATGGTGAGTTTATTGACGACATCTAACATGCGATTAGCGAATCCCCATTCGTTATCAAACCACGTGAGTACTTTGACTAAGGTGCCGCTAGCGATAAGGGTGCCATCGGCGACAAGAGAGCCGCCCGCTAAAATTGTGCCGCCTGCTACACGAGTTTGGTGCGCATCGACAATGCCGGAGCGTGTGTCGTGATTAAAATCGCAAGAGGTGAGTGGTTCTTCAGTATAGCCAAGAATAGTCGGCATTGTTTCTGATGCGCTTTTTAATGCTTGATTAATATCGGTCACTGTCACCGCCTGCTTAACGACAACGGATAAATCCATTGCCGATACATTGGCGGTGGGTACACGCATCGCTTGTGCTTGAAAGCGTCCCGCCAGTTCTGGCAGTAAGCGATCAATACCTTTGGCAAGGCCGGTTTCTACGGGAATAATGGATTGGTACGCGCCACGCGTTTTTCGTAAATCGGTGTTGTGGTAAGCATCAATAACCGGTTGATCATTCATCGCTGAATGAATGGTGGTTATCACGCCGCTTTCGATACCAAAAGCTTGATGTAAAGTGTGAATTACTGGAACAATACAGTTGGTGGTACAAGAAGCATTGGAAATAACTGTGTGATCGTCATGCAATGTATGTTCGTTAATGCCGCAAACAATAGTGGCATCTACATTGCTTTCAGCAGGCTGAGAAAATAACACTTTTTTTGCCCCTGCAGTTAAGTGCTGCTCAGCAGTTAGTCGGTCGCTAAAAGCACCTGTACACTCTAAAACAATATCAATATTGAGTTCTGCCCACGGTAGCGGAGAAATCGTTTCTTCATGAAAAATACGAATTTTATCGCCATTAATCGTTAGAATATCGCCATCAAGCCCGACATCGCCGGTAAATTTTCCATGGGTAGAATCATACTTGGTTAGGTGCGCGATAGTTTTGCTATCGGCCAGTTCGTTTATCGCTACGATAGAAATATTGTCTGATGGGTGTTCGTAAAAGGCACGGAGTACACAGCGACCGATACGGCCATAGCCATTGATAGCGATATTTAGCATGGTGATGCCTTCTGTGATAAATAAATAGAGTCAGTCACTGTTGTTCCGTTAACTTAGCCTTGTCATACCGTGCTCGTCATACCGGACTTGATCCGGTATCTAGTTAGAGTTTGAAATAACTAGATTATGAAAGCCTTCCCTGGCTTTCACCCTCCGGGCCCGCTCATGCGGTTCAAATCTGTTCCTACAGATTTTGTCCGGATAAGCAAAAAACGCTTTCCGGAAT
>AEVK01000049.1 GCA_000209515.2 gamma proteobacterium IMCC1989
CCTCTTCTGGCATATGCAAAAGCTCCATCAACCAAGCCGCTAGTTGATCGCGAGTCACGCCAATAATATGTTTTTCCACCGATTGTGGTGTTGTGTGACTATTGGCATCTATTTCGGTACAGATATCGTCAAATTGACCACTAAAGACTTCGGCAATGAGCATGTAACCAAAATTGTGTAACAGACCGGATAGGTAAGCACAGCCATAACTAGGTCGTTGTTTTCGAGGCATACAGCTAATAATGGCTTCGGTACAGGTAGATACATAAACTGCTTGTTGCCAGTAAGATAGGCAGCCATCTGGACGACGGTTAGGAAGTTTTAAGGTAGAGCCTAATGCCAGACCAAGAGATAAGCTTAAGACCATTTCAAACCCAAGCACACGCACGATGGCATCATGAATTGATTTGATGGTGCCTGGCGC
This sequence comes from gamma proteobacterium IMCC1989, assembly GCA_000209515.2. Classification (GTDB taxonomy): domain Bacteria; phylum Pseudomonadota; class Gammaproteobacteria; order Pseudomonadales; family Cellvibrionaceae; genus Endobugula. Next base: position 425 of record AEVK01000049.1, read on the forward strand.
TGAATAATAAGGAGAAGAAGCCCAGCTAACCACTTGTGCCGCTAACGCTGGATCAAGCTCGATGACTTCACATAAATCACTGACGTCAGCATTGGGATCAACACGTAATTTAATAATGGCTTTTGCGGTTGCTGGCAATGGTGGCAATTCTAATGTTTCATCAAGGCGCTGCTTAATACGCAGTTCAGTAAACTTCTCGACACTTTGGGTGATTTCTTTAACATCTAGATGTTTCGGTGTTTGACGGTTTAAGGTGTCTAGAGGAATCGCTATATCGTTAACGATGGTCGACTCTAATAGCTTCTTGAAAGACTCACCATCCACTTCGATGTGTTGGTTATCTGATCCTACACTCAGCAAAAGCTTGTCGGTATTGAGTAATCGCTTATCAACGATAGTGGGTAAGTTACCTAGCTTAGGCATCGCGACCATCGCGTCTAGCCCTAAGTGTTGAGTGAATTTTTTTAGTGCTTCCCCAACAACGGGTTTATAGGGCTCGCCTAGTGCTTCTTTTATTGCTTCTAGATTGAGAATGGTTTGTTTGGGAGTAATCGCTAACAGCTTTTCGTTATTCGGGTTTTGCAGCAGATGCGCATTTGCGCTTTGTGCTCTATTTGGCTGATCAATTGACTTTACGTCTCCTACCAGCTGATGAATGGGCACAGACGATAAATTCGCTAAAGAGTAAGAAATGTTATGCTTTTTTAATAGTTGTTCAATGCTAGCGGGGACGGTCACGGTAATTCCTCAACAATAAATGTAAGCCTCCTTTGAGTGTAGTTGAAGATTAATGGCCTGCTAGCGTAAATAGCGATTAATAGCAGAGATTAATTACGCTTGTGCGTAATGAGTATTTTTACCTAACCAGCGCTCGCTGAGTGGAGCGATATGTTCGGGGAAGTGGGTGATTATTGCCTGTGCGTAAGCGTTCACTTTCGGCATAAGGTAGAGGTCACGGCGCAAGTCTGCTAAGGCAAAGTCGATATCGCCGGTTTGCCGCGTACCCAGTACTTCTCCTGGACCACGTAATTGCAAATCGACTTCGGCAATTTTAAAGCCATCGCTGGTGCTACGCATCGCCTTGAGCCGTTCTTTGCCATTCAGCGAGACTTTATCCCCATACAAGAGCACGCAATGGCTAGCGATGCTGCCTCGTCCTACCCGCCCTCTTAGCTGGTGTAGCTGGGCCAAACCGAGCCGCTCGGGATTTTCGATAATCATTAAGCTGGCATTGGGGACATCCACCCCTACTTCGATAACCGTGGTGGCCACTAATAAATCAATCTCTCCCGCTTTAAACTGTGCCATAACCTGTTCTTTCTCTGGGGGCTTCAATCGGCCGTGTACCAAGCCAACGGTTAAATTGGGTAGTGTGCTGGCAAGCAAGGTAGCGGCTTCTTCGGCAGCCTGCGCTTCTAGCGCTTCGGAGTTTTCAATTAAGGTGCAGACCCAATACGCTTGTCTGCCCTGTTGGCAGGCATAATCAATACGCTGGATAATTTCGGGTCGCTTTTGTTGGCTAATAATGACTGTTTCGACAGGAATACGCCCTTTGGGTAATTCATCAATCACGGAATAGTCTAAATCCGCATAAGCGCTCATCGCCAGTGTGCGAGGAATGGGTGTGGCAGTCATGATTAATTGGTGAGGGATACCTGTGTGCTTATTGCCTTTGTTACGTAAGCTAAGGCGTTGATGCACGCCAAAACGGTGCTGCTCATCAATAATAACTAAAGCTAAGCGGTTAAATACAACGGAGTCTTGAAAAAGCGCATGGGTACCAATCACCACTTGTGTCACACCCTGCTCCAAGGCAGCAAGTTGCTCTCGGCGTTCTTTCACTTTTTGCTTGCCGGTTAATGAGCCCACACAAATGCCTAAAGGCGAAAACCATTTTTCAAAATTAAGGCGATGTTGTTCCGCTAAAATCTCGGTAGGTGCCATTATCACCACTTGTTGCTGGTGAGCAATAGCATGTAATGCAGCCAAGGCCGCTACCACCGTTTTACCTGAGCCCACATCACCTTGTAACAAGCGCATCATGGGAATGGATAACCGTAAGTCCTGACTAATATCTTCCACTACGCGCTGTTGCGCGTTTGTTAAGGTAAACCCAAGTGCTTGTATAAATTGGTCTTCTAGCGCTTTATCTACAGCTAATGGCACTGCGGCCTGTTGTTGGCGTTGTTCTCGCAAGCGCAATAAGTTCAGCTGGTAAGCGGTGAGCTCCTCCATAATCAACACTTGTTGATAAGGGTGTTCGCCTGCTAACAGTTGAGCCAAATCTGCGTTTTTGGGTGGTGCATGTAAATACGCCAGTGGTTCGAATAATGAGTTCGGAAGCGATATAGCTGGTGCACTCTCTTCCGGTGTGTCCGCTGGTAATAAAGCAAGGTAGCCCCTAAAATCAAAATCTTTAGCGTGAGTGAGTGCTTGCTTTATAAGTGTGCGTAAGCGATTTTGCGTGATTCCCTCGGTGATGGGATAAATGGGTGTTAGCGTTTCTTCCAAACCACTATGTGCTGCATTCGATGAGAGCAGTTGGTATTCAGGATGATAGAGTTCTAAGCCTGATGCGCCACGGCGAGTTTCCCCATAGCAACGAATACGCGCTCCAGTAGCGAGTGTCGCTCGCTGCGCATTAGAGAAATGATAAAAGCGTAAGCTGAGTGTGCCGGTATTATCTTGCACACGGCAGATTAGGCTGCGGCGTTTACCAAAAACCACATCAGTACCGCGAACCTCGGCTTCGATCACCACACTTTGGTTAGGCTGCAAGCTGCCAATAGGCGTGACACGAGTACGGTCGGCATACTGCCGGGGTAAGTGAAAAAGCATATCCTGCAGGGTGTAAATCCCTAATTTTTCTAACTTTTTTGCGAGCTGTGCCCCCACCCCTTTTAATGCGGTAACCGATGTGAGTATTCCGTTCTTACTGACTTGTTTAGTAGATGTCATAGTAAAGTTTGGAGTAGGAAAAAGGCGTTAGCTATTCCCTTTAGTTAATTGCTCTTTCCCTGCTTTTTGCCCTTGTTGAATAGCAGTTCTGAGTACATCCACTGCTTTATGGCGAGGAAAGCTCGCGCGCCACGCCAAGCCCACCGTGCGTTTAGCACTGACTTCTGTGAGTGGACGAATTACTAAGGTGTCCGGTGCGTAATTACTCATGGCGGCCGATTTAGGCAAAATAGTGATGCCAATGCCCGATGCCACCATGTGTCGCATGGTCTCCAAAGAGCTGCCTGCCGTCGCTGTGCGAATATTACCGCTATCGTCGGCTGCATGGGTCTTAATCGACGGCAGCGCCTGTAATATTTGATCTCTAAAGCAATGGCCTTCTCCTAGCAACAAGACATTTTCTTCAGTTAAATCATTGGCACATAAGCTGGTTTTGTTCGCGAGAGGGTGAGCGGCCGGTAACAGCACAACAAACGGCTCTTCATATAATGCCTGTGTGACCACATCGGCTTCGGTAAAGGGTAAGGCAACGATAATCACATCTAGGTCACCTTTGCGTAATTGTTGGCGCAAGGTGGCGGTAAAGCCTTCTTCTACAAATAGCGGCATTTTGGGTGCGATAGATTGTAACTGCGGAATAAACTGTGGGAATAAATACGGCCCAATAGTAAAAATAGCCCCAACTTTGAGTGGGCTACCTAGTTGATCTTTACCGGATATGGCAATGTCTTTAATCACCGATGCTTGTTCTAATACGGTTTGTGCTTGTGCGACAATTTGCTCGCCCATTGGCGTGGCCTGTACACGGGTTTTTGATCGTTCGAATAGTGAAACCCCTAGCTCTTCTTCAAGCTTTTTAACCGCAACACTCAGAGTCGGTTGTGATACATTACAGCGCTCGGCAGCTTGGCCAAAATGCTGGTCTTGCGCCAAAGTGACAATGTATTTGAGTTCAGTTAGGGTCATATTTAGCCTGCAGTTGTAATTGATAAAAACTAATGATTGCCTTGGCTTGATAGTAAATCAAAATATTTGCTGTGAATAGTGTTATTTTACCGTTAACAATATTCCGAGGACGAATAGTTAGACAGGTAGCTAAACTGATAGTGAAATAGATAGCTAAATAAATAGTTAAGCAGATAGCTAAATAGAGAATTGAATAATCATATGAAGAAAGAAAAAATTGTCTTGCTGGGCTTTGGGGATATTGCCAATCGTTTGTCTGCTCATTTAACGGCATACCAAACAGTGGGTGTTAAGCGGTCGCTTATTCATCATCCCACTGTGCAGATAGAAACAGCAGATTGTTGTAATCAACAGCAAATGAATCAAGTTATGTCGACGGGTTTTGATGTATTGGTGATGACATTTACACCCACAGAAATGAGCGACACCGGCTACCAACAAGGTTATGTGAAGCCAGTACAAACCATTTTGAACGCGGTAAACCAACAGACGGTTAAACCGCGGTTGATTGTTTTTGTGTCGAGCACCAGTGTCTATGCACAGCAAGATGGTAGCTGGGTAGACGAACGTTCTCCAACCGAACCAGAAAGTTACAGTGGTCGCCGTTTATTAGAAGCTGAAAAGCTTGTTGCGGATAGTGGTTACAATTATTGTCATGTGCGCTTTTCGGGAATTTATGGTCGCGGCCGAGGCTATTTAGTCGAGCAAGTGATGGCCGGAAAAGGCACGCCTGTCGAGCCCGCTATTTATACTAATCGTATTCATGCAGATGATTGTGCTGGCGTGCTGACGCATCTTATCGAACGACAAAAAACACATACGATAGATAATCTATATATTGCCAGTGATCATCAGCCAGCACCCTTGCATGAGGTAAAGCAATGGATGCGAGAAACGTTGGGGCTGCCAGAAAATAATTTTCAAGAAAATGCGCCTCTCACCAAGCGAACCGCCCGTAGTAATAAACGCTGTAGCAATGCATTATTAGTCGAGAGTGGTTATGTATTTCGTTATCCTAGCTTTAAAGAGGGATACACGCCGCTACTGAAAGCTGATTAACGTAGTAATATTAATTTTTTTATAAAGAAGGGCTGAATATGTTTGTTGTATCTATTTCTTATACTATTGATCTAAGTGAGGTCGATCCACACATCGACGCACATATTATTTTTTTAGAAAAATATTATGCTGCAGGAAATTTTATCGCATCAGGTCGAAAAGTACCGAGAACCGGCGGTGTTATTCTTGCGCAAGCAGAAAGTAAAACCGTATTAGAGCATATTTTACAAGAAGACCCATTTGCTAAAGCGAATATAGCGGAGTATGAAATAACAGAATTTATACCCACGAAAGTGGCTGAAGGACTTGAGGCGTTAACAAGATAAATCACCCACTAAAAAGCCGCTTGGTTTATATTCGCAAGCGGCTTTTTTTATGGTTTGAATTTAGCTCTCAACAGCTGATAAGTTATTAAATAACCATCACACCGTCAGCTTCAACAACAGAACCTTTGGGTAATTCTTTTACACCAATAGCTGCGCGTGCTGGGTAAGGTTCAACAAAATATTCTGCCATTACTTCACTTACCGTAGCGAAGTTACTGAGATCGGTTAGAAAAATATTTAATTTAACAATGTCAGCTAACGATCCATCTGCTGCTTCACATACAGCTTTTAAGTTTTTAAACACTTGATGCGTTTGTGCAGCAAAATCACCGCTAACTAATTCCATCGTTTCTGGATCGAGAGGGATTTGCCCCGACAGGTATACGGTGTTATTAACTTTTACCGCTTGTGAATAAGTGCCAATGGCTTTAGGTGCTTTGTCGGTATTGATAATGGCTTTATTTGTCATAGCGTTCTCTTTGTGCGTCAATAATGGTGAAATATTTCTCTAGTTTAGCATCAACCTAGTAAGAGGGAAAAAATTATTTTTGGCAGCGGCTACAATAGACGGTTGTTCGCTGTGCTTGTCTAATTTCTTTTAGTATGTGCCGACAGGTGACACATGCTTCGCCACCACGGCCATATACGTTAAGTTGTTGGGCAAAATATCCCGGTTTGCCATCACCCCCTACAAAGTCACGTAAAGTAGTCCCGCCTTGAGTAATAGAACGCTGCAGCACGGCTTTAATGTTCTCTACCCACAGGTCGCACTGTTTGCGAGTGAGCTTTTCTGCTGCTTTGGTGGGGCGAATACCAGAAGTAAATAAGGATTCATTCGCATAAATATTACCCACGCCGACCACAATGTGACTATCCATAATAAAGGTTTTCACATCTTTCTTTCGTTTGCGGCTCGCTTTAAAAAGATACTCGCCGGTAAAGTCTTCTAAAAGTGGTTCCGGCCCTAGTTTGCGAATTAATTTATGATTAAATGGATCTTCAGTCGTCCAAAGTATTGAACCAAATCGTCGAGGGTCGTGATAGCGTAAGCCAATATTTCCAGAAAAAATAATGTCTACGTGATCATGTTTTTGTGGTGCATCGGTCTTGGTATTAATAATACGTAAGCTACCTGACATACCTAGATGAATCAGTAAGTGTCCATGCACAAATTCGAGTAATAAATATTTACCACGACGATGAATGTTAAGGAGTTTTTTTCGCGTAAGATAATCAACTAGTTGAGAGTCAATAGGCCAGCGTAGTTGATGGTGCCGCAAAATAACCGCACTCACCTGCTTACCTTTAATGTGAGGGGTAATACCTTGGCGGGTTGTTTCAACTTCGGGTAATTCAGGCATAAGCAGGTTAAATTATTGTGTGAGTGGATGCTAATTTGTTTAAGGTGTTATGGTAGCATTTTACAGTGCAGAAACAGGATAAATAAATAGAATGAAGAAAGCGATCAATCCATTGGTATGGGCAAATGTATGCTGGAGCTTGTCTTTATGGTTGCTGTGTTTAACGGCAGTGTGGATTGCACTTGCGCAGCAGTCTTTTTTTTATGAACAGTGGTATCAGCTATTAGATATTGATAAAACCATCAATGAGTACGCGCCGTTAAATCGTTTTGAGCGAGAAAATTTTGTCGAAACCAATAGTGAAGAGCATGCGCGTTTATTCACAGCGATAACGCAAGCAGTTCATCAACAAGGCAACGGCTTATCAGCAATAGAATATAGTGCATCCGATGGAAAAGTAGTGACATTATTAACAAAAGACGAAGTGATTCATTTACAAGATGTGGCGAATTTGATTGCTACCGCAACCATAGTAATGAAAGTTGTCGCGATGATTTTTATTTTTTCCTCATTGCTGATGCGCTATAAAGAAATAGCCATAACTCCCCTTAAGCTGCAGTGGGTTTATGCGGGCGGCTTAATGGCGGTGTTACTGGTATTGTCGTTAGCTGTCGGTGTGGAGAGCCTTTTTTATTGGCTGCACACGATAGTGTTTCCCGATAACCATCAATGGTTTTTTTATTATGAAGATTCGTTAATGTCGACCTTAATGCAGGCGCCTAACATTTTCTTGCCTATAGGTGTTGTGTGGATAATCGGTGTATTTTGTTTATGGAGTATTGCTGTGGTGATGTCTCGGCGTATTTGACCGAGTATTGCCGAATAATGATAAGGTTTGTTGTAACACAAGCCGCTATGATAAAAAGCAATGATAAAAACAACACACATAAAAACGACATATATAAAAAACTACAGGCATAAAAAAACCCGAACAAGTCGGGTTTTTTTATGGGTCAACCTTATGTTTATTCGCTAGGGGCTAGTGAATAAACATAATCACCTAAAATTATTACTTAATTTTAGCTTCTTTGTAGATCACGTGTTTGCGAGCAACAGGATCGTACTTTTTGATTTCCATTTTCTCAGGCATATTGCGCTTATTTTTATCAGTAGTATAAAAATGGCCAGTGCCTGCACTTGAATTTAAACGAATTTTATCACGCATAGGAATATCCTCTTTTCAGCTCGTTTTCGGTTAATTACACTTTTTCGCCACGAGAGCGAAGGTCTTCTAGTACCGATTCGATACCCTTTTTGTCGATAATACGCATGCCTTTAGTCGATACGCGTAATTTAACAAAACGTTTTTCAGACTCTACCCAAAAACGGTGAGAGTGTAAGTTAGGCAAAAAACGACGTTTGGTGTGGTTTTTTGCGTGAGAAACATTGTTTCCAGTTACAGGGCGTTTGCCAGTAACTTGACATACTCTAGACATGATATTGCCTCTATAAGCTAATCGTTATAAATAAACCATTGTAATAAATAATTGTATCGTCGTAGAGGCTATCTCATTAATGGCAATAATATATATTACCTAAAAATAGACGTTTACGCCGGCACAGTAAAATGGGCGAAAGTAAAAATCTTTCCAGTCATTGAGTAGTTGAATTGCACGTTTATCATTCCGCTAGCTAGCAGTGAATGAACGTTGGTAAGACTACCCACAAAAAGAGCCGCGTTTTATACCAAAATTACGATCAGATAGCAATCAATAGTTGGTAAATGGGTTGTATTTTAAAGTATTTACGCGAGAAGAGACGCAATTCGACCCGAAACCTATTTTTTCAAGTGCCATCACTAACGTCAGTCAAGCCTATTTGGCATATTTCGGCGCCTTATACTGGGGCTTTAAAGACAATGTATTGGCGATGTTTGGTCAACTTATTAATATGTATATTGGCTGTTTTTATTAGATAAGTGTCTGTCTATGTAATGTACCTTCTTTAATTGGATAGTATCAGTATCGCTCGTTTTTTTATGGGTGAATTTGCAATGGTATTTAATGAAGCGACGATCATTTTGTCCTCATCACTAATAACGATTTATCGTGAAGTTGTTAATGATCGTAATGAGTAGATTGTACTATTTACTGTGTCCGGCAACTATTCTTGGTACAACTGTGCGAAGGTGTTCGGCAAATATATTCAAATATGGTGTTTTAAGTCCTTTGGGTATCCAAGTGGCTTCAAAGTCAATCGTTACCTCTACATCCACTTTATCAATTATAGAAAATACAGATTGACGACTATCTGTAATTTTTGATTTCGGAAGTATAGCGGCGCCGATACCTAATGCCGCCCATTCGGACAATACTTGGTAGCTCATGGCTTCTCCGGAGTATTCTAGTAATTTTCTACGATGGCTGCGAAATAGTGCTCGTGTTGCTTTAGAGAGCCCACAGGCATCAGGTACCATCACATATGTTTCGTTAGCAATGTCTTTGAACTTAACGAAACGCTCGTTTTGAAGGGAAGAATTAACCTCTCCACGAGGTATAAATAGTAAAGGTTCGTTATATAAAAAGGTCTTTTCCCTAGATTCTTTATAAATATCCGCCACCCCGAATACGAAGTCTAAAAAACCTTTGTTAAGCATATTGCTTAGGTCAGCCATATTCATTTCTCGCAGCACAACATCAACATCTGGATTTTGTAGTTGAAAAGGTTCAATGATTAGCCTTAATAGGCTTGCACTAATAAGTGGTGATGTGCCGATACGGATCAAATTATTTTCGGGCTTAAGAAAGGCATTTGCTTGAAAAATTAGAGCTTCATTTGCGCTGAGTACCTCGTTAATGTAAGGCATTAAGTGTGTGCCAAATGACGTAAGGGTCACTTTGCGCGTTGAGCGCTGGAATATAGGTTCGCCTAATTCGGCCTCTAATAGGGCAATGCTGTTAGATAGTGTTGGCTGCGTCACACAACAATCTGCAGCTGCAGCTGTAAATGATCTTGTGGCTGAGACCGCGCAGGCAAAGCGTAGTTGTTTTAGATTCATGTTGCTCCTAAATAGGATTGCTTTATTTATAGATTTTATCTATTAATAATACTTTAAAATATAATTTTACTATAAGTTAGGTGGGTTGTAACCTGTATTGGATCTAGATGAGTTCTTATCTAGTAACCGCAGAGTATTACACTCGGCGTCAGTTACCTATATTTGTTAATTAATAAAAACGGAGCTAATTATGAAAATTTTTATTCGCACATTTGCCGCCATACTAACTGCTATGGTCATTACTTTTCCAACAATGGCTTTTGCAGATAGCGCTTATTTAGAAATCACACTTAAAATTGATTCACCGGATCGCGGGGCTGCAGCTGGTGTTTATAGTAAGTATAAACAACCTTTTTTAAATGAAATCACAGGCGCAAAATCAAAAGAGTTATTGATTCGTGAAGATGATGTTCAGGTACTCCATGGTTTTTCTTCTCTAGCAGAAGCAGAGGCTTATTTATCTAGTGAGTTATTTAATAATGATGTAGTTGTTGGTCTTAAGCCGTATCTTAAAGCTGCTCCAGAAGTTAGGGTGTATTCAGTTTTTTAGACGATTCTATAATCATTAATACATTAACGCCCCCAGTACTGATCGCCTTGGTGCTGGGGGTAATGGTGCAGCGAAGGGTCGCCGTTATATTCTTATAGTATTGCCAACTACCACGTTAGTTACTAGAGATTGACTAAAATGGTAACTGGCGATAATAAATTCTTGTTTAAAATAGAATTTATGGGCTTGGCCACGGTGCGTGCCCGAATCGAGGTGAAATGCCTGACATTTTTGTTCGATGGCTATGCTTCTCAGCCATCCAATCAGCTGCTCACCATAGCCTTTTGAACGATGTCGGTTGGCGGTAACCAAGTCGTTTACGTACAGACTTTTACCTATAAATAAGTTGCTTGAAATGCGGTATCCGGCAACGGCAACGACCTCGCTCTCTTTTTTTATAAAAGCGAGCTTATAGCCTTCTTGTTCCATATGGCGAACCATCGTAATAAAATTATCTTGCATCAGATGTGGGCGTAATTCCGACATAACGGCAAAGCAGTTTTTTATGTCTGTATCAGTGGTGGCATGTTGTGGCATGGTTTTTTCTCCGTTTATGTATATTTCATGATCAGTATTCATTACCAAGGCCAATATTGATTTTTTTCATATATTGAGCCAGCGCAAGGTCTTCTAACTGAGAAGATTGAGCGAGCGCTTGATAAACGCCAAGCTGATCCGCTTTGCTGCGTTGTTGTCCTAGCTTTAGTTGTCCCTCCATACGGCTAATCTCGATTTTAAAGCCCACAATTGCGGGTAGTAATCGCTCCTTGAGTCTATCGGTAAGAATATCTCTACTGACTAACAGCCCCGGCTCATATTTCTCCACGACCTCGTCAAGCGCGGTTATGGTTTCGTCGTCATTTAAGAAAGAGACTCTTCCGTAGGCATGGACTGCAGTGTAGTTCCATGTAGGTACTGCGGGGCCTTTTGCGTACCAGCTGGGTGATATGTAGTTGTGTGGGCCAGTAAAAACCACTAATACATCGGCGTTATCGAGCTCTTGCCAATGAGGATTTTCTTTTGCGCAATGGGTATAGAGCACGCCGTTTTCACCTTCATCTTCGCGTAAAACAAACGGTAAATGTGTGCCGCTTAAGGAACCGGATACCAATATGCCAAAGGCAAAGTCGTGGATAAATTGATGTTTTTTGGCCTTTTCACGCATAACAAAACTAGTAGGGATAAACATGGTTTATGGTCTCCGGCTTAAAGGTGAGAATCTCTGCAAATTCGAGCTTCTTAGTAATGTGTATTGTCATGAGATTTTGGTCTACTATAAACAACCAGTTCATTGTTAATAGGTAGACCAGTGTGATAATTAATCTTATTGATGAAGGTAGCCGGCAGCCTAAATATCTACAGTTGGTTGATACGGTGAGACAAGCCATCCGTAAAGGCCAATTATTAGCCGGTGATTCCTTGCCTTCAGTCCGCGAACTTAGTCATAATTTGCACTTAAATAGACACACGGTCATGAAGGCGTTTGCGGAGCTGATCGCCGAAGGCTGGATTGAGTCGAAAGAGCGGGTGGGCTATAGAGTGGTCACTACCTTGCCAGTAGACAGCAGTTACTTGGCGGCGGTTGGTGATCAATCGAAAACGCCACCAAGGAAAATAGAATACCGCTTTGTGAAAGCGGTCAGTCACCAATTGGCATATTCGGATAGTGATTATCAATATGATTTCTCTGGTGGGCGACCAGATACAGCCCTTTTTCCCTTTGCCGAATTCAAAAGCCATATGTCGGATGTATTGTCGCGGCCTGATGTTCGTCAGCTAGGCTATGGTGAAAGCGAGGGAACGCCAGAATTAATAGCTGAAGTGAAGCGTTATTTACGTAAAGCAAGAGCCATTATTGATCGTGATATTGTGATTACTAATGGTTCGCAAGAAGCCATTTATATCGTAGCGCAACTTCTCCTGCATGCGGGTGACGAGGTTGCGGTAGAGGCCTTAGGCTATCCGCCCGCTATGGCTGCGTTTGCTAGTGCTGGCGCTGATTTAGTCGCTATCCAGCAGGATAAAAACGGCATTGTTCCCGATGACTTAGTAGCGAAAATTCAGCAGGGTAATATTCGACTTATCTATCTTACACCCCTACATCAATACCCGACGACGGTGACCTTAACCGTGAGTCGTAGAATGGCGATTTACCAACTGGCGGCCACCCACGGCATTCCTATTATTGAAGATGATTACGATCACGAATTTCATTACCGCTGCCAACCGCTTGCCCCTATGGCATCACAAGACCCGCAACAATTGGTTATTTATCTTTCTACCTTCTCAAAAATTATGTTTCCCGGTACTCGGATCGGCTTTATGGCGTTGAGTGCATCTATGGCAGAAGCGGTCAAAAACTATCGCGTGTTAATTAATCACAAGAGCAATGTGTTTATGCAGTCGGCATTGGCTCGATGGATGAAAGAGGGTGGCTTTGAGCGACATATTAGGCGTACTACGCGTATTAATCAGCAGAGAAGAGATCATGCGATAGCGATGCTGCATGAGATGGATTGCTTTGAGTTTGATACCCCTGATGGCGGTATGGCGTTGTGGTTAAAGATTAAAAAACCAACCGTTAGTGCTGCTGCATTAGCACAGCAAGCACAGAAAATAGGTATTTATATACAGCATGAAGGTGCATACCACTTGGTTGCCGGTGACAACCAAGATTGTTTTATTCGTGTTGGCTTTGCCGGTATGAACAAAGCCGATTTTTCCCTAGGTATGCGATTGTTGGCGGCGTTGTTATAACAATGTTAGAACAATAATTATTGTTCTAGATATGGCCGCCAATACAGCGCAATATCTACTTGTTAGAGCCAGCCATTTTCGGCGAATGAATGTATATCGCCGTCACCCACAATGAGATGATCTAGTACTCGAACATCGATTAAATTCAGAGCATCTTTCAATTCTTGAGTAATATGCCGATCTGCTTGGCTGGGCTCAGCGACACCGGATGGATGATTGTGGGCAAAAATAACGGCGCAGGCGTTGTAAGCGAGTGCTAGCTTAACGATTTCCCGAGGGTAAACATTGGCAGCATTAACTGTTCCGAAAAACACTTCCTGGTAGCGAATGAGTTGGTGTTGGCTATCCAAAAACAGAACCGCAAAAACCTCTTGTTGTAGGTGTCGCAGTTGGATGGCTAAGAAACGTTTAACATGCGCTGGATTGGTGAATATATCTTCCTTTTTTAGTCTCTCCGCTAAATGCCGCTTTGTCATCTCCAGCACCGCTTGTAGCTGCGCATAACTCGCATTTCCCAAGCCTTTTCCCTGACAAAAACTTGATTGGTTAGCTTCGAGAATAGCGCGTAAGCCACCAAAGTGAGTTAATAGCTCTCGTGCTAGGTCGACGGCAGATTTTCCGGCACAACCGGTGCGCAAAAAAATCGCTAATAGTTCGGCATCAGATAAGGTGTTGGCACCTTGGGCTAATAGTTTCTCACGGGGGCGTTCGGCGGCAGGCCAGTCGGTAATTGCCATAGTCTCTTCCTTGATCATGGTTGGGGTGTGTTGATAGTGTGTGCTTATCAACCAGTATGTGTGAAATGGTGTCGAATTCCCTGACAAAATGGTATCGTAGCAGGTTATTGTGGTTATAGGCAAAAGCTTCGGCGATTCGATAACCGTTCAATACGGTAGCCTCATAACAACGCTAAGCGCAACAAGAGTAAGCATAACAATACTAAGCTCAAGCTCGGCTTTGGCTTTACCATACTGACTAGGATTAAAAATGGCAGCGACATTAACCAATCGACGTATATTATTAGGAGTTTCTGGTGGTATAGCCGCTTATAAAAGTGCAGAGCTCATTCGTCGATTACAAGATTTAGGTGCCGATGTCCGTGTTGTGATGACTCGTGCAGCACAGGAATTCATTACTCCATTGACCTTGCAGGCATTATCGGGCAATCCCGTTCATGTTGATTTGTTAGACCCTGCAGCAGAGGCGGCGATGGG
>AEVK01000048.1 GCA_000209515.2 gamma proteobacterium IMCC1989
TCCTTGGTTCGATTCCGAGTCCGGGCACCACTATTTATAAGGCTTACAGCCGATTTACACCAAACCCCTACAATGAAAAATCCTATTTGGTGTCAGTTTTGGTGCTAGTTTCTCATTTTTGTAGCAGTTATGACTTTCGTTGATTGAGCCAATCAAGCACATCACTTTTCAACCATCCAATACTCGACAAACCCAAAGCTACACGCCGTGGAAATTGACCAGATTTTTCTAATCGCCAAATAGTGCTTCTTGATACACCCGTTAATTTCCGCACTTCTTGCATGCGAAGAATCCGATCATCTTCACTAGACGACACTTCAGAAACAACAGAGGCTTGAGATTGCTGAATAGAGCCGTTTAAATGCTCTACTAACTGATAACCAAAAAAGATAATCTCGCCATCAACCACAGACAGATAACCAATACCGCCCTGCTTCGTTAACAACTCAATAGACTCCACAGAACAGCGGAGAAACAAAGACGCTTCCTGCATAGAAAAACGCTGGTACAGTGCAACACCCATTGCATCTGCCAGCTCTGCTACTTCTTGCGAAAATAGCTCTCCCATACCGAATATACACCTCATAGATAATTAAGCCGATAAGATACGTTATATTTGCTTTTTCATCCACAAGCAGACAGAATAAACGCTCAACGACAGGCAATATCTTATGAGCGATGCGCACATTTTCTTTAATAGCGACACTTTTGATGAACGTATCAAAGCGTGGAAAACCGCATTACAAGCAAAGCGCAATATCGACAAGAGCCTTGAGCTGCAAAACGATCCTGAGTGGAAAGATAGGCTTGGCACAAAAGAAGAGCTAGAAGCCGCGCACACTATCATCCGTAACAGCCTTGATAAAGCTGGCTACGCATTGACTACTCAAGATATGCAACACGCCCGAAAGCATGAACTACTGAATGCACAAGAGCTTCAAGCCGCACACACCTACCAAGCCAAATCTAAACTAAAAAGCTTTCGTAAAGGTAGGGAAGAGCGTAGCCGTGATCGCGGCAATGACTTCGAGCGTTAAAGGCTTGCTACCGCAACCCAGTAAAGTCTGGCGCGATAACCACCCAATATTCATGGCCTACATACAACACCAATCATAAGCACACTACCAACAGCACAATAACGGCAAAACGTGCCACAAACAGCCGCTTGCTCAGTGCATACTCACTTGCGTAAGCATCTTGTTTTATTTTTGTCTTATCTTCTTCATAGGCCTTATGCATTTTCACTAGCTCAAGCTGCTTTTCTTCTTTCGCCAATGATAGCGACTGCATCATTTCTGCTCTTTCATTAGTTAGCTCAATCACCTTACTAGACAGATCAAGCAAACCATCGATCTGCTCACTGCTTAATCAACGATTATTCATTTGGGTAGACATTTCGTTAGATTGATCAACCTGTTTTTGAGTAGTCGCTGAATAATCAATAGTGAAGTGCTTGAATACATCCTCTCGCTTAGCGTATAGCTTGCCTTGCTCGAGCTTGCTTTCAATCATGTTATTTTTTTTGACGGCACGTCTTATGGTGATCAGGCTTTTTCAGGTTTGATCGGCGAGGTCTTGCAGGGTTAAAAATGTAGGGTGCATCACATCAATGTTAAGAATAATAAGAGTAGTCATTGATTACACACTGATTACTCATTCTTTATTGTAAGAAAATAATTTAATAATCAATATTAAATATATCTGCATTAATAACAGGGAAATCTATCAGACAGAATAAAAGCCTCTACACTTTTTAAATATCGAATAAGTGCAGAGGCAATATATAAGATTTACTCCAGCCTTCCCTTTTGCTCTGATACGTAATCAGAAAACTCGTCATGCTTTAGCCGAGTCTTGTCTAGCTTCTTTTTTAATTCTCCCCCCATATCTCTCAATATTGCCCTATTAGACTCTGTTTGACGTTTATCAACCTTCTTCAAATGATAATTCATTTCATAGTTTTCTGAAAAATTCACATACTCGTGATCACTTATACCCATTTTAATTACCTCAGTAAGAGTAGGCTTAGAATTAGCCCGCCACGTACAGGACATGAGGCCTCACATTAAAAAAACAAGATGCGAGCTGTTAATCCAACTAAATCGCTAACCTGTTGCTATAGGTGACAATACGAAATACAACCTGTTATTTTTAGAAAATTTAACTCTAGTTAAATTCATTAAAACCTAACTAACACCCCGAATTTTTCTTTCTCTTGTATTCGCGCTCCACTATATCCCAAGCACACATGATTTTCTGAAATTCAATCTCTGCCTGTTTACGTCTTTTCCCCGTAAATTGTTCGAATTTGTCGGGGTGATACATGGCTGATAAGGTGCGCTTGGCTTTTTTACATTCCGCTAGGCTGGCACTTTGATCGACACCTAGCACCTCACAGGCTTCTGCAAAGGTTTGGGGCATCATGGATTCATTGTTGGTTGACTGCTCTCGCTTTGAGCCTGCCTTTTTATTCTTTTGCTGCTCGGCTTCTTCTCGCTGGCGCTTAAGATCTTCTTTCGCTCGGCGTAAACGCTCTTCGGCTTCTTGATTCTCGCGGCGCAGCTGTTCTTCTACGTCTTTTCGTTGTCGCTGTAGATCATCTTCTGCTGCACGTTTTTGTCGTCGTAGATCTTCTTCGTGCGCTGACTTTTGACGCTCAAGATCATCGTGCGCTTTATTAACACTACTGTTCAGCTCAAAACGATACCTGATATTGTAGAAGCCATCTCGAATGAGACCAAAAACACTAAAGAAGTTCTCTAAAAAGCCCAGCGCGAAGGCAACAAAAAACAGCATATTACCTTGCTGATCAATCATGGGAAAAAAGCCCAACAATAATACCAGCCCAATCATCACCAGAAACGGGTTCATGTTTTTAAAGAGCTTACCTGTCACATTACCCAAACACAGTAAAAATACGAATAAGAAAATAAAACCCGTGATATTCATAAACCTTGCACCTTGTGATACATCGGCCTTGCGGTATGAACAAAAAACCCAACAACCAGTGGCACAGTAAACAACCAATAGTCAGCTCGAATGGCAAAATCAATAATAGGGGTGAGAAATGCGAACCCTATTATCAAGAGAATATATCGACGCTTTGCTAACGCCCACCCCAAAAACAATCCTGTTAAAAAGAAACAAGACAACCAAAAAAACAACATCATTCCTTCTGCTTGGCTCATACTGATCTACCTCTTACTCTCTTGATGCATCTATTTCATATTCGCTAGATTGCTGCTTTATTCGCGCTACCAGCTTTTGCTTTCGCTTGCTGGCATGCTGTCATAGCCTGAGTTGGTTAAACGTGGTGCTATGGCGATTTTGAGGCTGTTGATACGCGCCTTTTCTCGCCATCCCTTTATATTTTCCATTTTGGTAGTACGGTGTAAATTCAAAAATGAGAGGATGTTTGTTTGAGCTAACAAACAACACCTGATTATCGGCTAGGGTACGAATTTTATCGGGGGCTAATAAATCTACTTCGTGATATTTCTCTTGAGTATCCAATAAACCTTCACGATGAATGATGCGCCGCTTACCCAAAATATCACTTTGCTCTTTGGCTGTTCGATAATCTGCGCCTGCATAGATCATAAAACTACCTATCCCTGTTTTGATAGACTGCCCCACTTCAACACCATACTTTTCAGTAATTTGTGACACGCCTTGAAATACCATTGAAAGCGACACACGGTATTTTCGAATGTTGTTCACAATGGTTTGAAAGTTATTGATATAACTATTACCAAACTCATCTAAAAAGCAGTACACATCTAATTCACCATGTACGGGCTTGTGATCCATCATCACACTAAAAAAACGCGAATAAAAAATATCGACCAAAAACTGGTAATACTTGCCTTGGTTTTCAGGGATAACCAAATAAATAGCGGTTTTTCTTTTTCTGAAGGACTGTAGATCAATATCATCTACCGATAACAACTTTTGTACTTCGCGGTTGTTAAGCTGCTTCAGTGCGGTTTTAACAATGGTGGAGTAACTAGATAGCATTTTTTCATTACAGCTCACAATCCCCATCCAAGAATCCGCAATGGAACTGTCGCTAGAATCATAGGGGTTCACTGAATTATCCATCACCCAATCATCAAGATCAGCACCATCCGCACCAAACATTTGCGCTAGATAATTGATGTTGGGTAAGTTCAAATAATCAGGCATGGAATAGGCAAGGCACTTGGCAAAAACTTCGAGCAAAGAAATAGCCCCATCATTCCATATCCCTTCTTTATCACTTCCATATTTTGAGAGAACGATAGAAGTACATATTTGCTCTATCTCAATAATGTCACGGGCATCAAGACCGTGAAATGGATTAAATTTACAGCTCACGCTCAAATCATCAGGGCGAAGTGTAAGCACTTCAAACCCTTTATCTCGAAGTTGCTGAGAGGTATCGTCATACAACTCACCACTAGGGTCTGTGATCACCATTGAGCAGTTTTGAGCCGACTTATCGTAAATGTTGGGACGAATATACCCTGTAGATTTTCCTTTCCCTGGGGGAGCAATAATGGCGATATGCTCGAATGAATCTTTCTCAGATAACCGCTTATTGATGCCATCGACAATCAAGCCACGGTTGCGTCGATGAAAAATATCGCCCTCTTCAGACTTAGTGGCAAACCGTGCGCCGTCTTCTTTTTTGAGCATATAACCTTTTGCCAGATAGCTGCCGACTTTTCCAAGACCGACAAACGTATCTTTGAGTATTTTTGACATAACCGTTCACATGCTCTTATCAATTAAAAATATAATCATTCGAGAAGCCTTGGGACTTTCTGAACTGAGCAATCATTTGCTTACGCTGCGTAATCAAAGAATACTTTTCAGGGTCATCCAATAGCTGCCTCACCTGTTGTCACACATCATTGTCGGGGCTTTTATCGGGTGACTGTTTAGCCTTGCTCGCCTCGTTCGTTTCTCGTTGCTTTCTCAAGCGAGCCTTTCGAGATTCTATTTCTTGCTGAGTATCAAAATCTTTGGCGGCTCTTTTTTCTCGCTCACTAAAGTCACCCATAATCCATTCTTTAGCGGTGGCCTTTGCTGAGAGCGGTGCTTTGGTATCGCTCGGCTGACTCGCTTGCTTGGCTTTCCATTGATCAAGGCTGTCTTTGCGTTGCTTATTCCGCGCACGGGTTTCACTGTTTGAAAAATCACCTGCCAGCCATTCTTTACCCACTTCAGCCACTTTTTCAACGGTCGTTTGATCGGCAAAATCGGCTACTTTTTCATCTGCTTTTTGCTGCTTCTTCCATTTGGCTTTTTTGGCACGCGTATCCCTTCCGCTAAAATTACCCGTAGTGGCTTCTTTTAATATGTCCTTCACTGTATCCGTCTGCCCCTTAGCTTGCTGATAAGGGGATGATGATGGTTCGAGTTTCAAACGTACCAACACCTCTTGAAATTCGTCGGCAAGATTAAGGGTGACTAAACGATGTTTTGAGTCACGGGCTATATCTTTGATATTGGTGTGCTTACCTCGTGTGTATAGTTCGAGCTTGTCATCGGCTAACTGCCGAAACAAGTGTTCAGGGCTTGTTGTAGACTCAAAGATCATTCGCAGCCGCTCAATGAGCTGGTCTTTATGCGAGGGCTGTCTTGTTCTCTGCTTCATCTGCTGCTCTTTGTTCGAGTATTTGCCTTTACCCTCTTTTTCTTTGGTGATAACAGGCACTTGTTCTAGCTGAGGATAATGCTTTAGCACATTGAGTTCAGCATTCTTCTTCACCTGCTCAAAGGCTTTTTTATTGAGTCGGTGCTTATGCGGAGAATCTAATTCGTTGGCGCTAATCATCAGATGATAATGTATATCCCGTTGATGTTCTTCATGGAGAAAACCTGCCACTAAATTATTCGGGCAGCGCTCATTGCAGTACTCATTCACGATATTCAGCAAACACTCTTTTTGCTTGTCGAGAGGCACTGTTTTTGAGCGTGTGAGGGAGATAACTTCGTGATACAAATGCACCCCGTTCGCACGTTCTTTGTAGCGTCTGGAATTGCGCATAAATTCATTGATGATCGCTTCGCTTTGTCGGGTATACAGATTACGCGTGTAGAAATGAGCGCCATTAGTATGCTCCGCGCCATCCTTCATATAATTAAAGAGCTGGTCAAAGGTACGGGTATTACGTGACATCGATTTTATGATCATTGCCCAGCCTTACCTTTCACAAAATCAGTCACGATGGTTTCTAGTCGCTGGATCTGCGATAACAACTCATGCTCATCGACCATCACCTGTAAGTAATTAGAACGATGCGCAACTTGGTTGACGTTGTTTGCTACATTGCGAATCAGCCGCTTAATGTCTTCTAGCTCGGTTTCAAGGGGTTTTGAGAGGAGCGGATCTTGATCTAAAAAAGCGCGAATCACCTCGGTCGCTGTGCGAGTCGGTTTCTGCTTGCGTTGCCCTGCAAGGTAGGTAAGCTGCTTATATTCTTGAGGCGACAAACTAACGGAGACACGCTTGCGTGTTTCCGTATAGTGATAGTTTTGCTGGTATGCTTTTTGGTATTCCTCCCTTTTATTCTTCGCCATACGCTACTAATTATTCCTGTATTATAAGCTAGAGAATTTTGTAAAAATTCAAAATGACTGCCTGTATTCTGAGGGGGTCTAGGGGGATATTTCCCCTTAGCAAGATGTTTTGGTTACCAAAACGCAATCTTGCACTCCCATACACACCTTAGCGTGTAACCCCTATCATCACACAATCTTCACATATTGAAAACAAGAAACCTAAACGCTACGCGCTCAAAACATAACAAACAAAAACCCCCACTCGGTAGAGTGCTGGGGTTTAATACAAGGTAAGTATTTTGGCACTATTGATTATATGTATATCTCTAATAAATCAAGATTAAAGCAAAAAAATCATAAAATCTAGGCAGGGATTGGCAAGAGATGAAATGGATTAAATTTTCATTAGTAGGCGAATAATGATGGCGCGAAAGTCATTATTTTGAATGCTATGTGAGACATTATTTTTGAGATCGCCCCCTACGGGGGCAAAGAATTTGTCACCAAAGAAAAAAGAAGTTAATGACTTGTAGGGGCAGCGCCAGTCAGAACCGACTCCCAATCTTCCAGCAAAGCGATATGACCGTAGCCTTGAGTCTTTGAGTAATGCCTCTTATCTGCGGTAAGGAAGATAGCATCAAGCTGTATTGCCAAAGCTTGATAGATACTATCGTAGATAGAAGGAAAACCACTTTTTATATGCCCAGACTTAGATATTTCTTCAGCCAAAAGCCATGCTTCTGTATTTGGAGAGGCTACCGTCAGAATAGAGCGAGCATGTGCATCAAAGAGCGCGAGGGTTTTAAGAAGCTGTTCGTTTTTTGTTCGCGTGACCTCTGCTATTTCATACTTGAACAGCTCAGGGACGACTAGCCTTATCTTTCTCGCGGCACAGGTCTTAAAAAAGATTTTTGCTTCATTTGAGTCGCTTTCAGGATGCAGTAACTTAGCAAACACATTCGCATCGGGAACGATAATTTTTGGTTTCATAAGGCGGATTAATGATCATTTAAACGAGCGGAATGCGACTCACGAATTTTACGAATAGTATCTACTACCGATTCGCTACTCGGCTCCCAAGTCTCAATATTATCAATGGCTTCAATAAGCTTGTCTCTATTCATTTTTTGCAACGCCTCTGATAGCGTCTGAGCAATAAATTTGGATCGTTCTTGATTAGGAATCGTATCATCTAAGCTATGGCTAACATCTTCAGGAAGAGAGAAGGTTCTTTTAACAATACCCATAATTAACCTCATATTAAAAAATAAACTTATGTAAGATATTATACATAAGTTTAAACTTGTCAAACATTTTGTTCGTTTATTGTGCAGAACATTAGTCGAGATAGGGCTGAATGGTTTTGAAAAAGAGATACCCTTTATCGGTTGCATCATCATTTTGGTCTGCTGATAAGAAGCTCAGATACTCAAACAATGAATTCTTCACTTTCTGCGCGACAAATAGTTGGAAGGGTTCGCTGTTTCCGTCTTCGACACCTTGCTGCGTACCTTGTTGCACAGATTGATAATCACCCAATATACGATAATATTCCTGCCTCTTGGTTATTTCTGAGTCAATGATGCTAATGGGGTAGCCGTGCTTGAGTAAATGAAGATTCATCACCAAGCGCGAACTACGACCGTTACCGTCAATAAAGGGATGAATATTGACGAGCTTTTGGTGCAGGTGCGCGGCCATTGCTACGGGGTGCATCGTGTCTTTATTTTCGTCATAGAAAATAAAGTAATCTTCCATTAGTTTGTTAAGGATGAATGCTTGCGGAAACTCGTGACGTGTTCCATCTGACTGTAAGATGAACACAGGCTGCTTACGATAAACACCTGCATCACGCTCTCGGATACCTTGCAGAATGAGTTGGTGAATACTCAATAAAGCGCGCTCATTAAACTCAGTATTTTGCTCGGATAGATCACGAACAAACTGGATCGCTTCTTGGTGGTTGACGGCCTCTAAGTAATCATTCAATGGCTTGCCACCAATCGTTAACCCCTTCTCAATAACGTGCATCGTCTCATCAAGCGTGAGAGAATTACCTTCAATACGGTTAGATTCGTAAGTGTATTGCATATCCCATAATGTCTGCATATCTTTGATGGTATCGGGGGATATGGGTCTAAAGCTATCTAGGCATTGCTTCATGTCCGATAGCTGGTCGTAGAGTTCATCAAGATTGTTGGTTTTCGGCCAGACTTTCTCAAGATCAAACCGCGCATGGGTTTGCTTATTGTTTTCCATGATAGAGTGTAGACAAGAAGTAAACTGTTCTTTGATCGCAACAAGCTCCTGCTTCTCTTGTGGGGATACAGGTATCGCTTGATCAGAATTTATAGTCGGAATATGAGTGCCATTTTTCATCATGTGAGCTTCGCGCCATAGTGTAATAGCTCTATTCTACTGAAAACTGGCCAAAATCAATACTTTTGATTATTACCATGGCTTTCTGGTCATTGCTTGAGACAAAAAAGGGGCTGTTTCGCCCCTTGATTATTCAGCCCTTGCTTGTCTTCTGCGAATCATTTGAATAAATTCATCTTCTTTCTCAATAGAGATCCCTTGTCGGCCTGACTTATAAGCGGCTACCCCTGTGGTTCACCCTCCTGCAAAACTATCTAAAACAATGCCTCATGGGTTAGTAAATACCTCGATCAGTCATTGAATGAGAAATTCAGGTTTTTCGGTAGGATGCCCACTTTGCTTATTGCCTGACTTACCAATGCGATAATTAAGCACATTCTTCATTTTCGCCTGTCCTAGAAAATTGAACACGGCTGGCCTGTTGAATTTACCGTCATCATTCACGAGCCATACGCCCATTTCATAACAGCTTCTAAATCCCGTTTCTCGGTAGTGTTCTTGAGGATTGGTTTTGTTGAAAATAATCGGTGTACGAAACGAGAAGATTCATTGTCGTTCCAGCTCATAAGCGATCCATCCTGCATAGCGGTAGCTAAAGAAAAGTACCATGCTCGCATTTGGTTTGAGAATACGCCGATACTCTTTGCATACCTGAAAAACAAAATCGAGGTAGTCCTCTTGCTTATCCCACTTATCCCATTCGCCAAAGTCGGCTTTCACGACCTTGTTTCATCGCATGGTGAGTCATGGCTGGTTCGAAATATTGTAAGGAAAGTCTGAACAAATATAGTCGATACTGTTATCAGGTATTTTTTTCATCACCTCGATACAGTCTCATTGAATAATTTTGTGGTGTATTGTTTTCATAATGTAAAATTAATAATAAAAAAGAGGGCTAGTCACGCCCTCGAATATCAATGTCTCAAAATCTCACTGGTTGAAAGTGAATATCTACCTCAATCATTGGCAGATTTTTAGCTAACTGTAATTGAGCAAGTTCAGAAATACTGATATAGCCCCACTCATCACAGGAAGAATCATTAACCAAACCAGTTACATAACCAAAAGCAATCTTAGCGTCTGGTTCGTACTCAGTAATATACCAAGTACCCGATCAATACGCGTTAAATAACTTTACGAGTAAGATCTTATCTGCGAGAAATTCACTCTCTTGAGAATATAAAGGATAGCCCTTTGTTTTCTCTTCTACTATTCTTTCTATATTCATAGCATAAAAAAATAACGATATAAAATACGGGAAAATCATCCCACGGGTAATACACAATGCGAGTGGTGCTAGTCAAATTTATTTGAAAAAAATGGGTAACTGACACCCACCTTGTCATATTTTTCAAATAAATTTGACGAGTGCCAGTTTTAAGAGGCTTTATTCCTTTGAATATCAACCGTTAAAAAGCCCTTAAAATCGCTTATTGTAAAATTACCCCAGTGGTTGATTGCCCCACGCCCAAGTTAGCAGGGGCAAGATAGAAAGCAGGGGCGGAGAAGCTGGACTTTGATCACTTAACTACTCTCAAAAGAGTTAATAAGAACGTCTTATTTCGGCCATAAGCGGACGTTCGCCGTAAAATTAGGAGTACAGCGAGTAACTTTTCCGAGTGCAGCGCCTTGTTACACATTTACAACAACCGAAAATTATTTAAAACCATTTTTATTTATTGCCCTTTGCTCGATTATGCGTTTTACATAGCATTTGGCAATTTTCAATATTAGTAGCTCCGCCTTTGCTCCAAGCAGTAACATGATCAGCGTCCATTTCATTGAGATTCCAAATTTTTGTTCTATTTGAGTCATGCCCCAGTGAGCAGAGCGGGCAATTTGAGTCCCCATTAGTTTCCGCGCTAGTCGTCTGTTTTTTAAAGACAGCTTTCTTTGTGGCCTCATCAAAGACTCTAACTTCAATCAACTTTGTATCTTGGGAGCCTCCAAGAATATACTCAAAAATACCTTTACGCTTTTTAATATAGGGGTCACCATAAAGCGCTTTTACTTTAATCGAAACATCATAAGGGCTATATGATTTACGGTGATACTCTTCATATAACCTTCCCCATTCTAGGCCTTGCATTTCACTTTCAACATCAATAAAAATCGTGGAAGCCCAATCTAAAACTGTATTAAAATAAATCTTCAATTCATTTATATTGTCATCATGCCTGTGGCGAGACATATAGTCGCCAATATTATCCTTACTAACCCAATTAAGAGCACATTCTAGGTAATCCTGTCGATTTGCATTACCTTTTATGTAGGCAGTCCATTTTTGAATATTAGCATTTTGAGTATTACTAAATTCTTCTTTGGCAAGTGTTACAAACTGACCTGAATATACAGCATTTAGCAACTCCTGCTCTTTAAGAGGGACTCCAGAAATATTAATTGTTTTAAACCATTCTTTAATTTCGCTTTCTGTTCCTTCGCACTGATAAATCAATAATTTAGTTTTTAAAATAATGTCTTTTTTATCTGACGCAAACCCATTAAAATATTGCTCCATTCCATCATTATCTTTTATCGCAAATTTATTTGTTACAAAACGACCAAGACTTGTGATGCGCTGCTGTCCATCTAAAACCTCAAAGTCATCACCACTAACCTTATTGAAATATATTAAGCCAATTGGGTAGCCCTTGAGTATTGATTCAATAACTGCAACCTCCCTTTTTCCACCATCTGAAGCATAAATATAATTCCTTTGGTATTCGGGCTGAATCGTAAGTTTTCCAGAAAGTCCAAACAAACCTTTTCCTTCAAGTTCACTATAAACAAACCCATCACATATATCCTTCACAGAGATAGTTGTCTTTAATTCTGTTTTCATTATTTACAGCCTATTTTTTTATGTTGAATTAAAATTCTTTTATAAACATTGTTACCGTTAATAGAAACCGACATATTTATATCTTTGCTCCAACCATCAGGTCTTCCGTAGTCATATGAGCACCCAAGTATCTCAAACTGGTCTGGGTTATATTTATCTAAGAAGGTAATTGGTACGCCCATTACGCCATCATAATCACTGGGAATTGCATCTGTATAAGGTATTTCGATAGCATCGAAATTGTCATATTTGTCGTATTGTTTTCCTTTAACATTTTTGTGCGAGCTAAATTTTATGTTATCTGAGATTGTCATGAGAGGCAGCTCTTGATGCCTTTTTCCATGATCAAGATTAGTAAACCAAAGGCAGTTATTTGTTGCTACGATCCGATTTCCATCCTCATCAATTCGTGCCTCAGACCCATACAGCTCATAGGATTCAGGAACAATAAACCCAGAAATCCAACGACCCATTCCCGTACCAAGCCAAATTTTATTCTCTTTAATTAAGGGGAAAACTTCCTTATAGGTAATCGCATTAATATTAGCTATGATTAAAAAACTCTTATCATAATCGACAATTTGTTTTATATGTTCTTTAAATAAACTGAACGGTGGGTTTGTAATTACAATGTCGGCTTGTTTTAATAAGGCTATAGATTCATCACTTCTAAAATCTCCATCTCCCAAAAGTGGCGCCCATTCATTGTGCTTATTTTTCTTTAGCTGCAATGCAACATCTTTTAAACTAAATTCACCGTCACCATCTATATCGCCGACTTGATTAATAATAAATTTATTGGCAGTTGGTTTAGGTCGGCCTTTTGTTTGGGTTGGCTCATTATCATTTTGAAGCAGATCTAATTGAGTGTTGGCAATTGGAGAAGGTTTATAGCTAGTAGTAATAAGCTGTTTCAACCCAAGCTTTTCGAAGTTTAAAACAAAGTAACGGAAAAAATTGCTCTCAAATGGATCATCACAATTGCAATAAACGATTTTCCCCTTAAATGTTTCGGCGTTAAATTCTAAATACGCCTCAACCTCTTTTTGAATATCAATATACTGAGTATAAAACTCATCGCTTTTTGACTTTTTAGCTTTGTGTAATAGTTTATTTGTCGCATTTCTTGCCATAATTAATTCATCTTTATATGTATGGTATTTGTATAACAGTATGATAAAAGGGAACACATCCCTTTTATCAATATTATCGGAAATCCTCGTTACGATATTAACAGGGTTTCATTAAAATTCTAACGTCCGCTTTGGGTCGTAATAACACATTAAAAGTAATCCACCTACGGCCAATAGCGAACGCTCATAATGTTATAGAAAACGATCTTTTAATTTTCTTTCAGCTCATCCAATAATTTAGAAATATCTTTCGAACCATTTTCTAAAAATTTAATTGCACAAGCCTTACAGAAGTACTGAGTGCTTTGTTCAACTTTTAAACCTAGTCTTATATCACCCATGTTTATTCTATGTTTTGAGCTATGCTTGCAATTATGAGATTTTTGCGCATTATCAACTGACATTGATTTTATAAATGATTTATTGGCCATTTATCAACTTCACTTCAACTTGATTAGCTATATCATCAAGATTTGATGTGATGATATCTATCTCTGGCTGAGAGAATTCGTGCCGCTGCCCTGATTTTTTCCCAACCAGTTCATTGCATTTTTTGTCAATTGCGGATTTTATTAAAATAAAATTAGTCTTTCCTAAATGTTTTTTGTCTAACTCTTTACCCTGTGGGTTAATTCCATTTTTATTTAAAATAACACCAGTTTTGTTTTTTATTTTCTCATCAATTGCCTTCTTTGCTGCTTGTCGTTGTTTCTGCTTTGTAACTGGAATTGGTTTTAATGTAACCTCAAACCCCTTTTGCTCTAGCAATTCAATTGCTCTCTGAGCTTCTAGGTCGTCTTTTAGAAGTGGAACCTCTCGAACAGTAACGTTTTGTTGTGCGCTAATTTCAACTTTGTTTTGAGGCTCCATATTAGATCGTGGATTTAGTTCCAATTCAGAATTATCACTAAAGTTTAGTTCTTCTACTGGTAGCAACTGATCAAAATATTCTTGATCTGCCTCACTGAATTGCTGAAAATCACTCCATCGTTGAGCAATATTAGCTCCAGCATGATATATAACAATGCCTTGATTATTTGGACTATTTGGTTGGTTCTGATCCACCACTCTCATAACCCGCCCAACAAACTGTGCAAAAGGTGATAGATTTGAGAAAATACTACATACCGCTGCAACACTTAAAAAAGGATGATCAAAGCCCTCACCCAACATTCTTACTTGAACAATAACATCAAGCTCATGTCTTTCGAGCTTATCCAAAATATTCTGATTAATTCTCGAATCTTCTTGGCTGTGAATATACTCTGCTCTAAGGCCTCTAGCACTATATGCTTCGGTTATCTGAATACAATGCTTATAGTTTAATGCAGATACAATTATTTTATGCCTATTTTCACCTGTGTTACTACGTAGATTTTGAAGCTCCCTGATAGAACAATCAATTATCGTTTTTAGTGTTTCCTCAGAACTTACGATACTTCGACGAAATGCGGAATCCTCTTCACCTAAACGTTTAACTTCTTCAATAGATACTTCGACTTCATTACCATCATCATTTCTAATATATTTGAGGGAAGATGGGTTTAGAACTTTTGCTTTAAGTTTTTTTACATATCCATTTTCAATGGCTCTAAATATAGGAAATGAGTATATTATATCCCCTTCCATTATTTGACCGTCGGCACGCGTCGGTGTCGCACTTAAATTAACAATTTTTGAGTCTGGGAAGTGCTCTCTTATGCTATTCCAACTTTCAGCAACATTATGATGGGCTTCATCAACAATAATCAGATCAAAGTAATCGGATGGCAATTGCATTAACCACTTATTATCTTTTCCTTGAATTTGCTGAATATTTGTAACGACTACGTCTGATTCATCTAAATCTGTTTTATTAGTTTTTGCACCCTCTATAATAGCCGGTTCCGGGAAATCGTCACCAGTGATGACATTGCATTTTAGATAAAAAATATTAGGATTGGCCGGATTAAAATCTTCTGCCAATTGTTTTTTTATGTTTTTCCCGGGAGCAATCACCAACACTCTTTTTGATTTTAATGCGAAAGGAGTTATAGCTATCAAACCAGATTTTCCGCAACCAACTGGTAAAACTATTCCAACCTCTCTTTCATCTGACGATAAGTAATGTCTTTGTATCTCTTCATAACCCTCACTCTGAGGAATTCTCAAAAGGGTATTTCCTGCAATATTTGGAGCAATATTTACAAACTTATCTGTTTTCATATTTTTTCCGTTCAATTATTAATTTCAGATGTCCGCTTTGGGTCAAAAGCAAACGAAGAACTACTATGATAGTGTATTTAACTACCTCGGTACATTTTTTTTCTGGCAGATTGGCGCAAAAAGCCACATTTTTAATCGCAATATTCAATTTCGTTCAGCGTGAAAAGAAAGTCAGATTACTTTGCAATTTAAACATTTATCAGTATAAACAAATCACTACAAAATATAACGTGAAAAGTAATACAGATACTCCTATCACTAGGGGGTAGATACGTTATGTTTTGTAGTAAAAATATTTGCTTAATCTACCTCCTATCATGGGAGTATTTATCATGGATAAAAAACACACCTATCAACTAGCCATTTATACTGACCACGGGCAGTTCATTAAAAAAGCCTATGTCACCTCCGATATAGACCTTACGGGTATTCTGCGAGAAGGGTTATTTATACACAACGATATACACACTCATATTGGGCATGTGATTGAAATTCACACAGACTAAAAACCCTCACTCTTTCGAGTAAGGGTTTTGTTTGCTATAGTGACTACTTGGTCGAGAGATCAAAATCAAAAGATGCTTGAGAGCCAGTCTTACTTTCCACGGTAGGGGCTGGTTCTTCAAGTATTTTCTCTTCTGAGGTATTCACCTCATCGTTTTTATCTATCTCAAGTAATTCACTCATACCTTCGGTCATTTTTTGCCAACGCAACCGCGTATCCCAATCATAGAGATAATGGGCAGGGGTGAGCCAGCGTTCTCGAAGCTCCATTGATAAGGCATTACCCACAATCACTTCAGCAGGCACATTCCATAGCGAGAACTGAATATAGGCCATCAATGCGGCGATACGGTTTATATCTATCGCAGAGACCCATAGCTTTTCCGCTGGGTTATGCTTTTTCTGAATCACTACTTTGACAAACGACATTACCATTCCTCCTGCACCACAAGCGGGTTCGTGAAGAGTAACAAAGGGTTGTTGTAGCTTTTGATCCAACGATTCACCGTGAAGTATTTCAGCCATCAACCCCGATATATAGGGAGGCGTAAAATATTGCCCATTTTCTTTGCTCGACAATTCTAGCTCCATATAAAGCTGGCCTAGTATGTCGGTAGGTTCAGGCTCTAACAACATCACAACGATACTAAGCATTTCACATAAGCGCTGAAGATCACACGTACTGTAAACACTAATAATTTTCAAATACTCGTTTTCTAGCGTATCGTCTTTGGCTATCGCATTGTGTAACGCGATAGCTGACGTTGTAACAAAATCACTCCATACCTCGTGCCGATGACGTTCGGGTTTTATCGCTTTGAACAAACGGATAAATTCCGCTTTTTTGGTGGTATCCATTAACAATCCTCACATTAAGAGAACTATTACTGGCTTCAAGCCAGTAATAGTTCTGACTTGAAAAACACCCAACAAACAGGTGAACCAATGGTTCTACCATTCAACTCATACTGAATAGCAGAATGTTTGGTTCGAGGTGAAAAATTTAATAGGTGAGTATTATTAACATACTCAAGTAATAGCAATAGTCAAATATAGCGTTAAGCACCTGCGATTTAATACACTATTGCTAAAGTAAAATTAAAATTGAACAAACCGATTTCTGGTCAACACAGACAATGACTTGACATATTTATTATTTCAGTAACATAAAAATCCAATCAATTTTATAGTAGAGGTTTTTATGATGCCCATAGAAAAAAGTGTAGTGACTGACAAAAATGAAAGAATGCGTTTTTTGCCTAAACACCTACCGTTATGCTTCGGCATGTTTGAGTCATCGGTATATCATTGGCTTGATCGTTATGCAAAAAATTATCATGGTGGTTATTATCACTTTT
>AEVK01000047.1 GCA_000209515.2 gamma proteobacterium IMCC1989
AAATTCCACTCAGACTTATTCAGAGGTTCCCTAGATGAAAGCCAATAAAAAAACCTCCGGTCATTGGGGAACAACCGAAGGTGAAAAGTTACTCAGTATCATTCACAAGTGATGAGCTGATGCTGAGTAAAGGGAATGTTATGCCGCTGGTTTTTCGCCAAGTTCTTTCCAGTTTTCGTCGCCATCTTTAATGTAGCTTTCAGGGTTATCTAACCAGCGTTTATTGGCCGCTTTGCTAAAGTTTAAAAATAGGCGGTCATCAATGATTTTCCATAAGGTTGGTTTAGCGCTTACTTTTTTGCCTATGCCTGCAGCAAAAGCGCAGTGCCCATCATATGCTGGAGCGTATTTTTCAGGGTTCGCTAAAAATAAATTTTTATGTTCTTCGGTTGAAAAGAGCCACTTGACGTCATTCCACTCTGCGCTGATATTCTTGTCGCCTTTCGTGGGTTCTCCAATGGTGAAGTAAGCAACGGGATCATATCCGCTGACCGCATATCCTCTTTTGGTGTATTGTTCGCCAGCAAAGCTGAGCGACGAAAAAATAAATAATAAACTACCGATGAAAAAAGTACTAATAGATTGCTTCATTGTGTATTCCTTGGTTAATCATAAATGATGCAATATAGAGGGGCTGAAGAAGAAAAGGTTCAATGTGATCTAGCTTTCTTCATGGGCTTTTTAGATTAAAATTGTCTAAGGTTAATCTATTTTCTGTATAAAAATTAGTTTTTAACAGGGCTGTCATTTTTGTTTTTGACTTTTCCCATCGCGGTTGCATATTCTTCCAGTGCGCGTTGCCGAGCCCATTTGTAGTCAACGACTGGCTCAATGTATCCGTATGTTTTTCTTTGTTCGCTGTTAGGTGTGTGAATCGTTTTTTTAGTTAATGAACATAATTCAGGTAGTAATTTTTTGATGAATACACCCTCTTTATCAAAGCGTTCGGACTGCCGTTCTGGGCTGAAAATTCGAAAATAAGGTGCTGCATCAGCGCCTGTAGAAGCGGCCCATTGCCAGCCTCCATTATTCGAAGCGTAATCGCCATCTAGCAGATGTTGCATAAAAAACGCCTCGCCTTTTCTCCAGTCTACTAACAAAAGCTTTGTTAGAAAGGCGGCTGTCACCATGCGTAAACGGTTATGCATCCAACCGGTTTGTACCAATTGTTTCATCGCTGCATCAACGATGGGATAGCCTGTGCGACCTTCGCACCACGCGAGAAAATTTTCTTCGTCGTTATTCCATGGAATAGGTTTTACTAGGCTAATAAAGTTTTCTGAGCGAGAAAGATGTGGATAACTATCAATCAAGTGACGATAGAATTCTCGCCAAATTAATTCTGTAATCCATTGATTACTGCGCCACTCTTCAACGTTTTGTCGGATGGCCGAAATGCACTGCCTAACACTAATGGCGCCACAAGCAAGATAGGGGGACAATGTGCTAGTGCCGTTAACGCTAGGAATGTCGCGCATCTCTTTGTAGTTACTAGCGCGATTAGCGGCAAATTGATGGAGCCGCTGATGGATAGCTTCGGTCTTTGCAGGCCATAAGTCTTGTCGGTAAGGAGTGTCTTCGACAAGCCATTGTGTTTTCACATCTTCATCTAGCGATAAAAGCGATGCGTTTTGCGTGGCAGGCTTGCCGACCATTACCAGTTGATTTTCACCGGCTAACTTGTGCCATTGACGAGAAAAAGGGGTAAATACTTTGTAAGTTGCATCTTGCTGGGTTTTAACGGTTCCCGGTCGCATGACAACATCACCGTCGTAGCGATTGATTTGTTTGCCTTCATAAATAAACAGCTCGCTTACATGGCGGTCGCGCTGTTTTTCGTTTAACGGGTATTCGTTATTAAAGTAAATGGAGTGAGCGTCTATTCTATTCGCTAAGTCGAGTAGTGCCGCAGGCATATTGCTGTAAGTAGATTCGTTGTCGTTTGTGAAGCGGATAAGTTTAAGCGGAATATTATGCTCGCGCAGCTCATGCTGAACAGCGATAAGCCTTTCTCTCCATAATGCAATTTTGGCCGGCGCGTCATCATGTTGTCGCCATTGTTCGGGGGTGATGCTGTAAACGCAGCAGGTGTCCCCCTGATGGGTGGCATGATATAGGGCGGGGTTATCTTCTAAGCGTAAGTCATTGCGTAGCCAAACGAGGTTCATGGGGTGTCCATTGTTATAGAAAAGCGGTGAACAGGATAATAAAAAGAGAAAAGCTCATCTTTATACTAATAAGAAATAGTTATAGATCATACAAATATAGTCATATCGACTGCCATTAAAGGGTGATTCTGATACAATGCGCCGCTTATTATCAACCGTTAAAAAATGTTTTGATATATAGATGATCGATATTGCCAGCTTGTCCAAATAGCTCAGTATGTCTTTTTAGTGTCCTCATATAGTTAGTGTCCCTATATATCATGTTTTTAACATACCCCACTATATTCCTGTATTCCTTACCTGTTGAGGTTTTATAAGCCAATGGTCACCATTTCTCTCGAAAAAAGCAAAATTAAATTCCTTTTATTAGAAGGCGTTCACCAATCAGCAGTCGATACTTTAACCGAGTCAGGCTATTCCAATGTCGAATACCATAAAACTGCGCTAAATGAAGATGAGTTGGTAGAGCGAGTCAAGAATGTTCACTTTATTGGGATTCGCTCGCGGACGCAGCTTACGCGCCGTGTATTTGAAGCGGCGAATAAATTGGTCGCGGTAGGCTGCTTTTGTATCGGTACGAACCAGGTAGATTTGGTCGCGGCACAAGAACATGGCGTTGTGGTGTTTAATGCTCCTTACTCTAATACGCGTAGTGTTGCTGAGCTTGTATTGGCAGAAGCGATTTTGTTGTTACGTGGGATTCCTGAGAAAAATGCAGTTGCTCACCGCGGTGGATGGCTAAAAAATGCAGTGGGCTCATATGAAACGCGAGGTAAAGTATTGGGCGTTATTGGATATGGCTCCATTGGTAGTCAGGTGAGTGTACTTGCTGAAGGCTTGGGTATGAAGGTGCGTTTTTATGATGTGGTTACCAAGCTGCCTTTGGGGAATGCGGCGCAGGTGCGCGACTTGGATGAGTTGCTGGCAATGTCTGATGTGGTTACGCTGCATGTGCCTGAGAGTGCTTCAACCAAAGATATGTTTGGCGCTAAAGAAATTGCAGCAATGAAAGAAGGTTCTATTCTTATTAATGCGGCCCGAGGTACTGTGGTTGATATTGATGCTCTTGCTGCCGCATTACATGCTAAGCGATTATTGGGTGCAGCAATAGACGTATTTCCCGTCGAGCCTAAAAACAATAATGAAGAATTTGTTAGCCCGTTACGCGGCATTGATAACGTTATATTAACGCCGCATATTGGTGGTTCAACGCAAGAGGCGCAAGAAAATATAGGTGTTGAAGTGGCTGAAAAACTCATTACCT
Source organism: gamma proteobacterium IMCC1989 (assembly GCA_000209515.2). Taxonomy (GTDB): domain Bacteria; phylum Pseudomonadota; class Gammaproteobacteria; order Pseudomonadales; family Cellvibrionaceae; genus Endobugula. The sequence continues at coordinate 3,433 of AEVK01000047.1, forward strand.
ATTCAGATAATGGTACAACAACTAGCTCGGTTAATTTTCCTGAAGTGGCTTTACCTTCTAACCCGGAAGCACACCGTTTGCTACACGTTCATAAAAATATCCCAGGTGTATTAACAGAGATTAATAGAGTTTTTTCTGAAAATGAAATTAATATTTGTGGCCAGTATTTGCAGACTAACGATAAGGTGGGTTATGTAGTGACTGAAGTGGGTACTGATTATAGTGATGCTGCCCTTCAACAGTTAAAAAATATCACCGGGACAATACGTTGCCGCGTATTACATTGAGTACATATTTTTCAATATAAACCAAATGAAAATGGCCTCTATATGAGGCCATTTTTTTATGACTATTTTTAATAAAAAGTGGTTTGTTGGCAAGATGGCCTAATGTGTATAAGGATTAAAATCGTAGTTAGTTCAGTGAAAAATCAATTTTTGATGTTGGAATTTTTAGTTTTCCATTGACGGTTAAAATATTTTTTTGATCAAAAAGATTTTCAATGGCCTTGTTCTTATTGTCTTCGCGATAGGCAAGGTAATAAATGAAATCAGGTTGACGCAAGCTAGAGCTTTTTCCATTAAATTTAATTTGCTGAGTAATTCTTTCTATATTAAGCGAAAAAATATCAGGTAAGGTTCTGTAGTCCTTAGTTTCGTTAACGATTTGCCATGCACCTAGGTCATAATCTAGATTGCCATTATAAAAGCTTGAAAAGCGTCGATCTTGCTCTCTGTAGCGCCAGCCGTTTTCTTTCTTTTTTGTAGTGATTATTAAACCTGAATGCGCGGCATGTAGAAAGTCTAAATCTATTTTTAATAAATCTTTTGCTGTTTTGGGTGCAATTGAGTCGGCGATACCAAGTTTTTCAATGACTTTTAAATAAGATTCGTAGTGAATGTTATCGTTGCTAGCATATTGCATAACAATTAAATAAAGTTGTGCGAACTGTGTTTTATCATTGATGTAATTATCCAAAAACCCTTCTTGTTGTTCTGCTGATTTTACATAGCGTAGAATAGAGTCCGCTTGTTGTGAGATTTGTTGTTGCTTTATAGTATTTGTTGGCGTTGCATTGGCTTTTTTTAGTGCCGCAGGCTCTTTTTCAGTTTGTTTTTTAAAAACGTTAATAGTGTTTTTTGAGGTGTTATTTATTGTGTTTGCTAAAGCGGTCAGTTTTTCATTGTTGAGGCCTTGTTGGTCGACAGTGAGTTGTAGCTTTTTTTGTTGAAGCAAAGAAGTATCTATCTTTTTTTGCAAATCTTCTATCTTTCTATCAAGCTCTATACTATGAGTGTAGCTGAGATAGCTCGCCGAAAAATACCCGATAGCGATAGCCGCTATGATGGATAGCAGTAGAGTAATAATAGCGGTATTACGAATTTTTCTAGATGGTTTTTCGAATAATGTGAGTAACAGAGGGGCATAATTTTTTTGAGTAAAGCTGCGGGCAAGTTCTGAGTCATCAACGGCTAGTTGAGACTCGGTTGTTATACGGTGTTGTTCCTCTTGGTTGCTTTTTAGTTCTTCCCTTAATGCTTTAGTCTCTTCCTCTAGGCGTGTTATTTCCGCCTTCTGTTGTAGCAGCTTATTTTTGACTTTGTTCATGTCAATGGCGGGCTGCTTCTTTGTCTCTTCGGTCATGGTGTAAGGCCTATTAATTATTGTTATCCAATATGACGATGCTAGGTAGCTCTTTCTAAGTAACTCTTTCTAAGCAACTCTTTCTCAGTAACTCTCTCTAAGTAGCTTTTTCTAAGTAGTTATTTTTAGGTGATGCTTCTCAACAGTTATTGCTACAATTATTGCTAAACAGTACCTAGTGTAATCCAACAGTGCATGAATTCAAGTGGGGTCGTCGTAACTAAATATCTCTGCAGGGTGAGTGGTACAGCAAAGGTTGTGTCTATTCTTGCGCTTGATTGCTCGCACTATCATCCCGTCTGGTTCGATTGTTGCAAACTTGCTACACTCTTTTTACGGATTTTTACTTTCTTCTTTTAATTCATCTCGTAATCTAAGTTATGCACTTATTGGTTGGATCCAAGCTTATAACTATATTGGGTTTATTTTTTGTCACAAACAGTACTATTGTTAGGAGTTTTTTATGAAAACACGCGCTGCAGTTGCTTGGGAAGCTGGAAAGCCTTTAAGTATCGAAGAGATCGATGTATCTGGCCCAAAGGCCGGTGAAGTTTTGTTGCGTATGGTTGCGACAGGCGTTTGTCATACCGACGCGTACACCTTGTCTGGAGATGATCCCGAAGGTATTTTTCCATCGGTGTTAGGTCATGAAGGGGGCGCTGTCGTCGAAGAGCTAGGCGAAGGGGTAACTTCGCTGGCGGTGGGCGACCATGTTATTCCTTTATACACGCCGGAGTGTGGACAATGTAAGTTCTGTTTGTCGGGTAAGACCAATCTATGTCAAGCGATTCGAGGTACACAGGGGCAGGGTGTGATGCCGGATGGTACCTCACGCTTTTCTCAAAACGGCAAAGCCATTTATCACTATATGGGCACCTCTACCTTTGCGGAATATACGGTGGTGCCAGAGATCGCAGTGGCAAAAATTAACAAAAGTGCGCCTCTTGATAAGGTATGTTTATTGGGTTGCGGTATTACCACAGGTATTGGTGCGGTACTTAATACAGCTAAAGTCGAAGCCGGTTCCACCGTAGCAGTATTTGGTATGGGTGGGATCGGTTTAAGTGTTGTGCAAGGTGCGGTGATGGCAAAGGCTTCACGTATCATTTGTATTGACCTCAACACTGAGAAGTTCGATATGGCAAAAATGCTAGGCGCGACAGACTGCATTAATCCTAAAGATTACGATGCTTCGATCCAAGATGTGATTGTTGAATTAACCGATGGCGGTGTTGATTATTCGTTTGAATGTATTGGCAATGTGAACGTCATGCGCTCCGCTTTAGAGTGCTGTCACAAAGGCTGGGGAGAGTCGGTTATTATTGGTGTGGCTGGCGCCGGGCAAGAGATAGCAACTCGTCCATTCCAGTTGGTCACAGGGCGAACATGGCGTGGTACAGCATTTGGTGGTGTAAAAGGCCGCTCACAGTTGCCCGGTTATGTTGATCAATATATGAAAGGCGATATAAAAATAGACCCAATGGTGACACATACCATGCCTTTAGATGACATTAATCGTGCCTTTGATTTAATGCACCAAGGCGAAAGTATTCGTTCGGTGATTATTTTTTAATCCTGCTGAGCAATTAGTCAATATTGGGACGCAGCGCAAATAACAAACGCTAATAGCAAGTGTAAATAACAAGCGTAAATAAAAAAGGTATATATCTAGTGGAGCGTATAGCAAAAATTCGTAGTTTTGATGGTTATATTGAACGCTACAAGCATTATAGCAATACTACAAATTGCGATATGATATTTGGTATTTATTTGCCACCGCAGGCACAGCAACAGCCCGTGCCGGTGTTGTATTGGCTGTCTGGTCTCACTTGCACCGACGAAAATTTCATGCAAAAAGCAGGGGCGCAGCGTATCGCGGCTGAGCTAGGTATTGCGATTGTGTGTCCTGATACGAGTCCGCGAGGAACTGACTTGCCGGGTGAGCACGATAGTTATGATTTTGGTTCGGGGGCGGGTTTCTATCTGAATGCTACACAAGCACCGTGGGATCAGCATTATCAAATGTATGACTATGTGGTGGAGGAGTTGCCGATGCTCATTCAGCAGCATTTTCCTGTGACAGATAAGTGTAGTATTAGTGGTCATTCCATGGGTGGGCATGGCGCATTAACCATCGCATTAAAAAATCCACAGCGCTATCAATCTGTTTCTGCCTTCGCCCCTATTTCGCATCCCACGAATTGCCCTTGGGGTGAGAAAGTTTTTAGTCAGTATCTTGGAGAAGATAAAACACAATGGGAGCAATACGATACCGCGCTGTTAATCGCTAAAACATCGGCTCATGTAAATAACAAAAAAATCCCTCTATTGGTGGATCAAGGTGATGCAGATGATTTTTTAGAAGAACAGCTACAGCCACAAGCCTTATCGGTTGCCTGTGATGCAAACGATCATCCTCTAACATTGCGAATGCAGTCAGGTTACGATCATAGTTACTTTTTTATCGCGAGTTTTATTGAAGATCATCTGCGATATCATGCCCAGCACTTACGTTGAGCGTTATATCGTGGCGAGTAATATAGCAGGGTTGATTTAGTCTGGGGGCAAATGTAAGTGTTGGTGTAAGTAATGCGCTATTAAGGCAATGGCCTTTTTTCCATCATCTAGAATCCCTGCTAATGATATAAACGGGTGAAACATCCCTTCGTACTCTTGCAGCGTAACATCAACCCCACTGGCTATTAACCGGTTTGCATAGGCATCGCCTTCGTCTCGTAGTGTGTCGTAGGCAGCTAAAATAATCAGTGCAGGTGGCAAATGTGCTAAGTCGTTTGCGATAAGTGGCGCATAACGAAAATCTTCTCTGTCTTTATCTGATCGTATATAGCTTTCATGAAACCAAAGTACTGTTTCTCGCTCTAAAAAATAGCCTTTAGCAAAGGCAAAGTGAGATGGAGAGTCCGCATAAGGGGCGGTAGCAGGATAAACCAGTACTTGGCACTTTATATTGGTAAGATTTTGGTCTCTGGCTAGAAGAGTGACGGCTGCCGCTAAGCTACCGCCAGCGCTATCACCACTAACGGCAAGCTTTTCACTGTTACCTCCAATGCTTTCAGTATTTTGCTTGACCCATAAAAAAGCTGAGTAGGCATCATCTATTGCTGCTGGAAACTTATGTTCTGGCGCTAGGCGATAATCCACCGATACGATAATACAGTTAGACTGTACGCACATCTGCCTACACAGTGTGTCGTAACCATCCAAGCTCCCAATCACCATGCCACCACCGTGATAGAAGATGCAAACAGGGAGTAACGACGGCGATTTTTTTGGTGTATATACTCGTATTAAAATAGATAAGTGATTGTGTTGAATTAGACGGTTCTCTATGGAGAATACAGTCACCCATGGGGGCGCTAAGTTATTGGGTCGTTCCGCATAGGCTTCTCTGGCTTTTTTGGCTCCCAATGTCTGTAGCGGTATTCGATGAGATGTGTTGATGGTCTCAAGAAACTCTTTTGCTTGTGGATGTAAAGGCATTGGCTTATATGGTTGCTTAAAGTAGGTAGAAGTGTATCTTGATTGACCTATAGTTGCCTATAGCTTTACAGTGGTAGTTTGGCGCTTTCCTTAACACCGTCTAAAATAAAAACTACCGCCGAAGTCCGCTAAATCTTATACAATAGCTACTTTACTGCCTGCTAGGTCGCCCCAGCCTTTTTTCCTAGGTATTTTTTTCCTAGGCGGTTTGGCGAGATATTCAAAGAAATTTTAGCAACACATATTAGTAATACATAAAAGTCTTTTAACATTTTAATAAAGAGTAAATCATGAGTCTGTTGTCTCTATCGCCCATGCGTTCAGTATTGAGTTTTATTTTGATTGTTGTTGCTGTGTTGCTCTCATGGGTATCTATCCAGTATTTTTTTAGTGAGCCTTCGATTTTTCCTAGTAAAAAAGGTTTTGTGATTCCTTTTTTATGGTGTTTGCTATTCTTGTATACGATTAATAAAAATTACCTATACTCGACGCTTAGTGCGTACTCACTTTTTTTACTTATGTTATATGCGGATATCATTAACTTCGGTGAAGTATTTGTTGCTGTTCAGTTATCATACTTTTTGCTATCTGTATTATTGCTTTATTCGTTAATTTTTTTAAATCAATATGTTGTTCCTGTCTTTTCGAAGCTATACACGACTATAGGTGTATTTTGCTTTGTAGTGCTCTGCGCTTTACCTTTGTTTTATATTATTTACTCTATCAGCTTTGGTGTTGCCATTACGGAAGATATTATTTACGCGATCCTGCAAACCAATTCAGATGAATCAGTTGAGTTTTTGATTGATTATATTTCTCCGTTATGGATTTTGTGTGTTTTAGCTTTGTTTTTTTTGCATTATATCTTGTTGAATAAGCAAAAAAAATCGAAACGCCTGTCTGTCGAAATCTCATTGCAATTGTTTTTGGGTATCACTTTTTTGACCTTGCTATACGCAGGTAAAGATAACCTAAGACTGTATTCATTCACAGAAAACACCATTAAAAGTTATTGGTATGAGCTGGCTGAGTTTACTAAGGTACAAGAGCGCTTGAAGTCAAATGAGATTGTTTTTCAGGCAGAGAAAGCGATTGCTCCCGAAACTTACGTGGTAGTTATTGGTGAATCACTCAATAAAGATCATATGGGAATATATGACTACCATCGTCAGACGACGCCAATGTTGTCTGAATTGTTAGATGATAAGGAGTTATTATTATTTAATAACGCTTATTCTTCACATACTCATACGATGCCTGTGTTGTCGTTATCGTTGACCGAGGCGAATCAGCAAAATAGAAAAAATTATTATGACTCATTATCTATCATTAATATTTTAAATAAAGCAGATGTAGATACATACTGGATAACGAACCAAGTGTTGCGCGGCTCGTGGGATAATTTAGTTTCGGTGTTAGCGCATCAAGCGGATTACTTAATTCCGCTTAATAATGCTATAGGGCATACGACTAAAACACAAAATTTCGATGGCGCAGTCATTGATGAAATGAAAGCGGTGCTTGATCGCCCTGCAGAAAAAAATCGAGTTATTTTCGTTCATCTAATGGGTAATCATTCTTCTTATTGTTCGCGTTATCCTGAAGAATATGAAAAGTACACTGGTGCATTAACTGCGTCGGAATTTGGTCGTTTACACTTAGATAATTCCTTACATCAAAATATGAATTGCTATGATAACAGTGTGCTGTACGGTGATTATGTAGCAGGCTCTATTATTGACCTGTTAATTGATGTGAATGGTGTCGCCGGTTTGTTATATTTCTCTGATCACGCAGATGATGTAGTAAGAAAAGTTGGTCACAATGCGACTAATTTCACTTACGACATGACAAGAATTCCTTTGTTCTTATGGCTCTCAGATCAATATAAAAATAGATATCAAGACAAGCTTGAGAATATTATTAACAACCAAGACCGATTGTTTTCTAATGATGATATTTATGACACGCTTATTGGCCTCTTTGATATTGATACCGATCGCTACCAAGCGGTAAATGATTTGTCCTCGGCTCAGTACTTTTTAGCTGAAAATGATGCTTATACCTTACATGGCAAAGTGCCTTATGCAGCATCGGGTAATGTGTCACACCATCAAGCGGTAAATATTAAACGCCTATTAACAGATCAAGGTCAAACGCGCATATTGCCTCACAGAGTCAACTCAATCGGTAAGTTACGTGACGTACAAGCAAGTGGTTTTTCTGGTTTAGAGTTAGATGCTATTTACGGGCTGGGCAATAAAGATACGTTTATTGTTAGTCACGATAAAAGTGATAATAGCGATTTAACCTTTGAAGCGTTCTTGAGCCTTTCATCTGTATCATCTCTTAAAAAAATATGGCTTGATTTGAAAAATATGAACGCCGATAACTATCAAGCTATTTTGGCGCGCCTCAATACCTTGGATGATGCGTTCACCTTGAAAGATAGGTTGATTCTGGAAACCAGTGAAACATCTGATTTTATGTCTGCTTTTCACCAGAGCGGCTGGCATACTTCGTATTATTTACCGACCACAAGTATGTCTACAATGCTGACAGATAATAATGTAGAGCAAATGAAAAAAATTGCGGAGTCTATAGCGGCTCAGCGTGACAGACAAAGGTTAGCGGCAGTATCTTTTGATAAAGTTCTTTATCCTTTTGTGAAAAAGTATCTTGAGCCATTGCTGCCCGTAACAACGGTTTACCACACTTGGGATTTAACGATTAAATTATACGATAAGGACTTCAAGGATAAATTAAACGCCGCAATGTATTACGAGGATGAGCGAATAAAAACGATCCTGTTACCCTATCACTCGCACTTTACTTTATAGTTAGCATAGATAGCAGTTCATATTGTAGAAGCAATATACACAGCGAAAACCTTGTTGTTTTCGCTGTGCACTATCATCTGTGTAGATACCGCTTTTATAGCTCATTTTGCGCTGACATATTCCGCTGATTGTTAGCTAGCAGCTACATGGTAGGCCAACATAGCAGCCCAAATACTAGCCTCTATTGCCATCTGCTGTTACAATTTCGCTCTTTTTTACCATCAAGCACAATCAAGTCATGTAGTTCTACCCGTATTCGGGTCTGTTTTTAGCCGTTACAGTCAGTTTGTTATCCCCGTTTTTTGAGGGATATGGCATAGCATTTTTGTTAAAAATAGGTAGTTAAATGACGGTAGCCTACGGCTAAGTGCTGATATACCTAGAGATACAGTGATGAGTGTAAGTGTTAGCATTATTATGGGTTCCCGTTCGGATTGGCCTACTATGTCCGAAGCAGCCGGTGTTTTAGACCAGCTAGGTGTTAGCTATGAAACCAATGTGGTTTCTGCACATCGCACACCAGAGCGTCTCGTTGAGTTTACCCAAGCGGCACATACTCGCGGTGTTAAAGTCATTATTGCGGGTGCTGGCGGTGCTGCGCATCTGCCCGGTATGGCAGCGGCGTTAACACATTTGCCCGTTGTTGGTGTACCTGTGAGTAGTAAGCAGTTAAAAGGTATGGATAGCCTGATGTCTATCGTACAAATGCCACGCGGCGTTGCGGTCGCGACACAAGCCATTGGCGAAGCCGGTGCTTATAACGCTGGTTTGATGGCGGCACAGATGTTGGCCTTGTCGGACGACGCTTTATCATCACGTATTCAGGCGTGGCGCCAAGCACAAACAGATAGTGTGCCTTGGTCTGTCAGCGACGCTGAATAAGCGTTTTTGTTTGAATTCTGAGAGGATGCCGTAATGCATATTGCTATTTTTGGTTGTGGTCAGTTGGCACAAATGACTGCCCAAGCAGGTCTTAAATTAGGCTATACATTCTCGTTTATTGCGGACCCAAAAGAAGATGTTCGGTGTGTAGATGGCTTAGGTAATATTGTTACTTATTCATCAGCGATGTCGGCAGAAGCATTATTTTTAGCCTTGGGTTCCCCTGAAGTGATTACCGTTGAAAAAGAAATGGTCGATGCTGAGCTATTGGCTGCACTTCAATCCCACGCCAAAATATATCCAAATGATAACGCGATTTACCTATCGCAGAATCGTATCCGTGAAAAAAACTTTCTGCGCCACAACGGCATTCCTACAGCCGATTTTGAAATTATCGAAACACAAACACAGTTAGATAGTTTGCCAGAACGTTTGGGGCTACCTATTTATATTAAAGCCGCAGAGTCAGGCTACGATGGTTACAATCAATGGCGTATTAAAACCGCTGAAGATTTAGCACAAGTGACGCTAAGCGATCAAGTACAGTTGATTGCAGAAAAGCATGTGAATTACACCCGAGAAATTTCTGTCATTGCTGCGCGCAATGCCAACGGCGATATTGCATATTATCCTCTTATGGAAAATCGTCACGAAGACGGCGTATTAATTGCGACGATGGCACCAGCGCCTAATACCGATGTGATTTTGGAAGAGGGTGCGGTTGCCTATATGGAAACAGTATTATCCACTTTAGATTATGTCGGTGTGTTGACGATGGAATGTTTTGATACCGAAAAAGGTTTGGTGGTGAACGAACTAGCGCCGCGGGTACATAATTCTGGTCACTGGACAATGGAAGGTTGTAAAACCAGTCAATTTGAAAACCATTGTCGTGCGATTGCTAATGCGAACTTAGGTTCAACAGAAGCTAACGGCATTGGTGGCATTGTGAATATGTTGGGTGAACATGGTAACCTCGACGATTTTTCTTCTGAAGAGTTGTTTTATCATGCGTATGGCAAAGAAGAGCGCCCTCGCCGAAAGCTAGGCCACGTGGGTATTCTTGTAAATGATTATGCCGCGCTCAAGCAGCATTTAAATGCGGTGTTATCTAATTTATACGGTGATAAATATACACCTTACTTGTGATTAAAGTATCAACATAATAATATAAAAAAAAGCCGCAACAATTAATATTGTCGCGGCTTTTTTATGTGTTGACACATGTGTTGTGTAAAGTGTTTTTCTACGGTTTCTTAAAATAACTTATCAAATAATTTTTTCCCAGACTCTTTTAGCTTCTCATTCGCTTTTTCTTTCAGTTTTGCCTTCTTTTCATCCGCTTTTGCTTTTAGCTCGGCTTTTTTAATATCGGCCTTTGCTTTTAATTCAGCCTTTTTCTCATCCAACTCTTTTCCTGCGTTGGCTTTTAGCAGTGCTTTAGTATCGATAGCATACTTGGGTGATGCTAGTGGGCCAGTAAAACGAACCGGTATAGTAAAGCCCTTTAAGTCATTAAGGCTTTCACCACCTTGGCCGGAGTTAGTGTTGACAATAACGATAGAGGTTAGATAGTCGAGAGTTTGTGCTGCGGTGTTAACCGTGCCTTGACCGTTAATGCGAAAGGCGGGTGCTTTCATTGATAAGTCATTATTGGTGATGATGTCATTATTAATCAACAGCGTTGCAGATAATTCAGCAAAACGAGTTTCGTCTGTATTCGACTCAGCGTCTTGATTAACATTTTTTCCGCGTATCTTATCAATAGTTGCTTGCGCATCGTCTAATACCTTTTTGATATCAACACCTTTAAGCGCGCCATTTTTTACGGATAAAACGATCGTTCCTTTGCTCGATGGCTCGCCGCTTTTTTCGCTTACGACGATATTGGTATTGATGTTAGCAATGCCCGACAGTTGATCGCTTACCTCGGCGTCGGTCAGTAATGGTTCTAAGTTAACTCCTGTTAAGGTGTTTTTGATTAATAAGGTAGGGGATTTTCCTCGTTGTAATACTGTGCTGCCTGCTAGTTTTCCATCATATAAATCGACCGTAGGCGTAATAGTGACAGTGCTGTCGGTTGAAGCAATGTTAATAATACTATTGGTCAATTTTATTTTATTAGCGGTTATTTTGTTTGCCTTAAACGTACCATTAGCATGAATATCTTTTAATAAAATAATGGGAGCAGCGAGCGCTTCTGTTGCGGTAAGCGCTTTATCCTTGCTGGCAGTATTTGAGTCGTCAGTAGCAACAGGCAGG
>AEVK01000046.1 GCA_000209515.2 gamma proteobacterium IMCC1989
AAGAAAGTAACAATATAAAATAACAAGATAACGTTAGGGAAAATGAAGACATCAAAATAATCCCGGACAGTAATGGGGCTTGATTCGGAATCTAACCAACCTCTAAAGACTCAAGATTCCGGATAAGCAAAAAACACTTTCCGGAATGACAATAAAAAAAGAAGGTGAAGGGAAGGAAGGAAGAAAGAAAGAAAGAAAGAAAAAGATATCGTCAGCTAACCCGATCTTTAACTTTCATACAAAGATTGTTTCATTTCTAATAATAATAAGTACAAACGAGTTTCAAATTCCACCTGATGGTAATCAGGCATCATGTGAACACACAAACGATAAAATGCTTTATTGTGTTCCTTTTCTTTTAAGTGCGCGAGTTCGTGAACGACGATCATCTTCAACATCCCATCTGACGCTTTTTTAAAGACAGTACTGACGCGCAGTTCATTTTTACTTTTTAATTTACCACCCTGCACCCGTGACACATAAGTATGTAAGCCCAAGGCATTATGAATAACGTGGATTTTATCATCGTAAATAATTTTACTTAACGGTGATGACTTTTTCATATAATGGTTTTTTATCTCCATCACGTATTCACGTAATTCATGATCACCATAAATAGCGTGCCTAATGGGATGCCGCTCTACTAAAAAATCATGCAAGCGCGCATCATCCACTAAGGCCTGTACCTTTTGCTGAATCTCTAGCGGGTATTGCCCAACATATTGTTTCACTAACGAGGAAATAGTCATCGCTCCTTATGTATACGATTGTTCACTCAGCCAGCGAACAAAATAGTTAGCGCCTTGATGAGGAGTAGATAGAGTGCTAGACGGACGACTCACGGTGTAATGATAACTGCTCTCGACAAAACCCAAGGGGGCAAGTAAACGCTGAGACTTAAGATCATCTATCACCAAATGCTCGGGTACGATACACGCCCCCAAACCGCTCAATACCGCTTCTAAAGTAAAATAATAATGTTCAAAAGTTCCGGAGGATGTCATCGGCACCACATGCTCTAGTTGTTGGCACCACTCGTCCCAGATACCCATTCTGGTACGAGTTTGCAACATCCCAATATCCCGCATATCGTTAACATCTTTGATATTTTCCGCACACCGCTTACCCTTTAAGGTGAGCAAGGATGGCGACATGACCGGGCCAATTTTTTCGGCAAATAAGATCGTTTGATTATCATCAATAACCACTTTTTTGGGGTTTACCCCTATCACCACATCGTGATTATTCGGTTTCACATTATCAATGGATGTGGTGCTTAAACGAATATCGATATCGGGGTATTGTTCTGTAAAACGATACAGGCGAGGGATTAACCAACGCATTGCAAAGGTACTCAGGCAAGACACATTCACAATATCTTGTGACGCCGCCCTAACGCTGTTCACACCGGCCAACATCTGCAACATCGCGCTCGATAATGTCGGCAGTAATATCGAACCTTGCGCTGTTAATATTGGTTTGTGTTTAGAGCCAGAAAACAAAGCAACGCCCAAGCGCTTTTCTAACTGACGAATTTGGCGACTCACTGCACTAGGTGTCACGCACAATTCTTCCGCCGCAGCGGTCATCGTGCCTAAGCGCCCTGCAGATTCAAACGCACGAAGGGCAATTAGCGGTAAATGGGTATAGTTAATCTCTTTCATCTATATGACTTTAACGCACATAGAATGTGTCTGTAAATCGCTTTTTAGGTGCAACATAACGCTCTAGCATAGTGGCCTCACAATAGAATGCATAACAGAGGACAGACCATGCCATTTATTCGCACCGCCGTACCACAAGAAACCAATCAAGCCACTAGAGAACTTATCGTTGCTAGTATTCACGATGCCTTGGTCAGCGCCATTGGCATGCCGGAAGATGAACTATTTAATCTACTATCGGACTACACTGCCGATAGCTTTATGTTCAGTCGTAGTTTTAACGGCATTGCTCGTTCTGACAAGGTTATTTGTATTGAAATCACAATGCGTAGAGGGAGGAGTGACGCGATGAAAAAGGCAATGTATGCCGCTATCGCCGCAAACCTTGCAGAACGTGCCGATATATCGCCAAAAGATGTGTTTATCTTCACTCACGAGAACGACTATTCAGATTGGTCGGTGGGGAACGGCGTATTTGCCATGCAAATTGCGCAACAGCGCGGCACGGACTAACCACGGAAGCCGATATAAACGCCCGCACTCATCATAATTGAGCCTGCGCTGCGGTTAAGATATTTAACTGCACGGGCAGAACGCAAATAACGTCGCGCTTGCGCAGCGCCTGCCGCGACCAAGCTTAAACCACTCAATAACGCCACAAAGGTTAGCGCCGATGCCAGTATAATATCTGTTTGGCTCAATGCGGTTACATCCATAAAGGTTGGCAAAAAAGCGATATAAAAAAGAATCACTTTAGGGTTAGATGCCGAAATCAAAAAGCCCTGTGTAAAACTACTCATCACTCCATAAGCAGGAAAAGCGGGCACGATGTCTGACTCTTTTGATAAGGGCTCTTTTGATGAGAGTTCTTCTGGTAAAGGTGCGACCCACATTTTCCAACCGAGATAGAGTAAATATGCCGCGCCTACAATACGAATAACAAAAAATGCCTCTTCCCATGCTTGTGCAATGGTAGCCAAACCAAAACAAGCCATAATCAAATACAAAATATCGCTAATCACCATGCCCGTTGACAACCAAAAACACGATTTTGCGCCGTGCAACATACTGCGTGCCAAAATAGCGAAGATACCCGGGCCGGGAGTAATGCCGAAAATAAAAATGGCGATGAAAAACGTGATGGCACTTTCTATGGTCATAAAGGATATTCCTACTTAAATCATACCCACTTAAATGGCTCTGGGGTGAATCGTTGCTTTACATTCCATAACAAGCATCCACTAGCCCACCTACCGTGACGTCGCTCACCATGCTGTGGTCATTTAACATGGTTTCTATTGCTACACGATCTTCTTCACTCGCATTACCATAACGATCAGCAGAGGTCACTCTGCCATCGAAAACACCATCATGACCATCAAGGTCGATATATAAATGTCTCGCATTCACTAATGTGGCGAATTCCTTAAAAAACGTTTCGTAATCTGCCGGTGACGCGACAGTGACACGGCAAGTGAAAGAAAAACCGATAATGGCAAACTCATCAAGATGTAGTTTTTTACGTAGCCGCTTACTTCTTATTATATTGTCTGGCATGATGCCCCTCACAAATGATCTAACAATACGAAAATACACTGTTACTGAATACTGTTACTGCATACTATTACTGAGTAACACCAGTCCCATACTACCGCCTTCCCTCATTCGGCGCTAACGATATCCTTATGAATAGACAAAAGAAAATAAAACAAAAGTTGAAGAAAAAAGCTAAGGCAGCCAATCTAAAAGCCAATCCTAAAAAAGCATCCACCTATGTGTCGAAAGCCGATAGAGAAAAGCAACACCAAAACACTACAACGATGACAAACCACCCTGAGACAGATCAAACTTAGTACAGCGTAAGCTAATGAGCGTCGTAAATTTTTTCATGTTCGCTTGTTTGTAGATAACACGCTCACAAAAGGCTTCATATTCAAAAATATCTGCCACATTTACAATTAACACAAAATCTACCGCACCGGTCACTTTGTAACACTGCTTTACTTCTGGGGCATGGTTCATTGCTTCAATCAACGCGTTGCCCACCTTCAAATCATCTGTATCCATCTCTATCTCAACCACCATATTGAGTCGCCGACCAACAGCCTCTGGCGAGACAATGGCCACCACGCGCTCAATCACTCCCGCAGCCTTTAGCTTTTGCACCCGCTTTAAGCATGCAGGTGCCGACAAACCTACTGTTTCAGCTAAGGATAAGTTGGTTTGATCTGCATTACGCTGCAATTCTTTTAATATGCGAATATCTATTGGATGAAGCTTCATTAATTAAATTTCTTATTTTTAAGATTTAAAAAATTATAGTTTCTTCATAGACGAATAAAAAGCATTAATTATTTTGTTTTTTGCTAATCTAGCCTCTCAATTCATATATTTACTGACTAGCTACATCAAAGGCTTTTAATATGCAGGCTTCCATACTCAATACGATCCGTTCGCGCGTCTCAGACACAATCAACACAGCAGAAAAATCATTGGCACACACTCTTTTCGGACGCTGGGTATTAGAAGTATGGCTTATCTTTTGGAGCCTACTTAAAATCATGTTGCCCGCACTAATTGTGGTGCGCTTCATTGAAATCATGGGCTGGATTACCATACTCGGCGAAGCAATTAGCCCAATAATGTTATGGGTGGGCTTGCCCGGAGAAATGGGGCTGGTGTGGATGACGGCTATGGTCAGCAATCTCTATGCGGGAATGGCAATTTTTTATCAATTAGGTGGCGTAGAGCAATTAACGATTGCCCAAGTTAGCGTACTCAGTGGAATGATGCTGATTGCTCACGGCTTACCCGTAGAAGCGATGATTGCCAAAGCCACTGGCGTGACACTATGGTTCACTTTGTTACTGCGCATCGGCGGCGGCATGCTATTTGGCTTAATATTACATTATAGCTATAGCGGCCTTGATGCCCTACAAGCACCGATGAGTACGTTATGGCAGCCCGAAGCCAGCGATTCTAGCTGGTTAAGTTGGACCATACTACAAGCCAAAACCTTATCAGCTGCATTAGTGGTCATCGCAGGATTAACACTCATTATCCATTTATTGCGCTATTTAGGCATCGAAAAAGCGATTCACTATTTATTATCCCCACTGCTACGTTTATTAGGTATCGGCAAAAAAGCCACCAATATTATTGTTGTGGGTTTAACTCTAGGTCTGGCATTTGGTGGCGGCATTTTGATTCGTGAAGCAAAATCAGGTGATATCGACAGCAAGGACATATTCTTAACCATCGCTTTTCTTGGCTTGTGTCACAGCATCATAGAAGACACGCTATTGATGCTGCTGTTAGGTGCAGACTTGTCTGCAGTATTATGGGCGCGCCTAATATTCAGCATTGTATTTATTGCGATATTAGCGCGACTTATTCGAAATTTACCCACAAGTAAATTTCGGTTTTTATATCACCGCAAAGACGGTGCAAAAAAACAACATTCAACAATATAGGCCACACTATGAAAACTTTTCATCTCGCTTTCCCTATCACTGACATCAACGCATCTATCGAATTTTATACCCAATACTTGGGCTGCAAACTAGGCAGGCAGGCGGAGCGCTGGGTAGACTTTGATTTTTTCGGCCATCAGCTTAGCCTTCATCTTAATGACGATAAGACAGGCACAAACCATTGCAGCAATATGGTAGATGGCGATCAAATTCACGTTCCGCATTTCGGTGCTGTACTGGAAAAACCCGAATGGGAAGCACTCCACCAAAAACTCAACAATGGCGGGATTGAGTTCCGCCTAGAACCAAAAATACGCTTTGAAGGTGAGGCCGGTGAACAGGGGACTTTTTTCGTCAAAGACCCTTCTGGCAATACCTTAGAGTTTAAATTCTTTAATAGCACTGATGATATTTTTGCTACTTGATAAAAAAACCAACATTCGCGGAGTTAATGACTATGCCCACCTCATCGCAGAAACAAATAACGGTTGGATTTCACAGCACCCAATTTTCTGTCGCCGAATGGCAAGATGCTTTTGATAAATTAAGTAGCCATATTCAGCTAAACGCCATCAACCAGATGACCGATAAATGTATCGGTGACATCAACGTTTTGCTGATTTGGAAACCTAGCGTGACGGATTGGAGAGCAGCGGCGCAATTGCAACACGTCATTTACTTAGGAGCTAGCATCGATATAGAAGTAAAACCCCTGCAGCTACCCGAGGGAGTCACCATACATCGCTTACACGATGCTGGCATGCAAAAAGCCATGTGCGACTATGCAGAATATGCCGTATTGCACTATCAAAGAAGGTTTGATTTATTCTCATAAGCGCAAAAAAATCATGAATGGATAGTTGAAAGAGATTATCGTCAACGACAAGATATTAAGGTCAGTATATTAGGCTTAGGCATCCTAGGAAGCGCTATTGCGACGCATCTACAACAAGTCGGTTATCGTGTATCCGGTTGGTCAAGAAGCCATAAAAGTATTGAGGGAATCGAAAGTTTTTATGGGCTAGATGGATTCAATAAATGCGTCCTGAATTCACCCGAAAAATACAATGTCATTATCAATATGCTGCCCCACACAAAGGAAACGCATCACTTTTTAAATCACGAAAAGCTTTTATTATTACCTAAAGGCACTGCAATCATCTCGCTTTCCCGCGGTGCGATTATTGATACAAACGCTTTACTCAAGCTATTAGATAGCGGGCATTTACGCGGCGCATTTCTTGATGTTTTTGAAGAAGAACCCTTAGCCAAAGACAGCCCATTATGGGACCACCCTAAAGTCACACTCACACCACATCAAAGTGCACCAACACAAATCATCGAAGCCGCAAAAGAAATAACATTATTGCTAAAAAAATTTCGTCAACCAGTCACTTAAATCAGCTTTTGTAAGATAAAACTTACAAAAATCAAACTATTTTTCTGTCATACAAAAAAAGCAGTTGACGAATAATATTCCTGTTGTTAATTTTGCCGCGCAGTGCGCATTGCAAACTAACTATTAATTAAAATAAAAGGAATATTTTATGACAGCTTTAGTGGAAGAATTAAACAGTCTTGATTTTAGTGTTTACATTGGTGGACCAATGCAAGCCGCAGTTCAAGCGCAACATGCCGCCTCGATGTCTCAAGTTAACTTCATTCAAGAAGTCGGCTTTGAAGATGACGGCGGGACATCAAAACTACGCTATGTCGACTTTAACTTTACAAAATCAGTACCCAATGAAGCGGGCGATGACTTTGAAGATGCTGAAGTCAATATCAAAGTCCCTTTCCTCACCATGCTAACCATTCCTGCACTTCGTATCGAAGAAATGGTTATCGACTTTAATGCCAAACTCACTTCAACACAAACATCAAATGTCTCCAGTGAATTTGCTGCCAGTGCTGAACTAGGCATTGATTATAAGATCGTCAATTTTAAAGCATCCGCTTCCTATAAACGCTCTTCTAATCGTGGCACCAGTGTTGAAAAGACTTACAACTTAGGCGTTAAAGTCACCGCATTAAATGACGAAATACCAGCAGGTCTAGATCGTATTTTGACCATGCTTGAAGATAGCATCGCTAGCGTTTAACTCTGTACCTTACCTATTACACACATTATTTTTTGTGAGTGTAGTAGGTAATCAAATTTATTTTTAAGGATGAAAAAACATGCCGAAACTTAATGAATATTTAGGCAGCGTGATTAGCAGTTTAACCAATGCTCGCGTGATGGCTGACTTACAAACGGTCAAAGTGGCCGAAGAATATGCCAAACACGATTTATTGCAACACTTTTCCGTGCCTCGTATGCGTGTAGACGATGTGGAATTAACTATTCCTATCGCGTTAGAATCAACACAGCAAAAATTATCCACTCATGTAGATACAATAGACAACACCGAATTTAATAAAAGCCTATACAAAGAGGTCACCCGAGGGCTAGGATTATCTAGTTTACCTCGTGCAGCATCATCTGAAATACGTTCTTTGCTCGCAGAAAATACGCATCAACTTGAAAAGAAAGTAAATCTCGAAAAAACTACAGAATCTGTCAATGGATTCAGCCACGAAATAACCGAAAAAATCCTCACTCTGAATGAAAAATATGGCTTAGCCGACAAGGAAATAACGATAGACAAAGAAATATTTAAACGCAATATTTCACAATTAGCCGAAAAACAAATAAACACTAACCAATCGGCAACGGCGATAGAAAACTTACAGGTCATTGCAGAATCTCACTTATTAAAAGAGCAAAAACCAGAAAGCATTATTTATATTAAGATGAAAATATCTGAAGACGGAATGGAATGGCAAAAAATGGACGATGATAACGGTAAAACAACACAAAAATTATTACCGGAATAAGGATATGTAAACCATGCAAAAATCACTGATACATTTAACCAATAACTTATCTAATCTACTATTAGAGTTTCCTTCTTTGGTAAGAAGATTAGAAAAAAAAGACCCACAATTTTTACCTTTATTACTCACTTGGATAGAAAGCGCAGAAGATTTACTAAGCACCTATCGCATTGTGGAAGTTGCTGAGTTATCCGGCTTAAAAAGTAAAATATTATCTCCTAGTTACAGCAACGACTTTCGCGGCTCACTGCGCAAGCAACAACTAAAAGTCGCCGTAGACATCTTATATGATCTACAAGAATGCTTACAAAAAACCTTAGAGCCACACCAGCAAAAAGTTACCCAGTCGAGAGAACTTATTAACCAGCTACTGAGTATTGTGGCCGAAAGTGGCGCTGTACAATATCAACACCCTTCGCCGCTGGATCAGTTTGTTCGACAAATTTGGCAAATACTTAACTCTCACGATCAGCTCAAAGGCGGTGCCGTACAGCTAAAAAGTCAATTTTCTGAGCAAGATGTGGTTTTGTTGATTGCGGAAGAAATAGATTTATCGCGGTTTAGTGGTCGTACCCGTAAAAAGCAAACCGCAGAAGCTGTAGCCCATTAATTTTTTAAGCCTTTAACCTCTCAAGTGATCAAGCTCGCAAGCCTTCAAAAATTCGGCTTTACTGGATTAATTAATAGGAGACTCACCTAGTTGACGAAAAGGAATCAAAAGGTCGCTTTTAGCGACTGATCCCCATCACTTTACTCCTGTATTCTCCAACTCACCTCTTACTTCCTAGCATCTAGCCGAAACTATGCCTAAAAAGCACTCAATATAGCTGCACTTTCCCCTTTGAACTGTGTTACCCGCCCATTAAATATGCGAAAATAGCGCCCTTTTTGAGGCAGTCTATATACTGCCGTTTGATTCATTACAATTTACCCACTCGTTCACTTACTTTTAGGAACTCTCGTTTATGCCTTCTCGCAACGAACTCGCTAATGCTATTCGCGCACTCAGTATGGATGCCGTACAACAAGCCAACTCTGGTCACCCCGGCGCACCAATGGGTATGGCGGATATCGCCGAAGTACTGTGGAATGATTATATGCAGCACAACCCTGCAAACCCTGAGTGGGTTGATCGCGACCGCTTTGTCCTGTCTAACGGCCATGGCTCAATGCTGATTTATTCGTTATTGCACCTTTCTGGCTACGAACTCCCTATCGACGAGCTAAAGAATTTCCGCAAGCTGCATTCAAAAACACCCGGCCACCCTGAATACGGTTATGCTCCGGGTGTAGAAACCACCACTGGCCCACTAGGCCAAGGTATCGCCAATGCCATTGGTATGGCGACGGCTGAAAAAGTACTCGCTGCCCAGTTCAACCGCGAAGGTCACAACATTGTTGATCACTACACTTACACCTTCTTAGGTGATGGCTGCATGATGGAAGGGATTTCTCACGAAGTCTGCTCCCTAGCGGGCACACTAGGCTTAGGTAAATTAATCGCCTTTTATGATGATAACGGTATCTCTATTGATGGCGAAGTCGACGGTTGGTTTAGTGACGATACACCTAAACGTTTTGAATCCTATGGCTGGCAGGTTATCCCTAATGTGGATGGCCACGATAGTAAAGCCATTAAAGCGGCTATTGAGGCCGCTCGCGCAGAGCCGAATAAGCCAACCATGATTTGCTGTAAAACCATTATTGGTTTTGGCTCACCAAACAAACAAGGTACTGCGTCTTCTCATGGTGCCGCACTAGGTAACGATGAAATCACACTGACTCGTGACGCACTTAACTGGCAACATGCGCCATTTGTAATCCCAGAAGATATTTATAAAGGCTGGGATGCAAAAACCACCGGCATCGCTGCTGAAAAAGAATGGAATGCGGAATTTGATGAATATGCAGCTGCTCACCCAGAGCTGGCCGCTGAATTTAAACGTCGCGTTATCGACCAAGAGTTGCCTGCTGATTTTAGCGAAAAAGCCGATGCGTATATCCGTGAATGCCAAGCGACCTCAGAAAAAGTGGCTTCTCGCAAAGCTTCTCAAAACTGCTTAAACGCATTTGGCCCCTTACTGCCTGAGCTATTAGGCGGCTCTGCCGATTTAGCCGGATCTAACCTCACTCTATGGAAAGGCGCAAAGGGTATAGAAGCTGACGATGCTAGCGGCAACTATTTATACTACGGTGTACGTGAATTTGGCATGAGTGCCATGATGAATGGTATCGCCTTACACAGCGGTTTCGTCAACTACGGCGCAACTTTCTTAATGTTTATGGAATATGCGCGCAACGCCGTACGCATGGCTGCATTAATGGGCAAGCAAAGTATTTTTGTTTACACCCACGACTCTATTGGCTTGGGTGAAGATGGCCCAACACACCAACCGGTTGAGCAACTGACTTCTTTACGTTCAACGCCTAACTTACATACTTGGAGACCTTGCGATACCGTTGAATCTGCCGTGTGTTGGAAATCAGCCATTGAACGCCGCGATGGCCCTAGTGCATTAATCTTCTCTCGCCAAGGATTAGCGCCAATGCCACGCGATGAAGAGCAAGTAGCCAATGTCGCCAAAGGCGGTTACATTTTAGTGGACTGCGCAGGCGAACCAGAACTGATCTTTATTGCCACGGGCTCAGAAGTAGAGTTAGCGGTCAATGCGGCAGCAGCGCTAACTGAGCGCGGTCATAACATCCGTGTAGTATCCATGCCTTGCGCCGAACTCTTTAGTGCCCAAGATGCCATGTACAAACAAGCCGTACTGCCTATCGAAGTCGGTGCGCGCATCGCCATCGAAGCAGCACATGAAGATTATTGGTATAAGTTTGTTGGTTTTGATGGCCGTATTATTGGCATGAACACCTTTGGTGAATCTGCGCCAATCAACGATCTAATGGAACACTTTGGCTTCACGCTAGACAATGTTTTAGCCACTGCTGACGAACTGCTTGCTGAATAAAAATCTAAACTAAACCACGCCATTCCGGAAAGCGTTTTTTGCTTATCCGG
>AEVK01000045.1 GCA_000209515.2 gamma proteobacterium IMCC1989
CTGGCCAGAAAAGGTTGACCACTACAGTATGACGATATTACGTTAACGGGGCAATAGTGACCCATTTTAATTATTATTTGTATAAAAGGTTTTCCCGTTGTTTAGTCCATTAATAGACGAACTCATACATTCTTTATGTTGCCTACCGGGTGTCGGACGTAAATCCGCACAACGTATGGCGCTACACCTGCTAGAGCGTGATCCAGAAGGGGCTGGGCGCTTGGTCGGCGCTTTAGGCACCGCCATAGAGAAAGTGGGGCGCTGCCTACATTGCCGTATTCTAACTGAGCAACCCGTTTGCTATATTTGCAGTAACCAGAGACGTAACACCGGCTTGTTATGCGTAGTCGAAACTCCTGCCGATGTCGTCGCCATCGAGCAATCAGGCACTTATCAAGGCAAATATTTTGTATTAAATGGTCGCTTATCCCCCATTGATGGCATTGGCCCAAAAGAACTAGGCTTGCCACAACTTTTTCAGCGTCTACGACAAGAACAGCAAGTAACGAGTCAAGCGGATGAGGCAGAAGTGGAAGTAGAAAAAGACAACGCTAATGCACCAGTAACCGAATTGATTCTAGCGACTAACCCCACCGTCGAAGGTGAAGCCACCGCCTATTATATTGCAGAGCAAGCACGCCAATGTGGAATCACCGTCTCGCGTATTGCTCACGGTGTTCCTCTAGGTGGCGAGTTAGAATACATTGATGGTGGCACATTGACCCACGCGTTTTCTAGCCGCCGATCTATTTAGTTAATATAGAAAATGATTAAGTTATTCATCTTGATTCTTCCTTTTCTGCCAATCATTGTGTTACTTGGCCAAATAGACGATGACTTAAGCCCTAAAGCGACGGAGTTGATTAATACAATAGAGGTTGATGTTGAAAGCGATGCATACCTTTACTTGCTCGGGTTTTCTGCAAATGAGAACGATTCACCTGAAAAAGTAGGTGTGAATTTACTCAACGAATACCGTAAACAGGAATCTGATAATTCGTATGCAGTGGTCGATTATTCGGACGCAAAAAAAATACCTTTGCCACAGGGAGAGTTTTTTTGTAAAACTTGGGAAGAAGGGTGCCTAGCTACATTATTTGTTAGTGATATAGATATAAATAAGTTAAAGGTAAAATATAGCGCTCTCCTCGCAAGGCTAAATAGATTCCATGAGTTTAATGAATATAAAACGTTAACAAAGCCATCGCCCATTGAGCAGTACCCACCGTATAAATATATATTGGCTGCTGAACGTTTAGAGGTTCTCTATGCAATAGCGACTTATAAATCAGGTAAGTCAAAACAGGCAATATCGTTATTACAGAATCAACTTGCTAAAGTAAGGAAGTCATTGAGGTTACAGGATAATTTAATAGGGAAGATGGCTTTTTTAATTAAAGCTTCTGAAATAATAGATGTTTTAAGCGTGATTATTGCTCAAACTGGAGCTGATATTAAGGCGATTCCAGAACTAACAATAAGTGAAAAAGATTTTAGTGAGGTATCTACAAGAGAGTTTGCGGTGTCATATTATCTTTTTAAAGCGTTAGACAGAAATCCAGAATTGTTTCGTATGGGTGGTAACTTACCTAGCTGGTTTACGAGAATAGTGTTTAAACCAAATATGACGATCAATACCATTACACCTGATTATTACAGACTTGTTCGGATCTCTAGACTTAAACCTGCAGAATTCGTTAATGAGCTAGGGAGCGATAGACCCTCAACATCATTGATTACCAACTTACGTAACTATGTTGGTAATGTCCTAATAGGCATCTCGACAGGTTATGACGAATACGTTGCTCGCGTTATGGACTTCGAAACGAAGATCCACTTATTTAACCGTCTTCATCACTATCAAG
Source organism: gamma proteobacterium IMCC1989 (assembly GCA_000209515.2). Classification (GTDB taxonomy): domain Bacteria; phylum Pseudomonadota; class Gammaproteobacteria; order Pseudomonadales; family Cellvibrionaceae; genus Endobugula. The sequence continues at coordinate 1,866 of AEVK01000045.1, forward strand.
ATGAGTTAGGAGCTGTATCAAATCCATATTATCCAAGTGACAAAACAGAATTGTCTGGAGGTAACGCTTGCTTCCGGGGGCCTCTTGAAGATAAAAGGTTTTTACGTTGTATAAAAATTAAAATTTAATAAATATGAATACTTAGTTCGCCATTCTGATAAAAATCAGAATTCACTAACACACACTTTGGTTTTACGATGACAACAACACCGACGCCTACTATATTTACTGTTGCACCAAATATTACTTATCAATGGATTGATAGTGATGTGGCATTGGCGGATTTGTGTCAATCACTTTCTACTCAGTCGGCTATTGCCTTGGATACCGAGTTTGTGCGCACTCGCACTTACTATCCTCATATCGGTTTATTGCAAATCGCCGATGAAAATGGCGTGTATTTAATTGATCCTTTAGCGATTAGCGACACACAGCCGATGGCGGATGTGTTGCAAAACCCTGCCATTGTAAAAGTCGTGCATGCTTGTTCAGAAGATTTAGAAGTCTTTCAGTATGCCTTTGGTGTATTGCCTGAGTCTCTATTCGATACCCAAGTGGCGGCTGGTTTTGCAGGTTATGGTTCATCTATTGGTTACGCTAATTTATTGCGTGAAATAAAACGCATCGATATTCCCAAACAAGAAACTCGCTCCGACTGGCTACAGCGCCCATTAAGTGATGCTCAGTTACGTTATGCGGCATTAGATGTTGAGTACTTGTTAGAAATTTATCGTGGCTTAGTGGAAAAACTACAGCAACAGCAGCGCCTTTTATGGGTAGAGGCCGATTGCCAAAGAATGATAGAAAAATTGCGTAATACCAGCCATGAAAACACTTATTACACCCGCGTAAAATCTGCATGGAAACTGGATGCCGAGCAGCTTACCGTACTGGCTGCTATCTGTCGTTGGCGTGAAGGGCAGGCGAAAAAGAATGATGTACCTCGCAGTCGTATCTTAAAAGATGTGAGCTTATTTGATATAGCGCTTAAGCTTCCAATGGATATGCAACAGCTAAAACGTATTCAAGAAATACCATCGCGCTTTTTAGGGGAGCTAGGAAAGGAGTTCTTAGGTGTGGTGATAGAAACGCTTAACGATACAGGCTACTACAAAGAGCCTTTAGACCGACCGTTAACCTCAGCGCAAAATACCACGCTAAAATCCCTTAAAGCAGAAGTGCGCCAAGTGGCTGAGGATTTAGATTTGCCACCAGAATTACTTGTGCGCAAAAAAGATTATGAAGCGCTGATTCGCTCCGCGCCACGATACTATTTACCAGAATCGTTAAGTGATTGGCGACAAGAGATTATAGGTGATCGCTTGTTACAAAAAGTACAGAAGCTATAACCATCTTCAGATTAATGGCGCCTACTATCATTTAACTAGGCCTACAATTGGATCTAAAAGAAAGACATATTATGAAACGTATTTGTTCGGTTCTTCGTTGTTCAAAAAAAGAAGGCATGTATTTATATGTCGATAAAGAGGCGGGTATCGATAGCATTCCTGATACGTTGCGTCGACAAATAGGGGATGTTGAATTAGCGATGACCCTAGTGATAAGTGAAGATAAAAAGCTCGCGCGGGCCAATGCCAAAGATGTATTACAAGCCATCAGTGAAAATGGTTTTTATCTGCAAATGCCACCGGTATTAAACAGCGCTGGCGATACAGAGATGCAAAAATTACGCAATAAAAATAGCAAGCTGTCTTAATGTTGATGTTCTTAATATATCCCAGTTAATTATTTTTATCTTGAAAAAAACGCTATGAAAAACCCATTTTGGAAAACAAAAACGTTTACACAAATGAATCAAAACGAGTGGGAATCGCTGTGCGATGGATGTGGTAAATGTTGTCTGCATAAACTCGAAGACGAAGCCGATGGCGAAGTTTATTACACCGATATCGCTTGCCATTATCTAGACGACAATACTTGTCGATGCAAAGATTATAGTCATCGCTTACAGCTAGTTCCTGAATGCTTGCAGCTACGACCACAAGATGTTGCTCAGTTTAATTGGTTGCCCAAAACCTGCTCTTATCGGCTGCTTGCTGAAGGCGAAGAACTGCCATTGTGGCATCATTTGGTGTCAGGCAAACCAGAGCTCATTCATCAGCTAGGCTTCTCCGTGCAAGGCCGTACCGTGGGTGAAAAGACCATTGCCGAAGACGATTACCAAGAGCGCGTAGTGCATTGGGTTGAGTAGTGCATTGGGTTGAATAGCGCAACATAAAACCCGTAAATACTTTCCATATATAATAGGTCGACAATAAACAAAGCTAAATTGCGCTAAGTATTGTTTGTAGGTTTTGTTATAGTTGCAGATATAAATCACATTTAAAACATACGTCATTCCGGAAAGCGTTTTTTGCTTAT
>AEVK01000044.1 GCA_000209515.2 gamma proteobacterium IMCC1989
TAGAGGTATCGGCTTTAATATGTTCAAGAGCGTTTTGCCATTCCTCACGGCTGAGCTTATGTTCATCATAAGGAAAGTGTCGACGGAAGCAGTAACGACAATTGACTGCACAATGGCCGTTCACCATCAATAATGCTCGTCCGTGATACTTGTGAATAATACCGCGATGCTGACCTGCTTGCTCTTCTACAGGGTCGCTTGAATAACCATCAGTGATATGGCATTCAGCATCAATAGGTAGCACTTGCATCAGTAAAGGGTCGTTAATATCACCTTTTTTCATCCTTTCGACGAATGATATTGGGACTTTTAGGGGGAATAAAGCCGCTGCAGCGATGGCTGCGGGTAGATGGCGAGTGTTTAGTTCTAAGGTGTTGAGCAATTCAGCGGGGTCGGTAATCGCCTGTTGCAACTGCCGTTGCCAGCTATTTTTAGTATATTCGCTATCGCTGGCGATTAATTTTTGCTCTTTCTGAGTAATGCCCTGCCATGCGGCGGCGGTTCGATGTATCATTACGCTTTTCAACACTATATAAATTTGAGGAAATAATGGGTAACTATTCTACCAGTGAATTTCGCAGCGGTTTAAAGGTCATGCTAGATGGTGAGCCGTGCGCTATTTTAGAAAATGAATTTGTTAAGCCCGGTAAAGGGCAGGCGTTTAACCGTGTAAAGCTACGTAACCTTAACACGGCACGGGTTTGGGAGCGCACCTTTAAATCGGGCGAATCCTTAGAGGGCGCCGATGTCATGGACCATGATATGGAGTATCTCTATACCGATGGCGATTTTTGGTATTTTATGGATCCCATTAGCTTTGAGCAATATCCAGCCGATAAAAAAGCCGTTGGTGAGTCGTACAAGTGGTTAAAAGAGCAAGAGTTAGTGGTGGTGACTTTATATAATGGCTCGCCATTGGTAATTACTCCACCAAACCATGTTGAAATAGAAATCGCACAGACCGATCCCGGCATAAAAGGCGATACTGCGAATGGTAGTACCAAACCAGCCACCTTAGTCACAGGAGCAATGGTTAAAGTGCCTTTATTTTTGTCTACAGGTGAAGTGATTCGTGTGGATACTCGCACTGGCGAATACCTTTGTCGCGCAAAAGATAGTTAATGTCTTGGCAGCCTAGCGCCTCTTTGCCCGCGCTTCAGCAGCGGGCAAAATTATATCAAATCGTGCGGGAGTTCTTTCTTGCACAACAAGTATTAGAAGTGGATGTTCCCGTTCTGAGTGAATATGCCACGGTCGATCCTTTTATTGATAGCCTGAAAACAAAGGTTTTGGGGCGTACTGAGTACTTACAAACCTCTCCCGAGTTTTTTCTGAAGCGCTTATTGGCGGCTTACCAGCACGATGTATATTATTTAGGAAAAGCTTTTCGCCAAGGTGAGCAAGGACGGCGTCATCGCCCCGAATTCACCATGCTGGAATGGTATCGCATTGGCTGGACGGAGCAGCAGTTGATCGGCGAGGTAAATAATTTACTGGCCTTATTCTTCCCCGAAAAGCCTTGCAGCGCGTTCACCTATCGAGAAGTGTTTCAACAGCATTTATCCATTGACCCCCATGTTGCAACAGCTAAAGTACTATTGCAGTGTGCTTTGAGTGAGCTCAACGGTGAGATAGATGAAGGCTTGATGGCAGGTGATAAAAATACCTTGCTGGATTTATTGTTTACCCACTGCATCGAGCCTAGATTACCCCTTGGCGTTGTCGCTATTAGCGATTATCCCGCTTCTCAAGCTGCTCTTGCTAAAGTCGCGGAAGATGCCCAAGGGCAGCTTGTGGCTAAGCGGTTTGAAATATATGTGGATAAAATCGAGTTAGCCAACGGTTATTGGGAGCTGAACGAGGGGGCTGAGCAACAGGCTCGATTCGAACAAGATGTCGATTATCGTCAAGCCCATAATCTGCCTGTCTTGCCTTACGATCAATCACTAGTAGAAGCGTTAAGCGAAGGCAATATGCCAGACTGCGCCGGTGTTGCCCTAGGGATAGACCGATTATTAATGTGCTGGCTTGGGACGAATGATATGAGTGATGTAGTGAGTTTTTAGCTATTTATCAGTGATAATATAATGCCGCCCAAAGCGAGTAAAATAAGAACCAGCGTTGGTAGTATTGATAAAATAAATCCAAGAGCGCGCTTCGACGGGTTGCTTACATAGGCACGCCAATAGATAAATCGCCCAATAATATAAACCGCACCGATACTAGCGACGACAGCGCTAGGCCAGTATTGCCCTGCCAGTAATAGTGCTGGCATAAACGCGACTAAGGTTTCTAGTGTGTTAATTTGCACGCGGTACATGCGTTCAAAACCTTCATCACCGGTCACCGCCGGAGCTTTAAGTCCAGATATTCTACGTGCTTGTCCGGTCATAAAACCGAAAAAGAAAAACTGCAGTACAGCGAGAATGGCGACGAGCTCTACATATTCCATAAATATACCATCGTTGTTAAATTCAGTTTACTGGCTACCTTTGCAACGCAATTCCTGACACATATCCAGCGCTGGCTGCAACGTAGCGGATTCACCAATCACTTTTGCTGGTACACCGGCGACTACGGTGTGTGCCGGTACTGGGTGCAGTACAACGCTACCAGAACTTACGTGCGCACCTTCGCCGACTTCGATGTTACCTAAAATCTTCGAGCCAGCACCAATCAACACGCCTTGCCTAATTTTAGGGTGACGATCACCGCATTCTTTGCCAGTGCCGCCTAGTGTAACGGATTGCATGATAGAGACATTGTCTTCGACCACCGCCGTTTCACCAATCACAATGCCGGTAGCATGGTCGAGCATAATGCCCTTGCCGATGGTGGCTGCAGGGTGGATATCGACACCAAAGGCCATTGATATGTGGTTTTGTAAGAAGCAGGCTAATTGTTTACGGTTCTGTTGCCATAGCCAATGTGCCACACGATAAGCTTGTAAAGCATGGAAGCCTTTATAAAATAAAAATGGGGTAGAGAGGCATTCGCAAGCGGAGTCACGCTCATACGTCGCGACAATATCGGCACGCATCGCTTGGCTAATGGTATCGGACGATTGCAGAGCGTCTTCGATAATTTCTCGAATGAGTAATGCCGATGCCGTAGGGCTGTCTAATTTGCTTGCGAGGTGATAACTCAGTGCATCTTCAAGGCTGTCGTGATTGAGTATGGTCGCATGTAAAAAACTCGCTAATAGCGGTTCTTGTTGAGCGTGTTCTTGGGAGGTGCAACGCATCATTTCCCAAACGGGGTCATTGTTAGTCATAAAATTCTTAGTGTATGTGTCGCTTATTAAAAAATAGAGCGAACAGTGTACCTGTTCGCTTTTGTTGGGTGAAGAGCCTGTAGCTGTCTGTTTTTATCATAGCCATTTCAACGCAGGCTCTTGTAGGGCAGCAAATTGTTCTCGCAGTTCCAAAATATGTTCTGCCCAATAACGTTCGGTATTAAACCAAGGGAAATTATGAGGAAACGCCGGATCGCTCCAGCGCCTTGCTAACCACGCACTGTAATGCAAAATACGTAAGGTCCGTAAGCTCTCCACTAAACTGATTTCCGCAGGATTAAAGTCACAAAACTCAGTGTAGCCTTCTAAAATATCGGCGAGTTGGATACAACGCTGTTGATAGTCGCCAGAAAGCATCATCCATAAATCTTGAATGGCGGGGCCGTTACGAGCATCGTCAAAATCAACAAAGTGAGCGCTATCGTCGCGCCATAGAATATTGCCACCATGGCAATCACCATGTAAGCGTACAGAGGTGTATTCAACAGACTCGAATATTTGCTGAATACGATCAATCAAATCATTCGCTAGCGATTCGTACGCGGCGCGTAAGCTGTTAGGGATAAAGTCGTTTGCCAGTAAAAAATCACGGCTGGCTGCCCCGTAGCTGGCGATATCAATATCGGGGCGATACTTAAATAGTTCGGTTTTACCTAAGTTATGCACTCGCCCCATTAGTCGCCCTAATACTTCTAAATGATCACCGTTATCCAGTGAGGGAGCTTGTCCGCCACGGCGGGTATAAAGGCTAAAGCGATAGCCCGCGTGTAGGTGCAGTGTTTTATCGTTAAAAATAAGGGGTGGTACGACGGGTACATCAATATCAAGTAGTGCTTGTGTAAAATCATGCTCTTCCTGTATCTGCTCGTCGCTCCAGCGTAATGGACGATAGAATTTGGCAATTAATGGCTCGCCATCTTCAATACCAATCTGATAAACGCGGTTTTCATAACTGTTTAAGGCTAGTATGCGTGCGTCGCTATGAAACCCTAGACTTTCTACGGCATCCATCACGCAATCGGGGCTGAGCTTGTCGTAGGTTTCTTCCAGCATATCGGTATCCGTTTATATGGTGCTGTACAAAAGGATTATGCACAGGAGCGATACGATAAAGCATCTAGCGAATGATTGCGACTAAATGACGAGAGTTGATAGCAATATCATAAGCTGTCAAAATCGCGCATACAATCAATTGTATTTATCCATTGCTTTTCTATTCATACGCATCATTGAGATTATTATAATGGCCGCTTCGTTTACCTTTTCTAATTTTTCCATTCGTTTCTTATTTGCACTTATCTTGGTTATGCTGACATACAACCCGACAGAGTATTCATTTTATCATTTAGTGATTGAACAAATATCGCCAAGTGAAGATGCGACAGTCCGAGTGTCACTGCCTATATTGTTATTGGCGGGTATTGTGTTATCCATTGGTTGGGTAATCTTTTTACGCGCTACGTTGCGCTCTTTAGGCCCCATTGGTATCGGCCTAGTGGCGGCATTGTTTGGCTGTGCTATTTGGGTGTTGGTAGATATGAAATGGTTAGTTGTAGACGGTGTTGTTTTTCAATACATAGTGTTGGTGATTGTCGCGATTGTATTGGGGGTGGGAATGTCATGGTCGCATATCCGCCGCCGATTATCAGGACAGGCAGATATGGATGATGTGGATCAGTAGGTAGTAGGTCAAAGCCGTTGGTGAAAGCTGTGGATCAAGGTTGTGTTTCAACGTTCTGTTTCAACGAAGAGACGCGCCTACTCGCTCATGTAGCGTTTGCGGCGTTTTTCTTTGAGTTTGTGTAAGTCTGTCAGTACCAAACCATCCACACAATGATTGAAGTCAGGGTCGATACCAAAGCTGAGAAAATGCACGCCGCCGTCTTCAAACAGTTCGGTATATTGTTTATACAGCGTGGGAATCGCAACCCCCATATTACTCATCATACTTTTTAACGTCGAAAAATCCTCCTTGTAGTTATCGCCCTTAAAAATACCCTGAACCGATGATGGCAATTGGTAGGGGCTGTTGGATATCGCCAATGTTTCTGTACTAGAAAAGTACAACTGATAAAAACACACTAGCAAATCTTTCGCAGTACTAGGTAAAGTATCGCTCATGGAGACCGGCCCAAATAAATAACGGTACTGTGGGCGATGTTTTAAAAACGCGCCAATGCCATACCATAAATAATCTAAGCTGCGCTTCCCCCAGTATTTAGGTTGAATAAAGCTACGACCTAATTCTAAGCCTTGTTCAAAATACGGTTGCATCTTGTCGTTGTATTCAAACAGCGTTGCGCTATAGAGCGAGTGCTTATCTTGCGCGCTTTGCGTTAGACGTTTGGCATCGCCAAAACGGTATGCGCCGACAATCTCTAAATCTTGTTTATCCCATAAAATAAGATGAAAGTATTCATTGTCGTACTGATCAATGTCGCGGCGCTTGTTACTCCCTTCGCCGACCGCGCGGAATGCAATTTCTCGTAAGCGACCAATTTCACGCAAAATAGGCGAGCTATTGTCGTAGGAATACAGGTAAATATCTTTACCATCGCTAGTACTCCCCAAATGCTCGCATTGACGTATCGCTTTTGATAACGCTTGTCGATCCTCCGGTGGCGCAATGGCTTTTTGAGTGGTAAAAATAACACGCCGATTTTGCCCAAGGCGGTACAAGTGTTTTTGAAGCAACTTCACTTTCTGATGAGGGGCGATAGAGTTATTGTTGTAGCTGTCGTAAGGAATAAGCTCACCAACCCGCATGGGTAAATGTTTGGTACGTTGTTTAAACATTTCACGCACCAACAATAATGTGGCTAATGGTTTGTATATCATCGATAAGGTATAAAACAACGGCGAATTTTTTCCGTCAATAAAGATAGGCAAAATAGGCGCTTGCGCACTAGAAGCCATTAGTAAGAAATCACTGTGCCAGCGACTATCTCTTACCCCTTGCGGTTTTAAACGAGAGACTTCTCCGGCGGGAAAAATAATTAACGTGCCTTCATTCTGTAAATGGGTATGTATATTATCTATATGTGAATTATCTTTATTACCATTAGCGTCATTCATCGGCAGTAGTAAGGAGTGTAACGGTGTGATCGACATTGATGTCTCGTTCGCCACCACTTTAATGTCTCTGCGCACTTCACTGACTAATTTAATCAGCGCTAAACCATCAAGTGACCCAATTGGATTATTGGCAATAATCACTAGTCTGCCTTCCGTGGGAATGTTCTCTTTTTCGGTATCACGTGTGGAATAACTAAAATGAAAATATTCTAAAATTTGTTCTACAAAATCTACGCCGTGCAGGTGAGGGTATTCCGCGCTAAAGCTGTTAATTTCTTTTTCTTTTAATAGATAGCGTAAGAAAAAACAGGTCGATTTACGCAACCAAGGATGATTTGAAATTTTTGGATAGTGTTTTTCGAGTAAAGCGTCAACGGTAAACATAGAGTAACTCATAAAATCAAAAATATTTTACGAATCCTACCTTGTGTTTGTGACGCTTTTGTTAACGCGTTAGCTAGGCAGCTTGTTTTACTTTATGTGTTTTGGCTACTAGCGATAGTGGTGGTGAGGATTGTTTGGCCAACTCTTCTGACCAAAAAACCAAACTTATATTACCTTGGTGGTCTTCCGTTAAGGCAGAGCAGTTTTCTACCCAGTCACCATCATTGTAATAGGTGATGCCGTCTATAGTAGTGATTTCGGGATGGTGAATATGACCACAAACAATCCCATCTAGCTTATCTTTTTTTGCTCGCGCTATTGCGGCTTCTCGATAGCGAGCAATGGCATCGTTGGCACCGCGAATACGGGTTTTGATATGGCCTGCCAGTGACCAATAAGGATAGCCATGTTTAGTACGTATAGCGTTGAACCAACGGTTGAGTAGTAAGAGTACATCATATGCTTTGTCACCTATCCAATTATGTAGGCGACCAAAGCATACTTCGCTATCAAACTGGTCACCGTGAAGTAATAATAGTTTTTTTCCATTCGCCGTGGTGTGGATATACTCACGGTGAATCTCAACATGCCCGAAGGACATATTGTCATATTGTTGAGCCGGTTCATCGTGATTGCCGGGTAAGTAAATCACACGAGTTTGATGGCCCGATTCATCGGTATCCGGCAATGAGAGAAGTTTGTGAAGTAAAGTGTTGTGTGATGGATGCAGGCCACAGAAACTTTTTACTTAACGCCCACAAATCAACAATATCACCCACCAAAAATAAGGTGTCGATAGTGGAGTTATTTAAAAAATCGAGTAAGTATTCAGCTTTACAATCTTTACAGCCTAAATGAATATCGGATAGCCATACTGTGCGGTAATGTATTTTTTGCTTCATAACTTCATGCCAATCTACAATAGAAATGATATGTAATAGTACACATCATAAGCTGCCAATATGACAATTTTGTGAAGCGATTTCTGTGCCGAAAAAATGTTAAATGATGAAGTGAACTACATAGTTTTTATGGTTTAAATAATTGAGCAATGTCGCTAAAAACACTATTGATGGGCGCGGATAGTGTTAATGATTGATGGGTGATAGGGTGGTTTAGTGTGAGTTGGGTTGCGGCTAAAAGCAGGCGATGACAATTAAAATGTTCTTTGAAAAAATGATTGTGTTTGCTTTTACCGTATTTTGGGTCGCCGATGATCGGGTGGCTAAGGTGCTTCATGTGTTTACGTAATTGATGTTTTCGTCCTGTTTGTGGTGATAGCTCAACCAACGAATAACGGCTAATTGGAAACTGATCGACACAATAGGGGAGTTCTAATGTACCTAATCGACGATAGCCGGTAATTGCTTCTTGCGCTTCTTTTTGTGCAATACGTTGTTTGTCACGTTTAAAATCGGCAGTGGGTTTTATGGGATGATCAATAATACCTTCTTTGTTGATATAACCACGAACAATCGCCCAGTACGTTTTTTGCAAAAGACGTTGCTCAAACTGCTCCCCCATTAATTGCGCGACCTCTTTCGATAAGCCAAATAGCAGCACCCCCGATGTAGGGCGATCTAAACGATGTAGCGGGTAAACCCATTGCCCAATTTGATCACGCAATATTTGCATGGCGTATTGAGATTCGTGTTTGTCGATTAAACTTTTATGTACTAACAAGCCTGCTGGTTTGTGGATGGCGACCAAATACTCGTCTTGATAGATGATGGGTAAGTGCATAGGTGGCTGAATAGAAATTAACAAGTGGCGATTATATAGAAAAGACAGCGCGATAGAAAAATAATAAGTAGTCGTGACTGTTGTCCCGTTATCTTAACATCGTCATGTCAGACTTGATCTGTCTTCCAATTGTGAGATTGTTGGCATCAGGTAAGCAATGCCAGCACAGAATGAATTTTTAGTCCCATCCTTGCGGTTCTATAGTAAAGTGCACGCCTTATTGTAATTCCTCTAATCAACAACATCCTCAATCAAAGGCATATGTTATGAGCGCTAGGCTCGCGGTTATTATTTTACTATTCAGTTCTATTGGTTGGGGCTTAACATGGTTACCTATTAAAGCCCTGGGCGATAGTGGTTTGCACGGCTTGCATCTAGTGTTCATCATTAGCGCCTCTATTTCATTGGTGTTATTACCGTGGCTCATTCGTCAACGCACATTGTGGATACCGGTGTTGCCACTGATGCTATTAGTCGCCTTGTTTGGTGGTTTGGCCAATGTGGCTTTCCAAGTCTCCATTCTGTATGGCGATGTCATACGGGTGATGATTTTGTTTTATATGTTACCCGTATGGAGTGTTTTAGGCGGGCGTTTATTATTGGATGAAGTGATTGATAAACGCAGAATTATCACCGTGTTACTCTGCATTATTGGCGCAGCCCTTATTTTAGATGTGTGGGCAGTCTCGTGGACGGCCTTCACATGGATTGATGGCTTGGCTCTACTGTCTGGTTTAGCTTTAGCGGCGAATGCCATTGTTTTTCGCTTTACCGCCAATACGCCCTTTACCAGTAAAGTCGGTTTTATGTTTGTGGGTGGCTTAGTCTTGGTGGCAGGAGTTTTATTATGGTATCCAATCGATGAAGCACTGCCCGACACTCAAACCATTTTTTGGGCAATTGCCTATGGCCTTGGCTGGATTATGCTTGTTAGTTTCGGCAGCATGTGGGGCGTGACATGTCTAGGCGCAGGGCGAGGCTCAGTACTTATCGTGGTTGAGCTCGTCGTCGCCGTCGTCTCGGTATTAATTATCACCGGTGTCAGCCTAAGCGTATATGAATGGCTGGGCTGCATAATGGTGCTTAGCGCGGCAGTGTTAGAGGGAATACGTCAATAAGCATACTGCTAGTACGCCCCTTTATCTCATTAATTCCACCCGCAGACTCGGCTAAATAGGTTAAGCAATCGGAACAGTGCGCTAACGTATCCCCAGTTGCTCCTTGAATAATAGGGTTGACTAAGAGGTGATTTTTTATAAGAAAAGTGCTTCTCAGAGTTAAGGTGGTTTTTTTTGGGGGGGCTGCTTTTGGTTAGAAACTAATATTATTGCGTTTCAATCGAGACTGACCCTTTTGGT
>AEVK01000043.1 GCA_000209515.2 gamma proteobacterium IMCC1989
CGGCGCGGTATGCGCTACCAATCAACTGACTCGTCTTGGTTGCTGGGCACACGCACGTAGAAAGTTCATTGATGCGCAGCGGCAACAACCCAAAGGAAAGACAGGTAAAGCGGATATCGCATTAGGGTGTATCCAAAAACTTTATCGCATTGAGAAATTGAGCAAAGACAGCCCTGTTCATGAACGGCTTGCCATAAGACAATCACAAGCCAAACCGATTATTGAAAAATTAAAGCAATGGCTAGATAAATCACTGAGCAATAGCCCACCCAAATCAACACTGGGAGAAGCACTCGTTTATCTGCATAACCAATGGCCGCAGCTCATCGCTTATTTGGATGATGGCAGCAGACCGATTGATAATAATCGCGCTGAAAATGCTATCCGCCCGTTGGTGATTGGACGAAAAAACTGGCTATTCTCCAGCAGCCAA
>AEVK01000042.1 GCA_000209515.2 gamma proteobacterium IMCC1989
TTGTAAATAACTTTTTGTAAATAACTTTTTTAAATTACCTTTTGTAAGTAGCTTTTTTAAGATTAATAGGGGGATTGCAATATGGCTGAAAATTCAGATAATCATTGCGCAGCAAAGCACAATAAACCACATGCTAGTCACAGCAGTTGTCACCCGACAACAGGTCGGCCAGATTTTTTGCTTTGGGGGTCGCTGTTGTTTGTCGTCTTTTTTTATGGGCATGCAGTTTATCAACATAATCTTTTTCAGAGTAGCGCAGAGCTGGCAGAGCCAGTTCAATTCTTTGCTTGGTATCAAACGCTTACGTCTTCAGTTTTTGATTTAGTGAATACCATGTGGTGGGGAGTGGCTATTGGTATTGTATTAGTCGCTCTGTTATCGAAAATTCCCCGCGAATTTGTTATGTCGATTTTAGGGAATAAGCGAGGCCTGAGAGGCATCCTACGAGCAACTGCAGCGGGAGTATTATTAGATCTGTGCAGCCATGGCATTTTAATGGTCGGTGCCAAACTCTATGAGCGCGGCGCCAGTATTGGACAAGTAATGGCTTTTTTAATTGCCAGCCCTTGGAACTCGTTTTCACTGACATTAATTTTAATAGCCTTAATTGGTTTGCCTTGGACACTGGCGTTTATTGCTTTATCGATGCTTATTGCCATTATTACAGGCTTACTTTTTGAAGCGTTAGTTAAGCGTCAAGTACTACCCGAAAATCCATCCACGATTGACCTACCTAGCGATTTTCGTTTTTGGAGTGAAGCAAAAAAACGCCTAGCGACAACACGCTTCGATATAACATTTTTGCGCAGTATGCTAATCAACGGTATTAAAGATTCTCGCATGGTATTGCGATGGATTTTGTTCGGTATTTTATTAGCGGGTTTAATACGCGCGTTTGTTTCGCCAGAAATATTCGGTACTTATTTTGGCCCTACCGTGGCAGGCTTAGGGTTAACCGTTTTAGTCGCCACCATACTCGAAGTGTGTTCTGAAGGTTCAACGCCTATTGCAGCCGACTTGCTCACTCGCGCCAACTCGCCAGGTAATAGCTTTGCTTTTCTTATGACGGGTGTTTCTACCGACTATACCGAAATCATGGTATTAAAAGACACGACAAAATCGTGGAAAATTGCCTTATTTTTACCCTTGCTAACCGTGCCTCAAGTGATTGTTATCGCATGGTTGATGAATAGCTTTACGTTTTGAGATGATCAATTTTTTATAACAGGAAGCTATACACTGTAAAACGTTTTGCTGGTTTTCATAAGCGCGGTTAGTGTAATTAACGTAAGCTGTTTTTATCTCTCATTCTAAGATTTAATTAATTTAAGTATACATATTCCTATTTAATTAGGTATCATTATTGCCAATGAAAAAACACTTTGCCTACTTTTAATTACTTTACTGGTGTCGCCTGCATTCGCGTCATGGTTGCCTCATGATGCTGTTCATGTATTACATGAAAATAATATTAAGCATTTTTTAGAAAGCAGCCATCAGCACTCACCTCATCAACATTCCCACGATCATGATAATGGGCATTATCACAACCTTGATGATAATATTGTCAGCGATACAAATAGTCACCACCTAATTCATATTGATATCGTCAGTTATTATGACGACTATATCAATGTAGACTTGCAACGGCTGAATCTAAGCAATCTAGACATGCCAATTTTCGATTTTTATCAAATTGACTTTTTTTATTCGGCTTTAGATATAACATCATATAGTGTTGCCGATTCTCTTCACGGAAAAACTCATCCTATTCTTGAGTGGGGAACATTTAGCTCCAGTACAATTCCTCTATATCTATCTACGCAACGACTGCGAATATAAACCACCACTCCCAAGGTGCATTTATCTGTTTGCTATACGGTAGACAGCCATAATTTGTGCGCCTTCATAATATCTAATGAGTATTAATTTATGAACGGAGGAGGCTCTTATGCTTCAAATTTTTCAACCATGCACAACAAAAGATCGCCTATATGTCGCTATCGGCTTAGGGTTAATGTCGATCGGTTTATTCGGGATGACTCCCGATGTTTTAGCTCATGCTGTGACAGCGGGTGACAAAGGGTATATCCAAGAAACCACAGGGGTTCATGCGATTCCCTTCATTTACCTTGGCGCAAAGCACATGATGACAGGATATGACCACTTACTTTTTTTGTTGGGTGTCATTTTCTTTTTATATCGCATGAAAGAAATCACTATTTATGTGACGCTTTTCGCGGTTGGACATGTGGTAACACTACTGTCTGGTGTACTAATGGAAATAAGCATTAGCGCATTTATTATTGATGCGATTATCGGCTTTTCCATTGTCTATAAAGCGCTAGACAACATGGGAGCGTATCAACGATGGTTTGGCGTTCAGCCAAACACTAAAGCGGCTACCTTTCTATTTGGCTTGCTTCACGGCTTTGGTTTAGCCACTAAAATTTTAGAGTATGAGCTATCAGCTGACGGCCTATTACCCAACTTAATCTTTTTTAATATCGGTGTTGAAATTGGTCAGTTTTTAGCGCTAGCCGCTATTTTAATTGCTATTACGTATTGGCGAAAAACGAGTAATTTTTTACGTCATGCCTACAAAGCGAATGTTTTTATCATGATGCTGGGTTTTTTATTAATGGGATACCACATAACAGGTTATTTCATTTTGTAAATCTATTCTCACACATGCATCGTTAATATTTTTAATAGGAAATACCATAATGTATAACGCAAACATACCTTCTGAACGAGAGTTGCCCTCAACGGCTAAATTAATAAAATCAACTATCATCGCTATAATCATCGCATTTTTTTTACTCATTGCGGTTGTCATGCCAGCCGAGTACGGTATTGACCCCACAAGAATTGGTGAAGCTATCGGGCTAAAGCGTATGGGGGAAATAAGGATTTCACTAGAAACAGAAGCAGCAGATACAGCTAAGGCAGAGCAACCAAGCGTAGCAATTGTTGCCTCTGAAAAACCTACAATCGTAGAAAACGTAGCCATTACGAAGACGGATAGTGTTACTTCACAAAATCATGAAATAACATTCACCCTTGCGCCAGATGAAGGCACTGAGGTGAAAGTGACAATGATAAAAGGCGCTAAGGTTAATTATATATGGGAGACCAATGGTGGAAAATCTAACTTTGATGTTCATGGAGACTCTAAAGAACTAAAAATTAAATACCATCCTTACTATAAAGGCACTGATTCAAAACGTGAGGGAACACTAGAGGCGGCATTTGATGGTGGTCATGGTTGGTTTTGGCGTAACCGCACTAAACAATCGTTAACAATTACCATTAAAACGGATGGTGAATACACCGATATTATACGCTACTAAAAAACAAGGACTTTAAAATGAAAAAAGCGGCTTCGGCCGCTGATCATAACGATAATATTTATCTAAATAACATATAGGCCAATAACGTGAAATCAATAAATACAATCTTTGCTGTGATGCTATGCCTTAGTCTCTTAGCCTGTAGTGAAAAAAGCAGTGAAAAAAGTCATGACGAAAGCGAAGTCGTGGATATTACTTACCAAGAAAGCGACACTATACTAACGCTTGCAAAGCTCACGTTAACGCCAAAACCCATCACTAATCGTTGGTATTTTGCTGAGCAAGCCGATCGAGGGCAGGCAGTATTTTCGAGTAACTGCGTTGTTTGTCACGGCAAAAATGCAGAGGCCACAGCCGATTGGAAAACCCCCGATGCCAACGGCGCTTATCCACCACCGCCATTAAATGGTTCGGCTCATGCATGGCATCACCCATTAAGTGTATTAGGCCGTACCATTTATCTTGGCGGTGCCCCAGTAGGTGGTCAAATGCCCGCGTTCAAAGAGGTGTTAAGCGAAACAGAGATTATTGATGTCATAGCGCATTTTCAAACCTATTGGTCAGACGCTATTTATGAGCGCTGGCTAACAATTGAAAACTCATCTCGCCCATAGCAGGGAGTCGTAGTTAGGCATACCTATTAGCGTCATTAACTCCTTTTATTGTGTTTTTAAAAACACAGCGGGTATGATGCATCCTTATAAATATCTATAGCGCTTTTGAAATCATCTTGAAACTATCTGAGTGTCTAATGTCAGAGCATTGTAAAAGCGGTTTCAGAGGTTCTTGTATCCATTATCTTCCATATTAGAGAGTCAATAATGTCTTACGATTATGATTTATTTGTTATCGGCGCCGGTTCTGGCGGTGTACGTGCTAGCCGTATTGCGGCGGGTTTAGGGGCAAAAGTCGCCGTTGCCGAAGATTTATACCTAGGTGGTACCTGTGTGAATGTAGGTTGTGTCCCTAAAAAGTTATTCGTTTATGGCTCTCATTTCGCGGAAGAGTTTGAAGCCGCCGCCGGTTTCGGTTGGACAGTGGGAGAAACCAGCTTTGATTGGCCG
This sequence comes from gamma proteobacterium IMCC1989, assembly GCA_000209515.2. Lineage (GTDB taxonomy): Bacteria > Pseudomonadota > Gammaproteobacteria > Pseudomonadales > Cellvibrionaceae > Endobugula. The sequence goes on from AEVK01000042.1 coordinate 4,418, forward strand.
ACACTACGCGACAACAAGACAAAAGAGATTGAGCGCTTAAATGGCATTTACGACAATATGTTAAAAAATGCCGGCGTTGAGATTATTCATGGTCGCGGCACAATCGTTGATGCCCATACTGTTGCCGTAGGCGATAAGCAATATACTGCAGAGCGCATCTTGGTTGCGGTGGGTGGATGGCCAATGGTGCCCGATATCGCGGGTAAAGAGCATATTATTAGCTCTAACGAAGTCTTTTATTTAGATGAATTTCCTAAGCGAGTCATTGTTGTTGGCGGTGGTTATATTGCCGTCGAGTTTGCGGGGATTTTTCAGGGTTACGGCAGTGAAACTCACTTACTTTATCGCGGTGATATGTTTTTGCGCGGTTTTGATGACGATATACGCGAATTTACTGCTAGCGAGATGCGTAAGAAAGGCGTTGATTTGCAGTTTAATACCAATGTGACCGAAATAGAAAAGCAAGCCGATGGTAGTTTGTTGGTGAGTTTAACCAATGGCTCGACACTTGAAGTGGATGCGGTTATGTATGCGACAGGTCGTAAATCTAAGACAGAAAATTTAGGTTTAGAAAATACCGCTGTCGAATTAACCGCGAAGGGCAGTATTGTCGTCAATGAAGACTTCCAAACAGCGGAGCCTTCTATTTATGCGGTAGGCGATGTCATAGATCGCATGCAGCTAACTCCGGTTGCTCTAGCTGAAGGTATGGCATTAGCGCGGAATCTTTATTCTGAGAAAAAAGATCACAAAGTGGATTACGACTTTATCGCCACCGCCGTATTCTGCCAGCCGAATATAGGCACGGTAGGTTATACCGAGGCACAAGCCAAAGAAAAATATGGTTCGGTTGCGGTGTATAAGTCTGAATTCAAGCATATGAAACATACGCTGAGTGGTTTAAATGAGCGAACTTTTATGAAGTTGCTGGTTGACCAAGCAAGCGATAGAGTAGTGGGCTGTCACATGGTCGGTGCCGATGCGGGAGAGGTTGTTCAGGGCTTAGCCGTTGCCATCAAAGCAGGGGCAACCAAGGCCGATTTTGATAGCACTATTGGTATTCACCCAACGGCTGCAGAAGAGTTTGTGACAATGCGTGAACCGGCCTATATTTTGTAGTAAAACACGGTAAAAGCTGCATTGAAAATGTGTAGTATATACATTCAATAAGAGCCCTATAGGTTGAATTTAATAGAATTTCAGGCGAAAAAAAAACGCCACTAGGGCGCTTTTTGATATAAGGAGAAATGAGTCTGAATGGGCTTATTTTGTGTGGTGATGTTTATGCTGTTCACGATACACATCAAAAGCAAAGTAAGCCATTAAGCCTACGACAACCAGCAATGCCGCACCCATAATCAATGTATTTAACATTCGCCTATCTCCTCAATCAATCGCTTAATATAACGATAGCTTAGCACACAAAAGATCGTCGAGAAAAGCAGCACCGCAAACGCTAACCTCAGCTTTTCTATTTGATTAGAAACCACATTCAACTTATTTTCTATCCATTTGAATCAATTGAGTTTTTAATGATTTTAAGGTTAAGTTCTATGCCTTTCCTACATGTAATCCACACTCACGATCTTTAAGTACTTTTGTCGGATCGTTGTAATCTTCTTCTATAGGAAGATCATGCTCTACTAGGTATTCTTCTAAGTCTAATTCTGTCCAATAGAACAGCGGAGCAACCTTGATTAGACCTGTGGTGATATCTTGGGTGACGATATCTAATGAATCGCGAAATGGGGTTTGTTCTTTACGAATGGCGGTTAGCCATACTTCTGGTGCAAATTCACTCATCGCACGACCAAAAGGCTCAAGCTTTACTTCGCGAGTAAACTCATCATGGGCTGCTTCGTCGTCAATACTTGGAATGCCACCATACACAGTAGCTCTACGTTTAGCGGTGACTTTTGGTGTGAAGTAGTGCATATCAAGCGATAAGCGCTGAATTAGATCTTCAGCAAAGCGATAGGTGGCTTCGGTGTTGTAGCCATGATCCACACAAACAACAGGCATTTTGCCATCCTGCTCTGCGGTCATATGCAATATAGCGGCTTCGTGAGGGCCAAAGTTGGTGGTAACAATAGTTTTCTTCTCTAGCGATAGCGCCCAACGGATAATCTCAACCGGATGTTTTTCGCGAAGTTCTTGGTTGATGCTGGCAAAATCAAGGGTGTTTGTCATAAAGCTCTCAATAAATTTATCAATAGTAAAATTGCTCGTAGAATGGCACGCAATATAAAGCTAGAGCTAAAAAATTGAAAGCGTAGCAGGGCACTAATCTGGCTATTGTCCATACCGTTTCATTATATTCTTATAATCAACAATGATTCAGTAGAGTATCGCTGAATCCAAGCTGATTTCATTGCTTGTATTTGTGTAAAGCTGTTACCATTCGCGCTTTAAAACCCACTATTATAGTCTTCGAAGAGTAGCAACATATGACCACACCGATTAAGCGCAGCAACCGTCTACGTAAAAAATTATACCTTGATGAATACGCCATTCTTGGTTTCGAGTTTTCTTGTAAAATCGACCTGAGTGAAGAAGCAGATTACGGGCAGTTTTTTGATAACTTTGCGGGTCAAGTAGAAGATCGCAACTTGTTTGTTAGCCTTGACGGTAACGAAGAATTATTTGAAGGTTTTGTTACTTCGGGCGATCGTTATGGATCGGCCACAGAAGAAGATCGAAAAGCGATAGAAGATGCATTGTCGGCTTATAAGATTGTTAGTGATGTTACTATCGGTAAGTTGGTTGATGCTTGCTACGAAATGTAGCTAAATGCAGTTAAAACAATAAAAAGGCGCTATTTAGCGCCTTTTTTAATGATAGTCTGAGATGATCTGTTTTTCCGTCCAGTACGTTTTTCGGTTTCAATCTTCTCCACTAGCGCCCGTCGCTGCTGCACCTCATAACCCGCTCGGTTAATGCGCTTCACCTTTTGACCAATTAAGCGCTGAATAGCATCTAAGTTGCGTTCTTCTTCACGGCTCACTAACGATATCGCATAACCTTTATTTCCCGCTCTACCGGCTCGCCCTATACGATGAACATAGTCTTCGGCTAAGAAGGGCAAATTGTAATTCACTACATATTCTAATCCTTGAATATCTAAGCCCCGTGCGGCCACTTCAGTAGCGATTAATACCTGTATCTTAGCGGACTTAAAGTCGGCTAAGGCACGTCGCCGTGCGCCCTGTGTTTTATCGCCATGACAAATGGCGGCAGGTATTTTGTTCTCTTTCAAGCTAGCCAATAAGCTATCTGCTTGCCCTTTAGTGCTGGTAAATACCAACACTTGATACCAGTTATATTCTTCCAGCAATTCATTAAATAACGCAATTTTGCGCTTTTCTTCGATGGGATAAACAATATGCTCGATGGTATCGGCGGTGGAATTTGCTTTGGTTACCCGTATTTCTAAGTGGTTTTTTAATAGTTTGTGCGATAGCTCGTTAACCCCTGCAGAAAGGGTGGCCGAAAACAATAGGCACTGCCTATTTTTGGCAGTGCCTTTCAGTAACGTTTGCACATCATTTACAAAACCCATATCCAGCATTCGATCTGCTTCATCTAGCACAACAAACTCTACATTGGCCAAATGCGTATGACATTGGGTGACGAGCTCAAGCAAGCGGCCCGGTGTGGCGATTAATATATCAACATCGGATGAAAACTTAGCCGCTTGTTTAGATATTTTGACACCGCCGTAAGCAGCAACAATAGTGAAGGGGAGGTGTTTAGCGTAAGCGCCAATCGTATTCGCTAGCTGTTCCGCTAACTCACGCGTAGGCGTTAAAATAAGCGCCCGCGGCGTGTTGACTTCTTCGCTTTTTCTGGATTTATCGATCATCTGCTGCAAAATAGGCAGTGCAAATGCAGCGGTTTTGCCCGTGCCAGTTTGTGCGCAAGCCAATACATCTCTCCCTCGACGAGCAGGCACTATGGCCTGTTCTTGAATGGGGGTCATCTTTTCGTAACCGCACCCGGTAATGGCTTTTTGTATTTCTGGCGAGAAATCTAAAGATGAAAAATTCATGGCATGTCTCTACAGCGAAAACTCGACATTATAGGTGATTCGCCCTCAAAAAACTGGTTTATGTTTGAACGAAAAAACGTTTAAAGGGGCTTCTATATCGAGGCTTCGTGTAGATGTTTTAACAAACAATAACAATACCACGCTTTCGCCTACATAGAAGATAGGGATAACGCGACTGTTCATAGCTAAATTAGCTATCCGATGGTAGCTCGGTGTCAGCTTCCATTTCAGGCAGAGGGATGCCCGAAGCTTTTTTACGATGATCTTTTAGGCGGCCTAAAGTACTTTCTAAGCGATGAGCTAGTTTTTTAGCTGCACCATTGACTGCTTGCTCCAAGGTCTCGGCATGATCTGTCACTGCGACCGGTTGACGTCCCTCAAGCCGGGCTTCAAGCATGCAGCGCTGATCGTGCACACCGCTTTTCCCTTTGCTTTCATCACTAAGATGCACTTCTACACGAGTAATGTGATCTTTAAAATGATCTAACGCTTGCTCTACTGATGCGGTCACTTGAGCGGCTAGCGCTTCAGTACCGTGGATATTGGCGTCGGTATTAAATTGGATTTTCATGGCTTTCTCCTTTGGGCTTGAAACAGAATACAATACCATCTGTTGATACCTAGACAGTACTACTTACCTAAACTATATCCAGAATAGCACTATTGTGAAGGTGGTGTTAATGACTTTTTTGAAAGTTTTTACTGGAAGAATATATAGAAAAATCATGAGCATAAACTTAACAAAACAAATCAGGTTGAAATCATAACCTTTTGATTTTAATGGTTTTATATCACTCTACATTTCTGTCTTTGCCAGAGGCAGCTCGTTTCTTATTCTCACTTTGTACATATATAGTGTCAGTAGTCGCCATACTTGCATGACCAAGGTCTTCTGATAAATCTTTCAGCGCTCGGCCACGCTCAATTTCCATGCTTGCACCAGTATGGCGCAGCCAATGAGTAGAGGCCTCTTGCAGTTTTCTAGCGGCGTCTTCGCCTTCTTTAAGCTTCATTTTTTCGTATGCTTTATCAAATATCTCCTGAACTAGGCGTGTTAAGTGGCGAGTTGTCATACCTCCTTGACCGCGAATTTTTTCAACTATGGGCGAGATATCAGACGAAGACGGTAGGGCGCTGAGGGCTCTGTGTTGCCTGTAACGCTTTAAATAACCTAGATATTGCGTGGGCACGCTAACATCACGTAGTTTACGACCTTTTCCGTAAACCTTAAGCCACCAGTTTTTTTGTTCGTCTTGCCAGAAATGACGCATTTCAGGTGACCAATCTTTTCGTTCAGAAAGCTCGGATATACGCAGGAATAGAGTTTTTAGGCTTGCGATCACAAACAGGCTGCGCTCATAGTCATCATTATTTTCGGCGGCAGTTAACGCTATGTCTAATACGTATTGCCATTGATCTTCGGTAAGGCGTCGAATGTCTTTTACTTGTGCATCAGCTATAAAATATCGGCAATCGGACTTGGCGATTTGTGCAGGATTACCGTAGCAAACCTCTTCGCTCATCAAATACTTATAGAATGCTACCACACCAGTAAATAGTGACTTTAATGTCTCTTGCGATGGTTTATATTTTTTTTTATCTGCTTGGGAGCCGGTCTCAGATTGTCGGCCTTTAGGTGTTTTTACTCTAAACGGTAACCATTTTGGATTAACCTTATAAAATCCATTGTGGTATACGAAGCGATCGTAAGCCGCCAAGCCAATAAAGGATACAGGCGGCTTCCAGCAAAAATCTACGTACTCAAGAATGTCTTGCTTACGCAAGATGTCAATGGGCTTCATCTTAACCATAAACACCCACGTAAGAAATCGTTCAACTTCGTTACGAAAACGATTGTATGTGTGCTCAGACTTATTGCGACCAATGTAATTAAGAAACGACAAGCCCCAGCGCCAGTGCTGTAAACGATCAAGCTCCGACGATTCATTCAAAAAAGTATTGAGCTCAGGATAATCGTTCAGCTCTATATCTTTAAGCTCATTATATGTGGGATATAACGGTATTGGTTTAGGTAACTTCATGCTGAGCCTATACTAGGTTTTGTTATTTTATGGAAAGATATAAACTGAAAGTAATATATAAGAAGAAATGCTTTTAGTCTAGTACTAGACAGTATTAGACATAAGAAATGCTAAT
>AEVK01000041.1 GCA_000209515.2 gamma proteobacterium IMCC1989
GTATCGCATACTATTGGCTTGCTGCCTATGGAAAGCTTGGCGACTTAATTGGTAACACCAGTGGCTCGCTAATGGATAGCGTGTATTTTTCATTTACCACCTATACCTCTTTGGGTTTTGGCGATATTGAGCCTATAGGCGATTTACGCTTTTTAGTGGGGTTAGAAGCCTTAACAGGACTGGTACTTATCGCATGGACGGCTTCTTTTATGTATCTAGAAATGAGTAAATATTGGAAAGGTAACCGCTAGCTTAGTAAGTGAGCAAGCACTTGCTCCTCTATGATTTTTTTTCTTAACCAGTCGTTAGCCTTACCTGATTGCGATGGTTTCCAACTCATATAAAACGGATTAAAGGAGTGCTCCGCCCCGGTATCTAAATGGACAAGCTGTCCTGTTTCAAACATGGGGTCTGCTAAATAGCTTGGTAAATGGCTAATGCCTACACCGTGACACAAAGCCGATACTTTTTGTTGTAAATTACTCACCGATAAGGTTTGCCTGATACCTAATAAGCCCACATTACGCTGGGGTAGATAGCTTGCGCTATCGTTGACCAAAATATGTGTAAAATCTTTCAATTGTTCCCTGTTGATTGGTTGAGCCAATTGCGCAGCAGGGTGATCTGGATTGCAACAAAGCTGCATACGTAAATGTCCCAAGCAGTGTCTCTGGCAGTTGGCACCGGCAGGCTCATCACCACTTACACCAATAATTAAATCAGCTCGATCAGCGGTTAAGGCCTCCCAGCTTCCGCTAAGCGCTTCATCTATTACTTGAATGTGAAGCCAAGGTTGCTGCTGTTTTAGCTCGTTAAGCAGCGGCCAAAATGGCTCACAAGGAATAATAGTATCTACCACAATACGTAGATGGCTTTCCCAGCCCGTTTCTGTTTGCTGTGCCTGTGCCTCCAATTGCTGCACTTGACGCAGGATTTCTCGCCCCTTTTCTAGCATCAACTTACCCGTAGGTGTTAACTTTGCTCGCTGTTTATTTCGATCAAATAATTTGATATTGAGTTGTTCCTCCAGCTTTTTAATGGTGTAAGTAATCGCCGAAGGAACACGAAATAGCTCTTCGGCTGCGGCAGCAAAACTGCCTTTACGATCAATAGCATCAAGGGCTTGGAGGGCTTCTAGAGGAATCATATAGGTATTCGATAATAGAGTAAGAGTAGATGTTCAAAATATTTGAACATCTACTGCAAATTAAATCAATTTTCTTTTATGCCAGCCCCGCTATAGTGTCAATCATTCCTTGTAGAGCTAGGAATAATCAATAAACAAGGGCATCCAGACAAGCCAATATAAATAGTGAATTAATAAAAGAGATAAGGGTAAACACATGAATATAGCAAAAATACTACGAACAGAAGATCAATGGGCGAGCTTAGCTTTACGCATTCCAGTGGGTATTATTTTAGTTGCACATGGCGCACAAAAACTATTTGCGTGGTTTGGTGGTTACGGCTTAAAAGGTACGGCACAATTTATGGCGTCACAAGGTTTGGAGCCCGGTTATCTAATGGCCTTATTGGCGGGTAGCGCTGAATTTTTTGGTGGCATTGCGTTAATTATCGGGTTGTTAGTACGCCCTGCGGCAGCGGTATCTGCTTTCACTATGTTAGTAGCCGGTATTGTGGTGCACAGCTCATCGGGCTTGTTCTTATCCAATGGTGGGTTCGAGTTTGCCTTGGCATTATTTTCTATCACATTGGCACTGGTTTTTTTGGGCGGCGGTAAATTGTCCCTTGACCAAGTGTTGACTAAAAAATGGATGCAATAAAATCTTTGGCAGCGTAATAAAAAAACAATTAGAAGAACAATGAACAGGATATAAAATTATGTCAAATAATATATTAAAAATCGATTCCAGCGCACGCATGGATGACTCTTTATCAAGAAAAGTCACACAATATATCGCCGACACATTATCCAGTTCGTCAGCGAATATTGCTCACCGCGATTTGGCACAAACAGAATTAGAGCTTGTGACGGATGCACACATCAGTGCGTATTACACCAAGGCGGATGAGCGTAGTGATGAACAAAAGCAGTTGCTCAGCTTATCTGACGAACTCATTGGTGAATTAAAAATAGCGAATACGTTAATTATTGGTGCGCCGATGTATAACTTTTCTGTGCCAGCGGCATTAAAAGCATGGATAGACTTAGTGTGCAGAGTAGGCGAAACATTTGTATACGGGAATAACGGGCCTGAAGGTTTAACCCATGTTGAGCGTGCTTTTATAGTGGTCTCGGCAGGCGGTACTGCTATTGGTAGCCCAGTGGATTTTTCTAGCGCTTACTTAACTCAGGTATGTCGTTTTATAGGCATTAATAATATTCACATTATTGATGCCTCTGGATCCAAACGTGATCCCGATACGCTGTTGGACTTTGCCAAAAACCAAGTTGATAAAATATTGTCGTAAATTAACATTCGTTATAAAAATAGCCGTATAGCGGGAGAGTAGTCATGGGATTATTAGTTAAGGGTGAGTGGCATGACCAGTGGTACGACACCAAAAGTGTCGGCGGTGAATTTATTCGGGAGGATGCACAATATCGTCACTGGATTACTGCTGATGGGCAATCAGGTAAAACAGGTGATGCTGGCTTTACGGCAGAAACAGATCGTTATCATCTTTACGTCTCTTTAGCATGTCCGTGGGCGCATCGAACACTTATTTTTCGTGAATTAAAACAGCTGAAAAATATAATTAGCGTGTCTGTTGTACACCCCGATATGCTAGATAAAGGCTGGTCATTTGCAGCAGATTTCGAAGATGCAACGGGCGATACGTTATATCAATCGCAACACGCCTATGAAATATATACTCGCGATAACCCTCATTATTCTGGCCGAGTGACGGTGCCTATCTTATGGGATAAAAAACAACAGCGTATAGTAAATAATGAATCTTCCGATATTATTCGCATGCTAAATAGTGCCTTTAATCATTTGACCAACAATCACGATGATTACTACCCCGATGCGCTGCAAGATGAAATAGACCGAATTAATAACACCGTTTATCGCAATATTAATAATGGTGTTTACCGTGCAGGTTTTGCAACGACTCCCGAAGCGTATAAAAAATCAGTTATCACTTTGTTTGATACGCTAGATAAAATGGAACTTATCTTATCCGAAAAACGTTACTTAACTGGAGACAGTATAACAGAGGCTGATTGGCGTTTATTTACAACATTAATTAGGTTTGATGCCGTTTATGTCGGGCATTTTAAATGCAATCTAAAACGTATTGCTGATTACCCAAATCTATCTCATTATTTACGAGAACTTTATCAATATGATCATGTAAAAAAAACCGTCAACATGACGCACATTAAACGACATTATTATTACAGCCATGACATGATTAACCCTACGCGTATTGTGCCAGAAGGACCGGTTTTGCATTTAGATGAGCCGCATAATAGAGGTTGAAAATTGCAATATCACTCTACTTAGCAGCATGATTGTCGAGCCTATCGCCGATCAGGTCCGTTCGTTATGAATACGCAAGAAGAGTTGTGTCAGGCTTTTAACGACTTGGGAAGCTGGGTGAGGTAGTTGATCTCTGCTAGCCAGCGCAAATGGGTTTCATTCCAATTGGTATTGTGAGGGCATCGAATATCGTGACGTAGTAAAAACGATTTTAGGCGCTGCTTTGCTTTGGTTCGAGTTGAAACACATTCCTCGCGAGCACGACTGAGATCTCGAATGGCCTCATCTTCTGCAATGGCGATTTCAGTGGACTCCTTATGTACATATAGTCCGATAAATCGTATATTTGATGATGCCATGTCGACCTCCGAAAATGGTTTTTATGAACCTTTATTTTATGGCTCTGGAAATTTATTTGCTAACCCACGTTGGTGACGGAGGTCGGCGCCTAAATCTCGCGAGGCGGGGAAGCATTATGTCTATATTCAAGGAGTTTAAATTGAGCAGCTGGAGTCTCCCACACACCTTTCAATATAAAGGGCGAGAAGTAAAGTACGGTATTAAAGGTGAGGGAGAGCCTCTAATTTTGGTACATGGCACGCCGTGGTCGTCTTTCAACTTAAGGCATTTGATTGATGACTTAGCCTGTCATTATAAGGTTTACTACTTTGATCTACTTGGATATGGAGAATCGGATAAAAGTGAAGCCGATGTTTCTCTTGGAATACAAAATAAATTATTGAATGCTTTAGTTAAACATTGGGAATTGGAGTCTCCTTTTATTGTAGGTCATGACTTCGGTGGTACGACAGTATTGAGAAGTCACATCTTAGATAAAGGTAGCTATAAAAAGATTGTTGTCATTGATCCTGTCGCGTTATCTCCTTGGGGGTCACCATTCTTTAAGCATATCGAAAAACATGAAAGCGCTTTTTCTGGGTTACCAGATTATATTCATTCAGCAATCGTCGAAGCGTATATAAAAACAGCTGCGCACCAAAATCTTGCGCAAGAAACAATCGATGGAATATTAGCGCCATGGAGTGGTGAGCAGGGGAAACCAGCTTTTTATCGACAGATTGCTCAAGCCGACTCTTTTTTTACAGATGAATTCCAAGATAAGTTTAACGAGGTAAACGCACCTGTTCTCATATTGTGGGGTGAAGAGGATGAGTGGATACCTTGCGAACAAGCTTATGCACTTCAAAGTAAAATAAAGGGTTCCAAGCTTGTGACCGTACCAGATACTGGGCATCTTGTGATTGAAGAGGCCCCTGCCTTACTGTCTGCTGAGATTAGAGCGTTCTTAGAGAGTTGAATATAATAAACGCGTCAATTAGGACGCTGAACCTCTCTCGTTTTGGTGTATACCTTCTAATAACTTAGGAGGTGGCGAATGCCTAAATATACTCAACCCAGAAAAACATGGGAATATACTAAAGATTTTAAAGTGAAAGCGGTCAAGCTGAGCTTCCACGATAACATTCAAGTTAAACAAGTGGCCGAAGGATTAGATATCCACCCGTTTATGTTATCTCGTTGGCGTAAGGAATACCTTGACGGTAAACTGCAAGGAGATGGAAAAAAGAGAATGGGTGTGGATAAGAAAAAAACCTTCGTCTGAAGCAAGAAGTAGAACGACTAAAGAAGGAAAATGATCTCTTAAAAAAGTGGCAACGGTATCTCTCGGAACAACATCAGAGCGATTTGGATTCATCCAGAGATACCGAGAAGTAGGTGTTTGCTTTTTGTGTGACTGGCTAGACGTTTCTACAAGGCGTTTTTGTTAGTCGTAAGCGAGTCGTCCGGGTCACGTTTCGGCAAGTCGGCCGGAAGCGATTTAATAATAAGGCGACAAATTTACTGTTAGATAGAGAGAAGCCCACAGGTATTAATCAAGTATGGGTAGCTGATGTTACTTATTTAAAGGTTAGAGGTCAGTGGCAGTATTTAGCAACAGTGATGGATCAGTATTCCCGACGTATTATTGGTTGGTCTTTGTCGGCGACACGCACTACACAGCTCACGAGGGATGCACTGGGTTATGCTTTAAAGAAACGAGGTTATCCAAGAGGCATTATCTTTCATACTGATCGAGGAATTGAATTTACAGGCTTTATGTTTCAGTCGCTATTATCTCAATACGATTTTAAACATAGTGTTAATCGGCCCGGCTGTTGTACCGATAACGCGTTTATAGAATCGTTTTATCACAGCTTAAAAGGTGAATTTATACGAGGTAAAGTGTTTAAGTGCGTGGATCAATTAAGAAAAGCGCAATGTGTTTACATCAATAAATTCTATAATACGGTAAGGTTGCACTCAGGAATAAATTACGTATCACCGATAGAATATGGGCAATGTACAGTGTAGAAATTTTTTATCAGGGGAAGACATTGGTTCTTCTCCATCGTCTGCATGTCTATAAATTGGCGTCTTTGTGAGAGTAAATCACTCATCAAACGCATCTGCTATTTGGTTTTGATTCTTTCTTTGAATGAGACGTATGTGTATATTATTTCATTAGCGTCATCTGGTGTTATAGGTGTTCTGCATCTTCTAGTTTTTTAGCCTATAACACATTGATTTCTGCCGTTCTCTTTTGCTTCGTACAATGCTTTGTCTGCACGCTCAAACACATCATCTGCTGTATCGCCGTCTGTGAATTGTGCTATTCCGATAGAGAATGTGACGGTGAACTTCGTTTCTTCTCCGTCTGAATTTTTACTTTTCATTTGTGTTTTTGCTAGACGTTCGCGTGTTCTGTTGAGCATGTGTAGCGCATCTTCGGCACTTGTTTCTGGTAGAAGTAATACAAACTCTTCACCTCCAAAGCGGGCGATAAAGTCTACTTCGCGTAGACGGTTGGCAACTGATGATGATACCGCTTTTAATACTTTATCGCCCATTTGATGGCCGTATTGATCGTTTACTTTTTTGAAAAAATCAATGTCGAGTACGGCTAAGGATAAGGGATGCTGGTAGCGCTGCCAGCGTAACATTTCGTCGTGTACTCTTTCACTATAGGCTTCTCTATTGGGTAAACCGGTGAGTTTATCGGTTACTGCTCGAATTTTTTCTTGCTCCAGTTGCTCTCTTATATCGGCGTCTTGTTTTTCCATTTTTTGTACGCGCTCAACTAAACTCGTGAGCTGATTGGAGAGTGATTCTTGGTCGTTATTTTTCGCAGGCAATGAGTCTTTCAAGGCGCTTTGGATGTTATGTACTTGTGCTTCTACGGCGGTTTTCAGGCGGTCGATATCATTATGTTCGCTTAGTGCTTGGTTGATGGTTTGGATACCGTCGTCGACGCTGCTGTGTAGTTTGTCGCTGGCTAAGCGTTGTTCTTCTTCTTCTTGTATGGCTAAGCCAAGGCTGTGGGTAATATGACTTAATTCTTGGTAGACGTTATTGAGATATAGGCGGTAGTTATCGTCCGCGCCAATAGACGATTGAATGACAAAATCGCGAATATCTTCTAGTGTGGGTGCGAGCTCGTACCAGTTCAGGCCTCGGTTAATATTCTGTCTCACTTTTAAGGCTTTTTGTTCGACACACTCTACTGAGGGAAAGTGATCCAGTAATTCAGTCAGAATAATCGTGACCCGATCTGATATTTTTGAAAACGCCGGTTCATGAGAAGGACGTTGGTGTATTGCTTCGGGGATAGTACGCTCTCGGTAGCGAGTTTCGTGTTCATCCGAATTGTGGATTATCTCCCCTTCTATTTCTTCTGCTGGCGTATTCTTTTCTTGAGTATTTTGTGCGATAACGTTGGCAGATTCTTCTACTTCTTCCCATTTTTCATTATCTCTTTCGTTGGTATCGTCAGAACTTTTCTCTTTGTTGAATAATCGACTAATTAAGCCATTTTTTGAATCGTTGTTTTCTGAGCCTATTTTGACTTGATTTTGTATGTGGCTGAATTCTTCCAATAGGCGTTTGAGTGTTGAGGGTAGTAGTTCGCCCTTGGGAATACGCTTTTTGTAGTCCTTGACGGCTGATTTGGTATTGGAAGATGAGCTTAGTTTTTGCAGCTGATTAGCGATGGATAAGAAGTGTTTGTGTACATCTTCCCATTGTCGGTGTCTTTTTTTATCAGCATCGATAATGACTTTTTCCAAGGACTTTATCATTCGGTCAAAACCGCCGACGTCATTACTTTTGAGACTGCTTCTAATAGCGGATAGTCGTTTATCCACTTCTGAGTCCTGTCCTTCTGCAGCGCTACAAAGGGCAACAACCGTGCGATGTAATAGCGCTTGTTGTGCTGTTAGCGTTTTTTCTAGCTGTTCTTGCTGGGTGAGTGAGTGACGGTATTTGTCGCGCCAGCGGGTATCTTCTTGAGCCACAGTCTGTATCCGTTGTCATTGTTGTTTGATGATGCGTTGATGGTGCGTTGATGCATCTCTGATTAAGTATAGACGGATATATATAGCTTGGTAGTAGAACATGCTCTTAATTATTGTGCGTTTAATGGAGTTGAGTTGATAGTAGATGGCGTGGTGAATTGGAGGTATTAGAGGGGGTAAATAAGGTAGGGATGCGAGGATTACATACCCGTTTAATCGGTTGTTTGTTAAACGGGCATCTTATTAGCTTTGTGAATTACAGCTTATTTTCTTGGCGCTCTTTTTCAATTAAGTAGCTCGCTACTTTTAACATTTCGCCTTGCGAACCAGTCATACGACCAGAAACACGGTATTTACCGTTCACAATAACTTCTGGCGTTCCGGTAATGCCATAGCCTCTAGCGCGTGCGCTGGCTTGTTGTACTTGTGATTTAATGCCGAATGAATCAAATGTTTTGTTGAAGTCTTCTTCTGAAATACCGTGCTTTTCAAATAATGTGTAGATTTCTCCTTTTGAGACTAGGCGCTTTTTATCAAGGTGCATGGCATCAAAGATTTCTTTATGCATTTTGTCTTGTAAGCGAAATGCCTTGGTTGTGTAGTATAAATGAGCGTGAAGGATCATGGGTTTATTCCAGATGGCTGGAGAGTGGTCGGTCGCTACATCGTCCCCCAACTGTTTTTTCCATGCTTCGAACATCGGACGGAACTGGTTACAGTGAGGGCAGCCATACCAAAACACTTCCATTACTTCAATTTTGTCATCTTTGCGCGTTTTTATCGGAGTAGGTATGCGTTGGTAGTGTGTTCCTTCAACATATTTACTGGGAACTTGAGCTTGTACTGGGCTAACAAGGACAGCGATAACGGCAATAATAGCGCCAATAAGTACTAATCCTAATGCGGGGATCGCTCGCATGGTGTTTCTCCTACTAATAAGTAATGTGTTTTGGGTTGTTTGTTATAGTCGGTCTTAGTGAGAATTGTGATTTTGTCATCTTGATGATCAAAAATACTTAACGTAAAAAGGCGACTCAATGTCGCCTTCTTTTATACGCATGCTTAGCTGAACATATGCTTAATCGTTCTTAATATAGCGATTACAGCGGTTATATTTATAAGAGTAAGCTATGAAATCAGTTTGCCTAATATTAATTGAGACCGCTAATATAATTGGCAACGGCATCGATCTCTGCATCGCTCATGTGCTCTGCTACTGAACGCATGATTTTTGAGTCGCCATCATTGGTACGTTCGCCTGCGCGGAAATTACGCAATTGTAGAGCGATATATTCAGCATATTGGCCACTTAAACGAGGGTAACCTGCAGGTGCGTTGCCTAAGCCGCGTGGCGAATGACAGCCCATGCACGATGGTACGCCTACTTCTGAGTTACCAGCGCGATAAACTCGCTCACCGAGTGCCAGTGCATCGACTTCGATACCAGAGTTTACTTTGACTTTCATTTCTTTTGCACCAGACAGCTGCATCGCTTGGCTGTCGAAGTATGCAGCAAGATCTTTTAAGTCTTGTTCGCTTTTATTGTCTAGCTGGCCTGTCATGGCAACGATAGCGCGTGCGCCAGACTGGATGTCTTGTAGCTGCTTATATAGGTATTTTTCGCCTAGGCCTGCAATTTTTGGGAACGAAGGCGCTGGGCTGTTGCCGTCGTTACCGTGGCAAGCAGCACAGCTAGCAGAGAGCGCCTTGCCTGATTCTGCATCACCTACGGTTGGTGCGTCTCCACTGGCGATAGCGGTACCGGAAACTGAGAATACAATCGCGGCAATACTGAATAATGTGCTTCTTTTTATCATGTTATTAATCCGTCTTTTTCAATTTCTGTTCGCTTAATATACGTACAGAAGGATACAATAGTAAAGTTATAGTAAGGCTGGCCTGATAAGCCTATTAGTATAAGCCAAGATTATATACTAACCCTTTATCTCACACCATTTTTGAGGCCGTATGTCACGTTTAAATGTATATCACAACGCCGTATTTTTACAAAGTGCGTCAAAACTAAGCCAATGTCCTACTGCTATTACTGCTGAAGTGGCTTTTGCCGGACGATCTAATGCCGGTAAGTCTAGTGCAATTAATACACTTACGGACAATAAAAAACTAGCTAGGACGAGTAAAACTCCCGGTCGAACCCAGTTAATTAATTACTTTAGCATAAATGCTGAAAAGAGCTTGGTTGACCTACCGGGGTATGGCTATGCAAAAGTGCCCATTTCGATGAAGCGTGAATGGGATAAAAACCTAACGGAATACTTACAAAGTCGTGATGTGCTGAAAGGCTTGGTGTTGTTGATGGATATTCGCCATCCAATGCAGGAGTTCGATACGATGATGTTGAATCAAGCGATTGATAATGAAATGCCTGTACGTATTTTGCTCACCAAATGCGACAAACTGAAAAAAGGCCCCGCTAAAAGCACGCTATTGGCTGTTGAAAAGCACCTTCGCGAATCCGAAGTGGATGATTTGGTTAGCGTTCAATTGTTTTCTTCATTGAAGAATGAAGGTGTAAAAGAATTGGTGTCAGTGTTGGATAGTTGGTTTTTGACGTCGGAAGACGAGGTTGTTTAGTGGCAAGTGAGGGGGAGTCAGTAAATAGTTGCTACTGTTTCCCTGTTTGCAATCCATCAACATTAATTTTCTCTTCAGCGCTCAATTTCTCTAAAACCACATTGAGAAAACGCTGCCCTAGCGGTGTGGTTTTAATGTGCGTTGATGCCTCTGCTAATAATTGTTGTTGTTGAAGTTCTGTTAGCGAGTCCTGAATCTCCGCCAATGCTAGCCCTGTTCTTTTTTCGAAAAAGTCAGATGGAACCCCCTCGATCAATCGGAGTGCGTTCATCATAAATTCTATGTTGAGTTCATGAGTGGCAACGGTATGTTGCTTGGTTTTGGGGGCCTTGGCGTTTTTCAAGTAATGGTCGGGCAGGCGAGTTTTTTGTCGGCGAATGATACGACCATTGCTTATATCGGTTATTTTTCCATGCGCACCTGCTCCAACACCTAAGTAATCCCCAAACTGCCAATAGTTTAGGTTGTGTAAAGAACGCTGATTATTTTTACTGAATGCCGAAATTTCGTATTGCGCAAAACCGTTGTCTGTTAGCAATAAGCTGCCACGTTCTTGTATGTCGGCGAGTATATCGTCATTGGGTAGCGTAGGTGGTTGTCGATAAAATGCGGTGTTGGCTTCAATAGTGAGCTGATACCACGAGATATGTTGTGGCGAGCAATCAATCGCTTGCTGTAAATCTTTCATGGCATCGTCAACGGATTGCTGAGGCAAGCCATGCATGATATCAATATTAATATTACTAAAGCCGGCTTTTTTAGCTATGCTGATAGCGCGCTTGGCCTCATCACTGTTGTGAATTCTGCCTAGTGTTTGCAAATGCTTTTCGTTAAAACTTTGTACGCCAATAGAAAGACGGTTAACGCCGGCTGCGTAGAAGCCGGCAAATTTTTCTTGTTCGAATGTGCCAGGGTTTGCTTCTAAGGTGATTTCTATATCGTCTTCAAAACCGATAATTTTTTTCGCGTGATCAAGGATGGCTGCAATGCTATGCGCTGAAAAAATACTCGGCGTACCACCACCAAAAAAAATACTGCTGAGCTTTCTTCCGTAGGTAAATTGGCTTTCTAGCTGTAAATCATTCTTTAATGTTTCGACATAATCTAATTCATTGAGTGTATTGTTTTTTTGCTCAGCTTGGTGAGAGTTGAAGTCACAGTATGGACATTTTTGTACGCACCACGGAATATGAATGTAAAGGGATAGTGGTGGCAGTGTAAGCAGAGCCATGTTAGCTGGCATTCTGATTAAGTAATCCGTCTTTTTGTAACGCAGATAATAATAGTTGCAGTGCTTTTGCGCGATGGCTGACGCTGTTTTTCACTTCTTTTGTTAATTCGGCAGAACAGCAGTTGTATTCTGAAAGAAAAAATAATGGGTCGTAGCCAAAACCATTTTCACCGCTTTCTTTTTCTGTGATTGTCCCTTCCCAGCTAGCTTGGCAGACGATAGGTGTAGGATCGTTTGCATGCCGCATAAATGCTAGCGCACAAATAAATCGCGCTCCACGCTCTGCTCTAGCCACATTGTTGAGTGCCTGAAGTACTTTCTGATTATTGGCTTTATCGTCACCGTGTGTGCCAGCATAGCGAGCCGAGTATATGCCTGGTGCGCCTTGTAAGTAATCAATAGATAAACCAGAATCATCGGCTATGGACGCTAGCCCGGTTTTTTCACAGGCATGGCGCGCTTTGATGATGGCGTTTTCAATAAAGCTTAAGCCTGTTTCGTCCGCATCATCCACGTTATAGTCCTGTTGCGAAACGATGTGTAAGTCGCTGTTAGCAAACAAGTGATGAAACTCTTTTAACTTGCCTTGATTGTTACTAGCTAAAATAATGGTCTGTTGATTTTTCATGGCTGGTGCGGTCTATAAATCTTTATACAATTTTTTTGTGATGGTGAATGTTTCATCCGTCGATTTGTAATCGGCTTGTACGGTAATGTCGATATGTAAAATTTCTTCGTTATTAAAGCGGATGGGTGCTAAGTAATAGGTGGCGGTAGCTTCTTTTATTTCTATAAATGTTAGTGAAAAAGACTGTTGTAATAAATTGCGATAAATGCCGCTGAGTTTACGAGGAGCAACGCCATAGCCACCGGATTTTTTAACAACTGCGACATTAAGGTAAGCACGATCTTTAGCGCGAACTAAATTGTATTGCTTAGCAACATCTGCAGGAATTAATGAGCTGTTGAATACATTGTGATAGACAGTATGCTCTTCGAGTTCATAGGAAATGTTTTCTTGTGCATAGAGCGGATAACTAACAAAAATAAACAACCCTAATATGCACTGCCATAAAAATACGGCAGCGCTATTTGATTGGTTGATGCCGAGGTGCGAAATATTTTTATCGTGTGACATGTTTAGGAGTGACTCTTTGTTAAGTGGTATATAGCGGTTTCACCAAATAAATTTGGGTGCAATTCTGCAAGTTTTTGACTTGATCCTTTTTCGCTGACAACCGTGTTGTTAAGAATGGTAATGTTCTTTTCTTTACAAAGTATTTCAAAATCTTTAATGGTGCAAAAGTGAATGTTAGGTGTGTTGTACCATTCGTAGGGCATCAAATCAGATACGGGCATACGGCCATGTATTAATAAATGCCAGCGAGCTTTCCAATGAGCAAAATTAGGGAAAGTGATAATGCACTCTTTTCCTATGCGTAACATTTCTTCCAGCACGACATCCGGCTTTTGCATCGCTTGTAGCGCCAATGTCATGACCACGGTGTCGTAGGTCTTGTCATTGATGTGATGTAAGCCTTTATTGAGGTCGTGCTCAATGACACTCACGCCACTTTTTATACAGGCGCTAATATAATCTGGATCATTTTCTAGTCCAACACCGGTAATGTTTTTATTTTTTTGTAAGGCAAGCAATAAGTTGCCATCGCCGCAAGCTAAATCCAATACGTAACTATCGGTGCTGATATAAGACTGAATGGTATCGAGGTCTATACGCATGTGGGCTCCTCGATAGTTTTTTGACTTATGTTCTCATTGTTGAGGCTAATGTTTTTCATGTAAGAAGAAAATATTTCGGTATAACGATCATTTTTAATGAGAAATGCATCGTGACCGAATTCAGATTCAATTTCTGCATAAGTCACCCGTTTTTTTGCATGAATTAAGGCGTTGGTGATCTCCTGTGAGCGCTCCGGCGAAAACCGCCAATCACTAGTAAACGAGACGACTAGAAACTGACATTGTGCATGGCTAAATGCAGCGACAGGATCATCATTATATTCTCTGGCTAGGTCGAAATAGTCTAGTGCGCGTGTCATTAGGATGTAGGTGTTTGCATCAAAACTAGTTGAGAATGCATTACCTTGATAACGTAGGTAACTTTCGATTTCAAACTCTAGTGGTTCGTCAACGCCTTTTTCAAATGTGCCGCTACGCAGGTCTCGTCCAAATTTTTGTTTCATCCCATCCCCAGAAAGATAGGTAATGTGTCCGATCATTCGGGCAATTGATAAGCCTTGGGCGGGTAAGGTGTTGTTAGCGAGATAATGTCCATTCGAAAACTCTGGATCGGCTGTGATGGCTTGTCGAGCAGTTTCATTAAACGCGATATTTTGAGCGGTTAATTTCATCGCCGAGGCAATGGTTACGCAATGGCGTACGCGTTCGGGGTATTCTAGCGACCAACGCATTGCTTGCATGCCGCCTAAACTGCCGCCCACGACCGCTGCCCATTGTTGAATATCTAGTGCGTCGGCTAAGCGTTTTTGACTTTCGACCCAGTCTCTTACCCGTAAAGTAGGGAAGTCGCTTCCCCATGCTTTTTGAGTCGCGGGGTTAATACTGGTGGGGCCTGTAGAGCCATGGCAGCCACCTAGATTATTAACGGAGATCACAAAAAAGCGGTTGGTATCAATCGCCTTTGTAGGCCCGATATAGTTATCCCACCAGCCAGGACGTTTGTCATCTAGTGAGTGAAATCCTGCTGCATGGTGGTGGCCAGATAATGCGTGACAAATTAGTACGGCGTTATCTTTCGCGGCATTTAGCTTGCCATAGGTTTCGTAAACAATATCGTAGCTGTCTAAGGTTCGCCCATTTGCCAAGGTCAGTGCTTGATCAAAGTGGTGTGTAGTGGGTGAAACGATACCTACACTATCGGGTGGGGTCATTAATGGCATGGTGTTTTGTTCGTTAGGTGTCTCAGGTATGTGTAATCTAAGAGCCGTAGTCTACGTATGCCTTGGCTTAGCTGCAAGCATTGCCTTATGGGAGCGGGTTTTGTGTAAGCGAATACTTATATAAAGGGTGTCTTTGGTGTCACGTATTTTGAGATAACGTGTGGTTTTGAGCTGCTTCTAGAAATTGGGTGTAGAAATTCAGAATAGTAACTGAGTATATGAGGAGAATGTATGAAATGCTGTGAGTTTTTCGTATTGTTATAGATGTGGTGCTGTTAAAAAAATAAGGGGAACCAAAGCCGTGCTTCGATCCCCCTTGTCTTATATGCTGTTCTATAGCGTGCTAATTAAGCAGGCACTACATTGTTAGCGCATGGGCCTTTTTGACCTTGGCCAACTTCGAATTCAACCGCTTGGCCATCATTCAATGTAGCGTAACCGCCGCCACTTTTGATTTCTGAATGGTGAACGAAAAGATCTTTGCCACCGTCTTCAGGAGTAATAAAGCCAAAACCTTTGTCTGCGTTGAACCACTTAACTGTACCTTTACTCATAAAATTTCTCTAAATTAATGATGGAATTTGAAAAAAACAATGTCGAGTCCATCTTCTCGTCACTGTGGTCGAACGTAAAAACATTAATAACTTAGACCTTTAGCGCTCATTAAGCAATCAATATTTTTAAAATGTAAATAATTAATAATGCCACCATGACCGAAAAGTCTAATCCACCGGTAGAAGGTAGGGTGTTTCGTATCGGTCTTAATAAGGGTTCGGTGATACTGCTAAGCAGTGCAACCGCTGGGTTGTGTCCTCCCGGGGCGATCCAACTAACGATAACAATGACGATGAGTGAGAAAAGGTAAATGTTCAGTACTAGAGAAACCAATTCGTATGCCGAATAAGTTAATAACGGCAATATCGGCGGAAGTCCGTTGCCTTTTACTAGCATAAGTAGTGTCATTGTTGCCATTTGTAGCAGTAGAGCAAGAATAATGCTGGCAATGTCGATACCAAAAAAGCCAGGGACGACTTTTCTTAGTGGCATGAGTAGTGGGTTGGTAGCACTAACAATAAATTGAGAAAGTGGATTATAAAAGTCAGCGCGAACCAGCTGTAATATAAATCGAACAATGACAATCGTAATATAAATCGATGACGCAAATGTAATAAGTAACTCTGCGATTTGAACCAGTTTATCCATTGTTAGTGCCCTCTAATACTCTTTTAATTGTTCTTTTAGTCGTTCTTTTAATTGCTCTTTTCTATGCGGTTCTGCTGACTAGTTAAGTCAATTCGTTTAGCTGAATTCTTTTGCCATTTCGACGGATCTGTCGGCGCAACGCTGCATGGCTTCTTCTACTATCGTGCGTAATCCGGCATTCTCATAAGATAAAATAGCTTGTTCTGTTGTTCCGCCCGGTGAAGTAATGCGACGACGCAGTTCAGCAACATCCACATCACTGCCCTTAGCAAGTGTAGCAGCGCCCATGGCGGTTTGTAAGGTGAGTTTGGTCGCGCTTTCTTTATCAAGCCCTTGTTTGATGCCCGCATCAATCATTGCTTCCATGAGTAAAAAGAAATAGGCCGGTGCGCTACCAGAAATAGCGGTAACGGCATCGATCAAGTGCTCTTCTGCGACCCAGGTAGCGTAACCCACGGCGCTCATTAATTGTTCTGCGATGGTTTTTTGTTGTTCGCTGGTATAGGGGTTGGCATACAGGCCGCTCGCGCCTTCTCCTACTAAAGAGGGGGTGTTGGGCATGCAGCGTACGACAGCAATATCGGTTTCTAGCCATTGTTGTATGTGTTCGCAACTAATGCCTGCTGCGATAGAGATGATCATGGGCGCTTGTTGTCGGGAATGAATAACATCGCGCAGTGCCAGCGTGACTATTTTTAGTATTTGTGGCTTTACGGCTAGGACGATAACATCACATGTTGTGCTCGGGATGCTGTTGTCAGTGGCAGTATGAATACCGAATTTTTCTTGGATAGCGTTGAGGCCATCGCTATTGGGGTCGCATGCGGTAATGTGATCTGGCTGGTAACCCTGCTCAATAAGGCCGCCGATAATGCTGGTTGACATGTTGCCAGCGCCGATAAAAGTTAATGTGGTCATGTGGTTCTCTCGTGTAGTGATCTTGTGTAGTAGTTTTATGTAGTGACCTTATCTTAGTGGTCTTATATAGTGTTCTTGTACTTTTGTCTTGCGTTAATAGCGCTACTGGCTCTTTCTCGCACCAAAGATCGCACTGCCCACGCGTACTATCGTCGCACCTTCTGCAATAGCGGCTTCCATGTCATTCGACATGCCCATCGATAGCGTATCTAATAGTGCAATCGATGACAGTTGTTTGAGTGAGCGTGCGAGTGTAGCAAATGCAGCCCGCTGCTGGGTGATGTCGGTAGTTTTTTTGGGAATGGCCATTAAACCACGTAGTTTCACATTGGGCAGCTGGATTGTAGCAATCGCCAGTTGTTCTAATTCTTGCAGAGCTACTCCAGATTTACTCGTTTCATCATCAAGATTGACTTGCAAGCAGATGTTTAGAGGCGGTAAGTGTACTGGCCGCTGCTGGCTTAATCGAGTGACTATTTTTAATCGGTCGACACTATGTACCCACGAAAAATGCTCGGCAATCTCTCGTGTTTTATTGGATTGTATGGGGCCGATAAAATGCCACTCAATGGGTAGATGGGCCAATGCCTCTTGCTTTTCTCTCGCCTCTTGCAAATAGTTTTCTCCAAAAGCAGTTTGACCCAATGCAAAGGCAGCGGCTATGGTCTCGGCTGGCTGTGTTTTGCTAACGGCGAGTAGGTGTATATCCTCCTCGGGTCGGCCATGTTTTTTCGCAGCGATATGGATCTGTTGTTGAACGTGGATAAGTGCGTCATTGAGCGAGGGCATAGCGTGTAATGGCCTATGAAAAATACGAAAAATGTAAGCGAGTCCGCAAATAAATAATGAGCTAACGTTGGCAGGATAGCGTGAAATGCCTAAGATACCAACATAATCTATTGTTAGTGATAGCTTGCCTTCACTATTGCTTGTGAGCTAAGTCGTTATATATCTCATCTGTTGCATGGCGCAATAAATCTATTAGCGTTATGCTAGTTATATAACAAGACCTATAACCATTTAAGCGTATCAAAGGGGACACATGGATATTACTGAATTACTGGCTTTTAGTGCGAAACAAAAAGCATCAGATTTACATATTTCTGCAGGCTTGCCGCCAATGATACGTATTGATGGCGATATTCGGCGCATTAATTTACCGTCGATGGATCATGAGCAAGTGCATCATTTGATCTACGATATTATGAATGATCAGCAGCGTAAAGATTATGAGAGGCAGTTTGAAACAGATTTTTCATTTGAAATCCCGGGTGTTGCGCGATTCCGTGTGAATGCATTTAATCATAACCGAGGTGCGGGCGCAGTATTCCGAACCATTCCATCCAAAGTATTGTCGATGGAAGAGCTGGGAATGGGGCAAGTGTTTCGTGATATCTCTAGTGTGCCAAGAGGTTTGGTATTAGTGACTGGCCCCACCGGTTCAGGTAAATCCACGACGCTGGCGGCGATGATTGATTATGTGAACCAGCAAAGATATGACCATATTCTTACCATTGAAGACCCTATTGAATTTGTTCATGAAAGTAAAAAGTGCCTCGTTAATCAGCGAGAAGTCCATCGTGATACCCATGGTTTTACCGAAGCGCTACGTTCCGCTTTACGTGAAGATCCAGATATTATTTTAGTGGGTGAAATGCGAGATCTAGAGACGATTCGTTTAGCACTTACGGCAGCAGAGACGGGGCATTTGGTGATGGGAACACTGCATACCACGTCAGCTGCAAAAACAATCGACCGTATTGTTGATGTGTTTCCGGCGGATGAGAAAGCGATGGTGCGCTCCATGCTGGCGGGCTCATTAGAAGCAGTTATTTCGCAAACACTACTTAAGCGTAAAGGCGGCGGGCGGGTGGCTGCTCATGAAATTATGCGCGGTACATCGGCTATTCGTAACCTCATTAGAGAGGATAAAGTCGCTCAAATGTATTCGTCTATTCAAACGGGTTCGAATGTGGGTATGCAGACCTTAGATCAGGCGTTACTTGATCTTGTTACTCAAGGAGTTGTTGATCGAAATGAGGCGAAGAAAAAGGCGCTTAACCCCGAGATTATTCCTTAGTCCATCGCTCTTTCTCATTGTTTTCTGGTTAGATGTAAATGGCTGCTGCTGTATGAAATTTACTGTATAAAAAGTTACTAGGTGTTGTTATGGATATTCATAAATTATTGACCGCAATGGCGGATAAATTGGCTTCAGATTTGTTTATTACTGCCGATTTGCCTCCGTCTATGAAAATACATGGCGAACTCATTTCAATCTCATCTACGCCATTATCGGCAGAAACAGCAGCAAAAGTGGTGTTGGGGGTGATGAACGAGTCGCAGCGCCGAGAGTTTAAGCAGAAAAAAGAATTAAATTTTGCTATTCAGCTAAAAGAAGTTGGGCGTTTTCGCTGTAGTGCTTTCTATCAGCGTAACTTAATGGGAATGGTGATACGCCGTATTGAATCAAGTATTCCCGACATGGATCAATTGGGTTTACCTGACACCTTAAAAGAATTGGTGATGGCTAAGCGCGGGTTGCTTATTTTTGTAGGGGCAACGGGTAGTGGTAAATCTACCTCGCTGGCTGCCATGATTGGCCATCGGAATCGTCACAGTAAAGGGCATATCGTGTCCATTGAAGATCCGATTGAGTTTATTCATGAACATGGATCTTCTATCGTGACTCAGCGCGAAGTCGGTATTGATACTGAATCATTCGAAGTAGCGTTAAAAAATACGCTTCGTCAAGCACCAGATGTGATTATGATTGGCGAGGTGAGAAGTCGTGAAGCGATGTCGCATGCGATTTCTTTTGCTGAAACAGGGCACTTATGTTTATGTACGTTACATGCGAATAATGCGAATCAGGCACTGGATCGCATATTGCACTTTTTTCCCGCGGATCGACACAGCCAGTTGTTAATGGATTTATCGCTTAATTTGTCGGGTATTGTTGCTCAACAGCTTATTCCCAGCGTAGATGATAATAGTCGACTTGCCTGTTTAGAGGTGCTTTTAGGAACGCCCTTGGTGTCGGACTTAATTCGTAAGGGGCAGGTAGATAAGTTGAAAGATCTGATGCGTAAATCTACCGAGTTGGGTATGCAAACCTTTGATCACGCTTTATACGATCTATATATCAAAGGAAAGATTAGCTATGAAAATGCTTTAGCGTATGCAGACTCTGAGAATGATTTGCGCTTGTTGATCAAGTTGCAGTCAGAATCAAACCCAAGAGCGCTTGATTATGCGGCCGACGAGCTGGAGCTTGAATGATAGGCTCTTTTTTTGGGGTGGGTGAGCAGATCCGAGCTTGTTTAATCGTTTAGTTGCTGCGACCAGAAAACCAGCTTTCCAATATTAATCGAGCGGCAATTGAATCAATGGGGTTTTGTTTGTAGTTCCCTTTGTGGCCCCGTGCTTTGGCTTCTTGTTTGGCGTCGAAGGTAGATAGGCGTTCATCCATAAATTCCACATCTACCGAAAATCGTCCGTGAAGACGGCGGCCAAATTTTCTGGCTCTAGCGCAAAGTTCGCTCTCGCTGTCGTCCATGTTTAGCGGTAGGCCAACCACTACCGTAGTCGGTTTCCATTCCTGTAGTAGGGCGGCAATGTCTTCCCAGCGAGGAATGCCATCTTTTGCATTTATTGGCGCCAATTCGGTCGCTTGCCCTGTTAATGACTGCCCATAGGCAACGCCGATATTTTGTAAGCCATAATCAAATGCTAAAGCAGTAATCGTCATAGGTTTATGCGTGGCCTGCTTGAGTGGATAGTAAATGCAAATCAATACCTAGCTGCTTTGCCGATGAAGCCCAGCGTTCTTCTATTGGTGTATCGAAAATGATTTGTTTGTTACCGGGAACCGTTAGCCAGCTGTTCTCTGCGATTTCTTGCTCTAATTGATTGGTGCTCCAACCTGCGCAGCCTAGTGCAATGAGTGCGCTCTTTGGGCCTTGATTATTGGCTATAGCTTCTAAGATATCTTTTGATCCAGTAATAGAAATATCGTCGGATACTGGCATGGTCGATGCCCAGCTCTGTTCTCCTGAGTGCAAAACAAACCCTCGTTCTTTTTTAACCGGGCCGCCAAGTAATAGAGGCTCGTCGGTCGCTATATTTTCTCCGAGCTTTAGCTGACTGAATAGCTCACTGTAATAAATGGAGGCGGGCTGGTTGATAACGATGCCCATTGCGCCGCCTTCATTGTGCTCGCAAATATAGGTCACGGTTTTTGAGAAGCGAGAGTCAGTTAGCCCCGGCATGGCGATCAAGAAGTGATTTTTGAGCGAATACGTTGTCATTCTATCCCATGTTACTTATTGTGATATGGATTATTGCTGTATGGATGGCTGCGCTATGGATTACGGTTGTGCGTAAATTGATCAAGTGTAACGTAAATAATGCGCTAGGATCTACGCTTATTACATGTTTATTGGATGTTTATCCGCTTTTAACAGGATGTGCTTATTGTGACGTATGTAAGCCACTTATGTTGAAATGCCAGGTACGAATAATGACTAGGTGTTCATAGTCTTGACGAATATCGGCAGGAAATGGGGCGAACGGTGATGCTTGTCGGACAATTTGCTGCGCGCTGTCATCAAATATTTTTTGCCCTGACGATTGCTTTAAATTGATTTCGTAAATAGTGCCGTCATGTTTTATGACGACTTCTAAGCGCAACTGACCGGTCAATTTGTTTTTCAATGCTTCTTGTGGAAAGTTTTGGTTGCCAATGGCTTCAATTCTCTGTGTCCATTCATTTAAATATCCAGCCTCTGCACTTGCTAATGTAGAAACCGAGGTCAGTACGCGTTCTCTGGGTTTGTTAGCGAGTGTCTGACGCTGTAGTGCGAGCTTGGCTTTCAAGCTGGCAATTTGGGTGCTGAGAGCCTCAATATCTAGCGTATCTATACCGCTAGCGGGTTGTAATTCTTCGTCTCGGAGCTGTTCGCTTTTGGCTGTGGTATCAGAAAATTGGGTGGTGACGATAGATGTGTTGTCTGGTTCTGTTATTGCTTTTTTATGCTGTTCATTAATGAGAGTATCGTTAATACGTTCACTTTCAAACGGAGGGGGAATAACGTCGGTAGTAATTTCTTTGATGTCGCTTTCAGTACCGCTACCCAGTTGATTAGATTGCGCCATAAAGTCTGCTTGCTCGGGCTTTTCACTGCTTATTCTGGTTGCCAAAGTTACTGTCACGCTGGGAGCGCTTTCTGTTGGTTTGCTGGACTCAAAGCCCAAGCCAAAAATGAGTAAGCCGTGAATAGCTAAAGCAAGAAAAATGGTAAAGCTAAGTCTGTCACTACTGGCAGCAGTGGACGTTAGGCTTTCCGTTGCTTTATCAACCGTCGTGTGGGTTATCGTCTCGGTCACTTTTTTGGGGTTGGTTTTGGTGTGGGTGGTATCAGCCATTGGGCGTATTTGCTTTTAGACGTTTGCTAATGGCTTCCATGAGTAAGCCTCCGATGTCTGTGTGGTAGGCGCGATCAATTTCTTGTGCGCAGGTGGGGCTGGTGACATTAATTTCGGTCAAATAATCACCTATCACATCTAGGCCGACAAATAGCAGTCCTTTTTCTCGTAGTGTCGGGGCAACTTGGTCGACAATCCAGCGATCACGTTCGGACAAAGGTTGCGGATGCCCTGTGCCACCCGCAGCAAGGTTTCCTCGTGTTTCCCCCTCTGCGGGTACTCGTGCCAAGCAGTAAGGCACCGCTTCACCATCAATGACTAAGATGCGTTTATCCCCATTTTTAATATCAGGGATAAACTGTTGTGCCATTACCATCTCTCCTTGAGCGGTCAGGGTTTCTAAAATAACCCCTACGTTTGGATCATCTTTTTTGCAGCGAAAAATACCACTACCACCCATTCCATCTAAAGGTTTGAAAATAACATCGTGATGGCGTGTATGAAATTGACGCAAATGCAAAGGGTCTTGACTAACTGTCAGCGGGGGGCAGCACTGTGGAAACTGTGTCGCAAACAGTTTTTCGTTGCAATCACGTAAGCTGCGAGGATCATTGACGACAAGAGCGCCTTGTTTTTGGGCTGTTTCTAATATAAATGTTGTTTGTAAGAATGGAATATCGAAAGGTGGATCTGTGCGCATGAGTAGTACATCAAGATCACCTAAAATATATTCTTTTGATTCACCTAAGTCATGCCAGTGTTTGGTGTTGTTATGGACGATGAGCGATTTACCATAGCCTTTTGCAATATTATTGTCGTAAAACAGATGTTTTTGCTCAAAATAAACAATATTCCAGTCCTTTTTGATAGCGGCAAGCAGTAGCAATAGGGTAGTGTCTTTATTTGGGTTAATGTGAGTAATGGGATCCATTACTACGCCTAGTTGCACTGGCATAATGGTATTTTCTCCGCTTGTGGATCATTGTGTTGTATTATCTGCGAAGTCTACAACAGATTAGCCCTTTTTATCAGTGCCAAGAGTGACATACACTGTATTCTTAACGAGAAATATACATTTTGTTTGCTGCCTTGTAGATATATCCTGGCTTCTGTGTTAAAAAAGATAGCAATTACGATAATAATGAATACATATTTTTAGACTAGTTTGATTGAGCGCTTCATTGAGAGTAATTAAGTGAGCTAGTTTTACAGAGGAATAGGTTTGTATGAGTGTAGCGCTAAGTAGCCTTAAGGTTATGGTGATAGACGATAGTAAAACGATACGGCGCACTGCTGAAACCTTGCTAACGAAAGCGGGGTGTGAAGTGGTGACCGCGACAGATGGTTTTGATGCGTTGGCAAAAATTGCTGACACTAGACCAAATATCATTTTTGTTGACATCATGATGCCCCGTTTAGATGGCTATCAAACATGTGCGTTAATCAAAAATAACAGTGAATTTAAGTCGACACCGGTCATTATGTTGTCGAGTAAAGATGGCTTGTTTGATAAAGCCAAAGGGCGGATTGTGGGGTCTGATCAATACCTTACTAAGCCGTTTAGTAAAACTGAATTGTTAGGTGCTATAGAGGCCTACGCTAAATAATTTACCATTTGTTTTATGATGTAGAGGAACGTATGTTGCGTGTACTAATTATTGATGACTCCCCGACAGAAGTATATAAATTAACCACTATTCTTGAGAAAAGCGGTTATTCTGTTGAAGTAGCTGATACCGGCGAGAAAGGTCTGGAAATGGCCAAGATGAATCCCCCTAGTTTGATCTTAATGGATGTGGTGATGCCCGGTTTAAATGGCTTTCAGGCCACTCGACAATTAAATCGAGCGCCAGAAACTGCGGATGTTCCCGTTATTATCGTTTCAACCAAAGACCAAGCGACTGATAAAATTTGGGGTATGCGTCAAGGCGCTAGCGCCTATCTTGTTAAGCCTATCGTTGAAGCTGAGCTTCTAAAGGCGATTAAAGAGGCAACTGCGGCTTAGTTGCCTCTTATTAGTTGCCCCTTAACTTAGCCTTAACTTAAATAGTATGGTGCAATTGTGGCTAATGATAATAAAGACCACATTCACCTCTATTCAAATAGCGTCGATCAAGTATCCAATATGACAAAAATAAGAGGCATATTGTAGTTAGCGGCGATAGTGGAATGTTTTTATTCTTCGCCAATATTTTTTAATAAGAAGTCTTATTGAAAATAACTTGATAGAAAAGTATATAACCGTTGCGGCCTTACAATTATGACAGAGACTATTACAGCGTTTAATGTATTGAAGTCCTTGGCGGTCAAAAGCTTAGGCTCTGCGCAGCAATTACCTGCGCAAGCAGGTGCTGTAGAACAGTGGCGCGGTATTGGCTTTTCTTTATTGGGTTTTGATTTTGTTGTTCCGATGGAAGAACTGGTCGAAATGCTAGAGATCCCTGCTTACACTCGTTTGCCCGGTGTCCATTCATGGGTTAAAGGTGTCGCGAATATACGTGGGCGCTTACTGCCAATATTCGATTTGGCTGAATTTTTTTCTCTCGCGCTAGTTGGTAATAAAAAAATGCAACGGCTATTAGTCATAGATAGGCAAAGCGTATATGCAGGTTTATGGGTCGATGCAGTTTACGGTATGCAGTATTTTCCGGTTCATGCTCGATCTGATGACGTCCCATCTCATCTCCCTGAGCAATTAGTCAATTTTACTGAAGGTTGCTTTGATGTTGATGGTCGTCAGTGGATTGTTTTTCATCCGCTTAAGCTTTGCCAAGAGCCTCAATTCCTAGATGTGGCAGTGAACTAATCGGCTCATGGTTATTGGGGTGGAGCATATGTTTACGCCGTATCTATATTGTATATCATTGTACATCGCTTGTTGACTTGCTTAACAAAAAACATAATAAATTAGTAGCGCGTCAGCGCTAGATCTCTAACTTAGGGGAAATATATGAAAGAGTCGAGAGTATCTATTCTCACGCAAATTAAATCGAACAAAAAAGTGATTTTTCTCGTTTTTGTTATCGTTGTTGCGTTAGCAGTCATGTTGTATAGCAGTTACAAGCTATTGAACAATACCGACGAGGCCCCAGGTGCAAGAGAGCATGTGTTAATTACAGATCTGCAGGCTCAATTCACCACGTTACCTTCCTTTGTGGTGGCGCTCGCATCTGAAGGTGACGCTGCAGGCAATCGTATTCGGAATGTGCAGCGAGATATCTCTACTAAGTGGAAAGAGCTAGAAGGCTTTGCTTACTTGTCTCGAGACGTTATTGATAATGTAGATAATTCCATTCAAGAGTCATTTAATTATCTGGACTTAGCCTTAGAGGGAAGTGAAGTCACAGAGCAAAATATTTCAAAGTTAACTATTCCGTTCTTCCGGCTTCAGGCGGTGCGTGATGAAGTGAATGTCAAAGCAAAACAGCCCAGAAATAATAGCCGTATTCAGGCCATTGTTGGAGCGGTAGGTGTTATCGCTTTGACGCTTATTATTATGGCGACTGTACTATGGGTTGATGCGTCTAAAGTATTGAAGGTTTCCGACGAAGAAAACATGATGCACCAATCGGCTATTTTACGCTTACTCGATGAGTTGGCAGGCCTAGCAGATGGTGACTTAACGGTCACGACGACTGTATCGGAAGATTTTACTGGAGCAATTGCCGACTCGGTTAACTATACCATTGACCAATTACGTCAATTGGTTTCTCGTATTAAT
>AEVK01000040.1 GCA_000209515.2 gamma proteobacterium IMCC1989
ATCAAAACCACATAAAAACGTTCGTCGCACACAGCGAGACACAACGTGGTAATAAGGAGTGTCGGAAATGGAGATGAGTTTCTTTCTAGGTCTAGTCATTGTTTAGTCCTTTAAACAGGTGTTTTGATGTATCGGAGAAAACTTAATGGAGCAAGTATTATTAAATCATACGTTTAAAATCACATCTATTTTTTGTTTTTTATTTCAAATATAAACTCGGTCATAGAGTAGATAAAGTCTATACTATCAAAGATGGTCTTTTCCGTAATTCTGGATGGGAAAAATATTTTTTTCCAATTTGCTAGTAAGTTGTTATCAGATGCATTAGTTTTAAGAATGTTAGCAACTAAACTTGCATTTTGCTGAATGTAATATTTTTCTTCTCTGGTTGTTGAGCCTATTAATGTAAAGGCTTGTGAGTGTGTATCTATCGTCACATTTCCTAACGAGCTAAGAATAGAAGGTAGTTTTCTAGCAAAGAAAGGATCGTAGCTGCCAGTTTTCACGTTATTTTTTGCTGCCTTTAATAATGCAGTACTAACTTTCCCTAAAATTTCCGGGCATATCGGCCAATAAAGGTCGGAAGAAATGTCAGTATCTTTAATAATTATTCTTCCGCCGGAACGTAACTTTTTTAATAGATTGTTGAGGGTTGATTGGGGGGTTTTTAAATAAGAGAGTGTGTTAAATAATATTATTGTATCAAACTGACGATTATCTTCGTTAAGAAAATGATTGATTTCGGATTCTTCGAATGTAATGTTTTTTTTTGCTAATAAATTTTGCCGATTGTTTGCTATTGATATTGATTCTGAGTCGATATCAATAGCAGTAATATGACCCTCATGATCAATGTAGTCTGAGATAAGAAATGTCCAGTTTCCAGCACCGCATCCTATCTCAAGTACTTCTTCGTTAGTAGAAAATCTTAGTTGATCAATAAGAGAGGCCCTCATAGAGTATTTAAGCGCATGGTGATCATCAAGCCAGTGAGTATGTGACAGGGCTAGACCACTATTGTTTTTATGCATTCGATTATCCTAGTGAAAAATATAAGCGAGTCTGCTGAAATACATAAACTTTCTGCTGTACGAGGCATATTCACCCGCTTATAATATCATTTTAATCATGTTAGTTATAGTTTTGGTATGACAGAGCTATTGAAAATGAAAGTAGTTTTGGATATCAAAAATGCGCCTAGATGAGGTTTACCAGACAATAATTAGTGATGATACAGTCAGGTTATGTGCCGAAGTATCTTACGATTTCCCTGATGATGAAAAACGCGGTGATTTGTTCTATATAGATTACCCCATTGGCATGAAAAAATATTTAGTTGATAGCGGTGATCCGTGGTTGGTTCTGTTTTTACCAATATGCGCGGTTATTGGTGAAGCTTTAGTTATAAATAAACCTGTGGATCCCGTATTGTTAGAGGAGTGTTTAGAAATTCTAGAAATTTGGCACGCATGGATGCCAAATTTAAATGTTGTGGATATACTAGCTACCAATTTATCGAAATCAATAGCAAGCGAAAATAAAACAGCCTCTTTTTTTTCAGGCGGTGTAGATTCGATGCATACATTACTACGACATGAAGATTCCCCTTTTGCTCAGAGAGCAGAGAAAGTTGATGATTTAATATTAATCAATGGTATTTTCTTGCCTAAAAAGCCTCTTGAGGAAGGAGATGAAAGTTGGTTGATGAAATGTCATATAGATACTTTTGCCGAGAAGCTAGGTAAACAAGCTATTAATGTGCATACCAATGTTTGGGAAACCAAATTTCGTTATACGCATTCTTTAAATCATTCTCATGTTTGTTTGCTCGCTGCATCTGCGCTGGGCATAGGAAAGCGTTATTCTCGTGTGTTAATTCCGAGTAGTTTGACATATGACAAGTTGGTGCCTGAGTCAAGTAACCCATTAACTGATAGGATGTGGTCAACATCAGCAACAAAGTTTGTGCCTGACGGATCAAGTTTTAATCGTTTTCAAAAAATATCCTATCTTGTGAATAAGAACCACGATTTATCTTTCCTGCAGGTTTGCTCTAGGGACGAAGGGTTAAAAAATTGCTCCGTTTGTTTTAAGTGCATCAAAACGATGCTTATTCTTGATGTATTAAATTATTTGAAAGATTGTAATTTATTCCGGGAGCCAGAGCTGGACTTAAAAAAAGTAGAAAGTATTTACTGTTGTACACATTATCTTTTAGCTGAGATTGAAATGATAAAATCTATGGCTGCAGACAGCGGTAGAAGAGATATTTTATTAGCGATTGATAATATGTTTTCACGATCTGCATGGATTGATTCAGCTCGACGACTGACAAAAAAAATGGGGATGGGCGGCGTCCTTTGTCACTTAGAAGTTAAAATTCTTGAGGAGATATTAGGTGTTCGTAATAACCGTTTTTGTGTGGAGAGTGTTCGCCAATCAATTGATAATTTTTTGAATAAAAATAATCTTTTTAAGTCTTATCTTTTCAATTTAATTAATAGCGATTTTTCGCTTAATGCTTGCGAAAGTAAAGGTTTTATAAGTGATTTTTCAATGTTGGAGCACGAGCTATTAAGCTCTTCTGTTTGTCATAGTACTTTACATTTAGAGTTGAAAAATAAGAGTCGAGAATTATCTTGGCCTGAAGTTATCTATGTTCGTGGCGACCCCGTTCATATAGGAAATAAAAAGATAAAAGATCAGTTGTTACTCGCTGAAAATGTAGGTTTTCCTACGGCGAGCGCTTCAAATAAATACGTTAACAGTTTACACGAAAAAGATAGATATCTGAGTAGAAAAAAAAAGACTATTCATGATCTTCCTTCGTCACTTTTAAATCAAGAAGAAAAATATTTGTCCGACTACTCTGATTACTTATGCGCCCCTGAATCCTCGGATCGCTATAAAATTGCTTTGAGTCAGATTAAACAGTATAGCGAAAATAAAAAAATAGAACTGCTCGACCTTGGTTGTGGTAACGGTGCTTTAGCAAATTACATATCCGATAATTTCTTATATAGAGGCCTTGATAATAATAAAGCAGCGATTGATGCAGCTCTTAAGAAAGAATATAGTGTTTCGATTAAGCCCGCTTTTGATGTTGTTGATGTTCTTGAATGGAGTGGAAAGGTTGATGGTTATCCGAAAGCGAATGTTCTTATGCTGGGGGATTTGCTGGGGGGCGCTCTTTTTTCAATGTCTAGCAATCAATTTTCTACGACTTTCGATGATAAGTGTTTTGTTACAGAATGCATAAGTCGACATTTAGTTGACGGTGGGCTCGTATCCGTTGTTACCCCTTTTTATTATGATTTTTATAATACAGAGCGTTTTTTTCAATTCGCTGCTCAACGAAGAGCTGTAATAAATGAGAGTTTACCGTTACAGTATTTGGATCTTCTAATTGAAACAGTGCTTCCACTTCCTTTAGTTAGCGACGCAATACTACGGCAAAAAAACAAACCATTATGGTATGTCAATGCTGTAAATAATAATGGAAAAGAAAAGCAAGGTTTTGGCGTATGGTGTACGCTATATAAAAAAAATGAAATATTATAAAGTTGATAGTTTTCATCTCGGCTTATATATTAATACTTTGAAGGTAAAGTTCGTATTTAGATTAATAAGTTTAAGTTAAGGGAGTTTTCATTTTTCTTAAAAACCTTTTGTTTCATGAAATAGTATTTTGTTTTTATTGTTCTTAGTTTATAGTTTTTTACTAAGTAAAAGCTATAACATTCAGCAAAATCTTCGGCAGCATTTTTTTTTGCATATTCAGAAACAAACAATTTTTTTTTATGTGTTTGAGTGGCCCATTCTTTTTTAACATGACTATTAATAACGAAAAAATAAACATAATGACCTATTTCATGGAATAAGGTGTGATAAAATTGCTGTTTGCTATGGAAATGGTATACGTTAACCTGACGTTTATTTTGGATAAACTCTCCTAGGCTACTTAAGTTGGGCGAGATGCCTAAATAATAATAAAGCATTTGATGTAGCCTGGATGGGTCGTAATGAATTTTTTTAAGCCCGGCTAGATGACCAGCCGGAACTAATTTTATTGCATCAATAATTTCATCAACACTTAGAGTATCTTGTTGATGAAAGCCAGATAGCAGCAGCTGGATTTTTCCATCCAATTGATGGTCAGAGTTATTGAGTTTTATTTTTCTCACTATTTATCTTCAGTTTTGTTTGCGTCACTTTGAGTCTTGCGGCCTATATTTTGAGTCACTACATTATACCGGTAATGGATACAAATGAATAATAATGAAAAAAAAACTGCGATTCGCTTTTTGATAATAGATCATCAGGCCAGAGGGCATGCTTTATCTTGCCTGTTAGCGCAATCAAATAATGTCGAGTTCGTATTTTTGTCTAGAGAGTCGTTGTTACCACGAACGTCTTGTAACAAAGTACAGCCAATATACTGGATAGAAAAACTACAGCCAGATGCTTACCACACAATAGTTAGTTTTTGTCATGAGAATGAGATTGATTGCGTGGTTATAGGTACTGCGCATGCAATGACAAAGGGATTGGTTGATGTTTTAGTGCTTGAAAATATAAAGGTTATAGGTGCAGGGAAGAATGCAGCGATTTTAGAAGGCTCTAAATCATTTTCCAAGCAATTCTTTGAGCGGCATAATGTCACAACACCAAAATACTATAGTTGTCGGTCTATAAATGAACTTCTAGCAATAGATAGTGTGGCATATCCTTGCTTTATCAAGTCTGACAGCATGATTAAGAGTCATTATAGTGCGGTCAAAGTAAGCTCTAGAGAAGAAGCAGTTAATGTGGCAATAGAGATATTTTCTATTCAAAAAAAACGTTACGGATTTTCGACCTATATAATACTAGAAGAGTTATGTAGGGGTAGAGAGTTAAGTGTCACTATTTTGATGAGCGGAAAAGATTGGGTGGAATTACCTATTTGTAGAGATTATAAAACACTTAGTGGTAAATGCGATATCAATACCGGAGGTATGGGAGCGATAACGCCAGTGCCTGATGTTGGTGTTAAATTGCGTAAAAGTATTGTAGATGAGCTTATTCGACCCGTTGTTGCGGGTATGGTTCAAGAGAGTTTGAGCTATAACGGGTTCCTGTATTTTGGTATCATGATTGACACTGCTAATATGCCAGTTCTACTGGAGTTGAACTGTCGTTTAGGGGACCCAGAGGGACAGGCTATATTTAGCCTGTTAACTGCAGATTTTGTTTCGGTATTATTTGCAGCAGCTACTGGACGATTACAGGGAAACTTCCCCATAGCTGTAAAGTCAGGTTATATCTGTTGTGTTTATGCGGTTCCTAATGGCTACCCAAAACAATCTGACACTTCATTTCCCGTGCTTTTCTCTGAAACATTTGAAAATACAGATAAGCATAATTTTTATTTTGGAGAGCTGTTACAATCTGAACAACCCAATACAATTATGACGCATAACAATAGAATGTTTTGTGTCAGTGCCAGAGGCGAGACTCTGTTTTTGGCGCGCAAGCTTGCTTATCAAAAGTTGGATGTGATTTTTTGCGACGGTATGTATTACAGGCATGATATTGGTGAATCAGTTATTGAAGGAGTAAGTGTAGAATATGAAAACATTTGAAGAGCACACAGATTATATTAAACAAAAAGAATATGAAGTGGCTGAAAAAATAATTGCTAGTATGAAACACGATTATGATATTGGCCAATTAGGGTCATTTGCTGAAGCTGCGTATAACAGAGTTGTTGATATGTTTGACTACCATGATTTTGAGAACTGTCAACATCTCACAATGGTAGGTTGTGGCCCGTTTCCGATGACGGTATTACATATCATAAATAAATACCCTAGCTTGAAAGTTGATGCAATTGATATCGATCCAGCGGCACTAAAAGTTACAGAAAATCTGATTAAACAATTAGGCTTACAGGATAAAATTAAGCTGTATTGTAATAACGGATTGAATCATGATTATTCATTATCTAGTATTGTCTATATTGCCAACTTAGTTCGGCCTAAGGCTGAAGTGTTAAATAAGGTGTGGCAAGACTGTAAAAAAGACACTTTAATTGTGCTGCGAGATCCAACTGAATCTGGTGGTATTTATGCGGAAGCTGGTTTGCCTTCTGCCGGAAACAAGTTTTTAGTCGAAGGTTTTGGTAAAAATGATAATACCTTTCATTCAAGACATGTTTTTTTACGTTGTCAATAAAGAGCTTTTATTTTTCATATAGTGATACTTTTCTAAACTCGATTCACCAAGCTTTCTACCATTTTTTCATATAAAAAAGGGTGGATATGAGGGTTGCAGTTCAGTTCCAGTACCCAAATGTTTTCTTTTCCGTCAATGACAACATCAATAGCATATGCAAAATTTTTTCTTAGTAAGTAAGGCACGTCATTTTTTACGATCATCCCTAGCTTTGTTAATATTGAGCTATTACTCAAAATAGGGTGGTTTTCAACATAAGTATCTTTGGTTTGGTGAGATGTTGTCAGTGCGGACTTGTAACGGAAGTCTATAGCTAAGCGTACATCGTTTTCTAGTACAGTTTCTAATGTTTTTCCCTCGTAAGCTAAAAACTCTTTAAAATAATTAGTTTGAACGGTTTTATTTGCTGAGCGTGCGTGTGCCACAATCAGTTCATGTATTGTTGAGTGCCCATTACCATATACGCATATGTTAGGTAGTACCTCTGCGGCTATAGGTTTATGATTCCAAAACCATATTTTTGCTATGTCCCCTTCTATATACTGCTCAAAAAACTCTCTTTTTCCTACATTTAATTCTATATCTTTTGTTGTTTTAAATGGCCCTTTTATACCTTTGCTAAAAGATGATTCTTCTTGCTTGATAATAACATCGTTAAATTCAATAGAGGGATTTTTTTCGGTGTAAAATTTTGGAGTGGATATGGAATGTTGAATTAATAATTTTTTAAAAGCGACTTTGTCTGCCGCTTTTTTCCAAGATTTCATCGCGTAAGGCCGCCACCCTATAAATCGAGCGGTATCTTCAGATATAACCGAGTAATAATAACCATCTTTATTTTGGAATTGCGGATGAAATGTGAATGAAAATTCTGCGTTTTCTACAGATAATAGATGATCTGAAAAGTTGATGCTTGCATTTAAATCATATCTTTTGAGTGCTTTATCCATGTGTGTGAAATGATTCATCATTTCAAATGATATTGCTGGCATATTATTTTCTAATTCCGGTTGTTATCTTTTTCTAAGGCGTTCAGTGACTGTTTTGCTATTTCAAAAATAGATGTTGGTTTTTGTTTTGCGCCGATCGGAACGTGTGTATTGAATATGTTTTGCATTATTTGATTTGCTTTATTGTTATTGCCTTTGATGTTTTCCAGCAAAACCTGTGCAAAAGCTGCGGTAAATGATGCTTTGTCCAAGCGTCTTGCGATAATAATGTTTTTTTTGCAATCTTCTTTCTGTCCTTTAAGTGCATAGATAACAGCAAGCCCCCCGTAAGTATCCCCCAAGCCGCCATCTATACTGTTAGCCAAATGGAGAGTTTTTTCTGCTGCCTCTAAGTCTTCTTTGGCTATATATGCCCACGCTAACGT
Source organism: gamma proteobacterium IMCC1989 (assembly GCA_000209515.2). Classification (GTDB taxonomy): domain Bacteria; phylum Pseudomonadota; class Gammaproteobacteria; order Pseudomonadales; family Cellvibrionaceae; genus Endobugula. Next base: position 7,592 of record AEVK01000040.1, read on the forward strand.
ATTATAACCACCTAAGAAGTTGGGCATTAACTCTAAGCTTTTACTAATATGTTCTACAGCTAAATCAAGTTGTCGAGTTGCCATATGGGATAAGCCCAGAGAAAACCAACCTCTGCCACTGTTGGGATAATATTTAACTGTTTGTTCAAGGTGCTCTTGTGCCTCGTCAAAGCGCTGCTCTTCTATTGCGATTGAACTAAGGATGACCATTGCTTGATGATTGTTTTCATCTAAAGAAAGTGCTTTTTGTGCCCAATGTGTAGCTTCTTCATATTCACCATGATCAAAATAGCTTAAAGCTAGTGCCCCAATTTTATGTGGATCGTCTGGGGTATCGAGAATTACTTGGTTACCTAGTTCGATCGCTTTTTCTAGATTGTTAGTGTGATGATAGGCGCGAGCGAGTAAAGCTATGTTTTCAGGCATATCTTCGAGTGTTGATTGATTCTCCAGTAAATATATTGCTTCATCATATTGACGAGTTTCTAATTTTACGTAGGCAAGATTGTAATATATTCCTTGATCGTGATGTCCATTCTTCAATAGTTGCTCTAGTAATACCTCTGCTTTTTGATATTGTGCTTGTGATATATACAAGCTACTTAATGCAAAGTTATAGTTTGGGTTTTCAGGGTCAGTGTTAAGAAGTTTTTTATAAAGGTTTTCGGCCTCCACTTTTTCTCCTAGCGACACACAAATGTTGGCCAGCTGTTCAATGATCCCTACGTTTGCAGGGTCTGTTTCATGGAACGACAGATAACGTTTTTTAGATTCTAATAAAGCTGTATGGTTGTTACTCATATTTAATTAATGCTCTATTGAATAGATGTCTTTATTTGGGAATGGATTCCCTGAAGAATTAACCTTGTTGGCTGTGCCTCGAAAAGCAGGATTTAATTCTAAGTCTTTAATCAATTCTTTTGCTTTACCAAAATACAAATTATCAGTGGAAACATGGGTTAATATAGTTTGCAGGTGAATTATTGCGTCTTCTTGATTGTTTATACGCAGTTGAGCTAGTGCGTTGTAAAATAACGCAGGTGGATTGTGAGGTTGCTCAGATAGTATTTGCTTCCAGGTATTGATAGCTTCTTCTGGTTCGTTTGCGTCGAATTGAGTCATTCCTAACTGGAAAGTGACTTGGTCATCGTCGGGCGCATCTTCTAAGTATTGCTTGAAAAGAGATTCTGCCTGTATGAATAAACCAAGCTGGGCATATAGTCGACCTGCAAGGACATAAATACCAGTGTTAATCCCTTCAATATCTAGCAGGGGTTTGATAGTTAAAAGAGCTTTATCTAATTGATTTTGTTCCATATGCCAGTTGGTTAAGGCTATGAGCTCTTCGTGATCTAATAAAGTGTGTAAATCGCTTTTCATATTAACTCCCTAGGAATTCGTAATTAGATGCTAATCGTTATCTTGTGTATAGGCTGACAAAGAAGATGCTTTTGTTGAAGGCGTTGATAGGCTTTCAATTGATGTGGTATTGGCTTCGACTTCTGTTAAGGCTCTTTTTGCAGAGGAGATCATTGTTTTCATATCATTATTTAGGGCTTCATTTTCAGTGTTTAATAATATTCCTTGCTCTAAATCACTCATGCACCCTGTAAAATTATTGTCTAATGATTGTAATAGACCTCGTTTGAACAAGTATAGATAGTTGCTGTCTCCTAGGCTGTCTAGCCCAGACCACACCTCGACAGCTTGTTCATTGTTGCCGGAAGTAAAGTGAAGCAAGCCTAATTGAAAACGAGCTATAGTGAGCGAGTTGTCCATCTCTATTGCCTGCGTCATTTCTTCAATGGAACGTTCATACATACCTATTTGTGCATGTAGCGCGCCTAATAAATAAAGGGCCTTGGCGTTACCAGGTTCGTCTTCTAAGCAGGATTTTAAATGTTCGATAGCTTTTTCTGGTGAGCCATGCTGCATTTCTTGTATAGCTAAATGAAATCGTTCTCCGGAGTCGAGCATACGATACCTCTATATAAATGAGTAGAATTTTATAGTTAAATTACGGTTTACTTTATCATTATTAATACGGATAGTCATTTTTTGTCGCAAAGCTCTTTTATTAATAAAATTGCATCTTTTCGCACCGAGTCATCGTTCATGATTGTTTGTGTGACATCTTCAATGACGTGCTGAATTTTAATTTCTTGATCAGTACTACTTCCAAATACCCAATATAAGATATGTTTAACTAGTATTTGAACGCCTTTTGAGTGCAGTCGTTCTTCAATCGGGAGTACGGTAAGTTCCGAGGCAATTTTAATTTTTAGGCTATCTTTTGTGTTTTCTTGAGCTTGTTTGTGTTGCTTGTTTGTTTTTGTTTGATTTTTCGTCTTCTCAAAAGCTCCCCCTTGCACATCAGAGTTACGCAGCCTTTTTTTTATGATTTGACTAATTTGTGCAATGGATGATATTGGATTCAAAAGGCTCTCCTGAATATTGAAATTAATCTTAAACTTTTTTAAAAAAAACCTACCGTTTATACCTCAGCGCTGTAGTGAGAGCTGTTTTCGAGAGTAATCCTAAGTTTTTCTAAAGCCGATTTATGTAATTGTGAAATTCGTCCTTTCGTTACTTCTAAAATATCGGCCACTTCTTGAAAATCTAGCCCCCCAAAATAATGATATGTTACAACTAGCTTCTCATTTCCATTAAGGTGCTCGACACCCAGCAGTAAATCTGAAGACATTTGAGACTGGTAGTAGGTTTCAGAGCACTCGTCCACTGAAATTTCTGATTCAGACATGTCATCTAAAAGAGAGGCTACAGCAAGATTGCCTGTAAGCTCAATAAATAGGTCAAATAAATCCATTCTATTTGTCGGCTCGGGCGCTTTTAATGAGCGAAGTCTATCTTTCTCTCGTCTTGAATTATATGCATAAAGCTGCATTTTTTCAGAGTTTTTCACAATACCGTTTAATATTGCACCCTTGATTCTATAAGTAGCGTAGGTGTCAAATGATGCACCTTGATCGGAGGTGTATTTTTTCTTGGCTTCTAACAAACCAATAAAACCATAATGTTTATAGTCGTCAAACTCTAAGGAATTATCAAAGCGTTTTTTATATAAAGAAGCAGCAATTTTAGTAACTAATATTCCTTCTTCTAAAAAAATAGATGAAAAATTATCAGAATTTCCCTTATTGTTAACAGCCATCAAATTATTCCAAATGACTCGTTAAGTATAAAAGCTTTCCATTAATGACTTGGTAACAATAAACCAACCATCAATCAAAATAAACATGAGTATTTTAATAGGCAAGGATATCATCATGGGAGGTACCATTAGCATACCCATAGACATCAGTATGCTAGCAATAACAATATCCACTAATAAGAAGGGTAGAAATATAATAAAGCCTATTTGGAATGCGGTTTTTAATTCACTTAAGATGAACGCAGGCACAAGGTGTATAAAGCTGACATCGCTTTCCACTTTGGGTGTTTCGGCCTTTGCAAGATCCACCATCAGTAATAAATCTTCCTCCCTCGTATGCTTAAGCATAAAACCTTTAAAATTGCTTTTACCGATATCCACAGCAGATTGTATGCTGATTTTTTCTTGTATATATGGCTGTATTGCGTTTTCATCAATAGCAGTAAATGTTGGCATCATATTGAATAATGTTAAAAATAAGGCGAGACTAATAAGTACAGTGTTTGGTGGTGTTTGTTGCATTCCTAATGCCATGCGCAACATAGAAAGAACAACTATAATACGTATAAACGATGTCATAACAACAATAGCGGCAGGCGCTAAACTTAACGCGGTCATGCCTATAAATATTTTTACTGCATTTGCTATGTCAGCGTTGTCATCGGAAAAGTCAACAGCTAGTCCAGGAAGCTCCACATCTGCTGCATAGGAAAAGCCAGAAAGAAAAAAACTAACGAAGAAAATAAAAATATATATAAGCTTAAACGAAAAAAACATTTATAACACCGAGTCCTTTTTTTGTAAAAACACTAATGAATCTCCTTTTTCTGCTAATAAATAATATTCATTATCGATCTTAATGCGATGTATAGTGAGCTTCATCGTTATTCTTTTTGATTCAATAATGTCAATGCCTGCTGTTTTCCCTTCTATTTTTAACGATTTGTATACGTATTTTTTTAAAAGGAAAACAGATGAAAAAATAAGAAAAATACCAAACATAAAAACCAAGGAAACCTTTACTAAACTAGGCGATTCCCTCTCTTTTTTCATAGCAAAACTAATGGTATCTGTTTTTTTTGTTTCTTTAGCGGTAGCGCTTGTGATATCTGTGTGTCCGATAGATGCTTGTGATAAAGATAGTAATGTCAATATTATAAAAATTTTAATCACGAAGAGATCTCTGTGATTTGAACGCCAAAATCATCATCTACAACGACCATTACGCCTCTAGCCACTAATTTTCCATTAATGAAAATATCTAAAGGGGAATTAGCTTCTCTGTCAAGTTTGACTACAGAGCCTTCTTTCATAGTCATGAGTTTATCAACTTGTATTTCTGTTTCTCCAAGAGAAACTTGCATTTTTATCTTAAGGTCTTTAAGGACATCAATATTTCCAGCTAATAAGTTGTCGCCAGAAAGTAGTTCTTGCGTGAGTGTTTTTAGTTCTGCTTTACTGACAGACATTTCATCAAGTTCCATTGTTTATTTACCTGTTACTTTAATTGCAAAGTTATTATCATTTACACCCAGGCTACCATCGAACAGTTTTTCGCCTGATAAGTTATGGGCGGATACTGAATCGCCGATTTTTTTCGTTAAACGGATTACGTCCCCTGTTTTTATTGACATTATTTCGTCTACAGTTAGCGACGCATTACCATATTCAACAGAAAAAGAAATTTTTTCGTTAGCCAGAGAGTTTTTTATTGAGTATAAGTTGCCTTTTTTGGCCTTGTTTTTTTGGATATATTCAGATGCTATATGATCAATTAAAAAACTGGAAAAAAATATTTTTAAAGATATTTCGTTGTTTTTTAACGTAACGATCGTAAGATTAGATACTTGTTTTTCTAGGTTTTGAGGGTTTTTAGATGTGTTGTTTTCATCAAAAAAATCGTTAATGAGATTTACTTGTAAACTTTTTAAACATTCCTCTACTAACCGATTAAATAATTTACTGTTGTAGGTTGGCTCAATTTTCGGAGCTATTTTAGAAAAAATAGCTTTTCTAGAGCGCATTGTGTCAAATCCAATGATGAAACTATCTTCAATGAAAAGGGTGTTGTCAATGTCTTTGGCTTTAAGTGATGATACTGTATTTTCTTTTTTTTCTATCGAAACTGCCCAGTTCTCACTTGTAGCATCAATCCCCCAATGCGTAGACCAGAGCTGAGCTTTATCAATGCAGTAGCGGTTGAGTGACGATTCAATGTGTGAATCGACTAGCAGATAGTGAAATAAGTTTTTCATTAGCCTCCTCGACCCACACTGAGTAGCTCTTGTATCATCTCATTTGAAGCTGACATGATTTGTGAAGAAGCCTGAAAACCCCGCTGAATAATAATCAGATCTGTAAATTCTTGTGTTAATTCTACGTTTGATATTTCTATAGACCCACCAACAAGATCTCCAAAAATATCTGAGGAACCTTTACCTATGATGGGCTGCTGTTCATTTGAAACTAAAAAAATTCCATTACCTATCTGACGCATAGACTGTAAATCTGAAAACCAAGCGAGGGCTAGTTGTCCTACATCGGCTGTTTCGCCATTAGAATATGATGCTTCAAGAACACCGTCTGCTCCTATATTCACATCAAGAAATGAACCTAACGCTAAACCATCTTGAGAGTCTACTGCTAATGTAGATGCTGCTCCTGAAGATAAAGATGTAGCACCTGTAATACTTCCTGCATCACCAAATTTTAGTGTTACCGTGTTTGTATTGTGTACAAAGTTTACCTCATTAAATCCTGCTTGTGGCGTACTATCTCCGCTAAAGCGAATTTCTAAATCATCTGCTATTAACGTTCCTGCTTGATTATTTACATCAATTAGCCAACTTCCAGAAGTAACCGCTGTATTGTCAGTAAATGTAAGGCTATATGATTCAGTGCTTCCAGAGGTGTCTATAAGGTTTACATCGGTCACTTGATGAGTCGTGTCGTTTGTAGAAAGAATTCCGGAAAATACAATTTCACTGGTCGCTACAGCAGGACTAGCATTAAATTGATTAATATTAATATCGACTAGATTATTGGATGCGTCTATTCCTGCAACCCTAGAGCCTAATGATGTACTTGATAAAAATCCGTCGGAGTCAAATTCGAACTGGCCAGCCCTTGTGTACATCTGTTGATCGGGCTCTCTTAGGATAAAGAATCCATTGCCACTAATGGCAACGTCTGTGGAATTCCCTGTTTGCTGAATATCCCCTGCTGCAAAACTTGTAATTGTTCCAGCATCAGTTACGCCAGCCCCATTTTGCTGAGCTGAGGTTTGCCCATCCATTTCTCCGGATTGTTGGAATTGATAAAATAAATCTCTAAACAGTAGGTCACTACGTTTAAACCCTGGAGTGTTGAGATTCGCCACATTGTTACTGACGGTACTAAGCCCTTTAGAAAAGGTTAGCATGCCAGTTGATGCAGTATAAATAGTACTGAAGGACATTGTATTTTCCTATTTAATTTCTAACAACTGATATCTGACTAAGGCCGACACCATTGATAAAACCGCCATCGTCACGCAGAACAGTCATTTGCGGTGTGCCTTCGGAAGAGAAGGTAATCGTCGTGACCTGACCGATAGTATCTGAGCCGGATGAGTTAACCTCAACTGTTTTACCTATTAACTGAACGGCTTGATTTACTGATTGAATGGTTAGTAAGGAATCTAGTTTATCATTGGAAGATTGCGTCTGAGTTAACGTAGTTAATTCAGCAAATTGAGAAATAAACTCACTGTTATCCACTGGTTCAAGCGGGTCTTGATAGTTAAGTTGCGCTAAGAGTACTTGTAAAAAGTCTTCTTGATCAATTCCGGCTCTCTGTAACGCAGTGTTACTTTGTGAGTTGCCGATACTTTCTATTTCCATTAGATGCTCCTAATAAATAAGGTTGATACTGTGATTATTTCTTTCTTTCTGGCTAATTGAAAGGGTGTCCTGCCATACAGTGTTTCCATTAACTTTGATTTTTTCTATGTTATTCCCGAACATATCTTTTACTGATCGAACAAAAGCTGTCATGTCTTTAATTGTAGTTTTTCCCTCTAAATAATTTCTTACAAGTATTTCGCCATCGGGCAGAAGTTTGAGGAGGATTTCTTTCTTTTCGACTCTTATCGTGCTCCAGTCTACACCGCCTAAATTATTTGTAGGTATTTTCTCTAAACTAGTTTTTTGATTGCTGTTGGTGTGGCTGAATGAAAAGAAAGCATCTGCAGTAATATGGTTTATTTTTTTTTCTGTAAGTGACGTTAAACTTTCGGTTTTGCTATCTGGTGCCATTATCGTCAAAAAGCTATTTTCTTTTCTGTTTTCCGTTTGCTGTTCACCACCCTTTGTAATATGTGTATTTTTTTTATCAACTATCTCCTGTTCTATCATCATAGAATAATGACTTTTTTTAGAAGATTCGTGATCTACATGATGCATGCTATTCTTTTGATAGATTTGCTTTTCTAATTCTTCTTTCCATGCTTTATCTCTGGCGGCTGATTTAGAAGCGTATCCATTTAGTATTGTAATGTCCGATGAAGTGCTCTTGATTCCATTCATAAAAATGACACCGACAACAACTGCTTTCGTGATGTGCCCATATCATCCATAGTTTTTTGCTCATTTTTTTCTAGGTGATCTACCAATAGACAATTGTTTTTTATAATGAGCTTGTCGTACAGCTTGCTCTGACCATAGTTTTTTTCTATTTTCTTTATTTGGTCTTTGTGCCGTTTGTCAATACTTCTTTTTAGCAGTGTTTCTCTAGTCAGGTCGTCCTGTAACTTTTCTATATACTTCCTATGGTTTATCAATTGTTCTATATCAAGGTTGGCTCCACTTTCAGTCGCTGCTTTAACTGTTTGCTCAGCATTGCTTATATTGCTTTTTTTATTTTTCATTGATTCTTCTGCTTGTTCAGCATTTTTTTGTAATATATTTTTGTCGCTTTGCAGTTTTATTAGCTGAAAGTTTTTTATCGTTTTCAGAGATGTATATATTTTTTTTCGTAACAAAAGTGGTTCTTTCATGGTGTTATCCGTTACATATTTTTGTGATGTTTTTTAGGCTCTCTTCTCGTGTAAAAGAGTCTTTGGGTTCTTGCTGTAAAAATTTTTGTATATCTTCTAGCTTGCCAAGTACTTTATCTAACTTAGGGTTTGTGCCATGATTATATATGCCCATATCGACCATTTCTCTGTAGCGCTCGTAAAGCTCGAGCATTTCAACAAACTGTCTTATTTGCAGGTATTCTTTTTGGTCTACCAGATCATTAATTAGACGACTATTGCTCTGTAATATATCAATAGATGGAAAATGTCTTTTTTGTGCTAGTGCTCTAGATAGTGTTATCGTGCCATCAAGTATTGATCTTACATGATCGGAGACCGGCTCATTAGTGTCGTCCCCTTCAACTAGCACAGTATAAAATGCTGTGATGGATCCACCATTCTTTGATGTCCCCGCTCTTTCTAACAACCGAGGTAGGACTGAAAACACAGAAGGTGTGTAACCTTTGGTGGTGGGGGGCTCACCTACAGAAAGTCCTATCTCCCTTTGCGCCATAGCGAGACGAGTGACTGAGTCCATAGTTAAGATGACTTTTTTCCCTTGATCCCTAAAATATTCAGCAATAGCAGTTGCTCCCCAAGCAGCATGTGAGCGGACTAACGCGTTCTCGTCAGATGTTGCTGCGATAACCACTGATTTTTTTAAGCCTTCCTCGCCAAGCACTTTGTAAATAAAATCAGAGACTTCTCTGCCCCTTTCACCGACTAGTGCAATAACATTAACATCACAATCTAAGCCTTTGGCAATCATTCCAAGCAGTGTGCTTTTTCCAACACCGCTACCAGCAAATATGCCTAGTCTTTGTCCTCTGCCGACGGTTATCAAGCTGTCTATTGCCTTGACACCTGTATGCAAAATTTCTTTTATAGGTGGCCTGTTTAACGGGTTTATAGGTTTCTTATACAGCGGGTAATGTGCCGAAGCCACCGGTTTAGGTTGGTCATCTAATGGGTTGCCAAAAGCATCGAGTACTCGCCCAAGCATGTTATCGCCGACAGGCATCTCTACTTTGCGTCCTGTGGCCACTACATCGCTTCCCACACTAACACCTGAAGTATGCCCATAGGGCATTAGCAAGACTTTGTTGGCATTAATACCGATCACTTCGGCTGCTATAGGTTCCGACTGTGCGCTAGAGTATATTTCACAATATTCACCAACAAAAGCTTCTAGTCCAGCAACTTTGACCACTAGACCTGCGCAATCGCAAACTTTTCCTGAGCTACGTATGTAGTCTCCGTTTTTTACTGCTTGCAGATACGCTTCCATATGTTTACCGCTGCTTTCCGTCACTTGAGTTGTGGGTATCTAAAAGAATTTTCTTTAGATTTTCAAGTTGCAGTTCGAGTCTAGCATCTAGTTTGCCGGAACCAAATTTAACAATACAGCCACCATGGCCTATTTCATTGCTCAGCATGACGTTTGCATCAACTATATCGTTACTTTCTGCTAGCAGTTGGTAATCATGAGCTGAAACATAAACAACTTGTTTGTCGTTACTTGTAATATGTTTGAGGGTTTCTTTTATAATAGAAGAAACTTGCTCACGAGTAGCGGCTGTTTCTCCGATAATGCGACAAACAGCTGTATATGCTATATCCACACAATCTTCTTTTGTATCAAATAAAGCATTCGATGCGTTGCCTTTTAAATCCTCAATGATTTTTATCCACTCTGTTTTTTTTTCGTCTACCTCTTTTTCCGCATTTTTTTGTGCTATAGCTTGGCCTTCTTTTTCAGCTTGGCTTTTTAGTGTTTCAATGCCTTGTATGACCTCATTATGTTGAATTGTTATATCATCATAGGATTTTTGTAGCTGCTTATTTCTTGTCTCTAACTCTAAGTTTTTTTTCTTCAGATCATCAATAATAATTTGAAAATGTTGATTATCTTCGTCGATAGTTAATTTTTGTTCACTCTCTAAAACTGTAGGCCCGGATAGTTTTTCGAGATGCCGTTCATCTTGTGATACTACGGCAACCTTTCGAGACTGATCGATTTTTGGTGAATGAATAACTGTTTTCATATTAACTATTAACATCCATTATGATATTAAATTCATCGCTTATGTGTTGAAGAGTTAAGTCCTTTATCCCGTTAGGAATGTTGCCAACAAGTGTGGCCATTTGTTGTCTAATTCTGTCTTTAGAATCGGCACTCATTCCAGACAGATAAGATGTTGACCAATTCCAGTTGTGTATAGCAAGTAATAATGCAATAGCGCTTTCTGGTTCTTCCATTAGAATGATAGTGATTTGATCTGTCGTGATATTATTAATTAACTCAATTCTATAGTCGATCACTATTTCTTGTTTTTCTTCTTCATTTTTTTCATTAAGAAAAGTGTTAGTAACATCATGAATGTCACTATCAAGAGATTCAAATCCAATGTCTGTTATTTCTTGTAGCAAGATTCGCAGTTTTTCAGATTTAACTCTCGGAAGCTTGTTAAGTAACCACTCGCAATCATTAGGGTGTAAGCTATGAAGTAATAAAGCAGATTTTTTATACACGCTAAATTCGTCAACAAGAAATTCTTTTGTGTGTGTATTCATAGCGTTATTTTTTTTCACCTAACCAGTGTTGCATTTGCATCAACATAGCTTCTTTTTCTTGAGGCGTTAGTTTCTTAGGTTGTTTTTTACTCTTAAATTGCATAAGCAGTATGAAGATTAATGCCATTGCTACAAACAAAGAAATTCCAAAAATATAGAGAGCTTTAGTAGCGTTTAGGTTATACCCTAAAACGGATATATGGTTAGCTTTTGTATTCACTTGAACTTTCTTTATGGGCGGTAAGTGATCGTCTAATGTTTTAGGTTGAACAGATAGTGCGGGCTTGTCTCCCATTTCTTTTGTTTCAGGTATTGCTAGGCTGGTGTATATCGCGATATGGTCGCCTCTGTTTTCATTAAAGCCAACGGTTGTTTCCACTAATCTCTGTAGTTCTTGTTTATCATTTTCCGATAAAAATTTTGTTAATATAATACCTATGCTAAGTTGCTGTATTTTTCCGGGGCTTTCGGTAGTTTCAGCAACAGATCTACCCATCTCATATTCCGTTTCTTTGGTTACGTTGCTATTGTTATTTTTGGTCTTTTTATTACCACCGATAAAAGACTCTTTTTCCCTAGAAATAGCTTTTCCTTCCGCAAGGGGAATTACTTTTTCTTCCATCTTTTTTGTGTAATTAAAATCTATAATTACATCTATGCTGACGGCAATATCACCATCCTTAAAAGCATAACGAAGCACACGTGATACTTTTTCTGTTAAATAGGATTCGATATCCTTTTTTTGCTTCAAGCGCCAAGGGATTGCTTGGGCTATTTCGTCTGCTGGTATTTCTTGACTCAAGGTGACGCCTTGTTGGTCATTAATAATAACCATAGGTTCTTTGAGCCCCGAAACAGAAGATGAGACTAGGCGCTGAATTCCTGAAATTTGGGTTCCGGTTAGTGACATTCCTTTTTTTACTATCAAAGTTACAGATGCAGACGGTTGTTCTTTGTTTTCTCTAAATAGACTTCTTTCGGGTAAGACTAGGTGTACTCTCGATTTCTTAACCTGTGAAAGTGATGTTATTGTACGTTGGAGTTCTCCTTCCAAGGCCCGCTGGTAATTAATTCGTTGCGCAAATTCCGTCATTCCAAAATCTGAGTTATCAAATATTTCATATCCTACTCCACCGCTTATCGTAACATCAGTGCCCATGAGTTGTAGTCGAGTGCTGTGAACTTGAGATGAAGGGACCTCGACATTCCCCGTTTCTTTATTAATCCGATATTCTGCTTTAAGTGCATCGAGTTGTTGGACAATCGCTGCAGAATCTTTTGGCTCTAGGCCGACAAATAACGATTGGTAATTTTTATTGAGGGCCCATTGAGCTGTGAAACCTAGAATAATTAATAAAATTATGCTGACAACAGCTAAAATTATTTTAGACTGTTTACTAAAACCATTTAACATACTATATTCTTCTTCCGTTTAAATTAATTATAACTATATTTGCATCTTGATAATTTCTTGATAGCCTTCAAGCAATTTATTGCGAACCTCTACAGCAAGTTCAAACGATAGCTTCGCTTTGCTTAAAGAAACCATCACATGGTGTAAATTATCCGCTCGTCCAGCTGCTAACTCTCTTACGTTGAACTCGGCTTTATTTATTTGATCATTAATGGTCATCATTTCATTGCTGACCCAAGCTGAAAAGTTAGCGCCCTCAGTCTGTTGTGGTATTAGTTTTGCTGACGCTTCACTAAAACTTTGGGGAGCTGAGATACTACTGACTAACATTGACTCATTCATCAAGCTATTTTCCTATTTCTAATGTTGCCTGAGCTAAACTTATAGAAGCGTTGAGTGCTTTTACATTGGCTTCATAAGCGCGTGTAGCTTCTAAAAGATTTACCATTTCAGAGGCTGGGTTAATGTTAGGGTAGGCCACCATACCTTCTGAATCAGCGTCAGGATGATTCGGTTTGTGGACCATTTTTATTGGCTCGGATACGCTGGAGACTTTTGATACGTAGCTACCATATAAATCGGAACCTGTTTGGTTCAACGTATCTACAAAACTTCGGCTACCAATAGCTTCGCTGATAGAAACTTGTAATGGTTTGTATGGACCGCCAGCAGCAGTTTTGGTTGTTTCACTATTAGCAAGATTTAAAGCCACAACATCTACTCGTGCCTTTTGTACCGACATACCCGCAGCACTAATATCGAAAATCGAAAAATAATTCATGTTTAGCGTCCTCTCCCTCTAACAGCCATTGCAAGTATGTCTCCCCTCTTGGAATTTGCTTCCAATAATGCACGATACTTTAAAACATTTTCTGTGAGTTGTACCATCTCTTTATCGAGTTCTACTTTATTACCTGTCGATACAATTAACGAATCTTTTTCTTTAATCAAGTCTCTAATTTCTGACATGGCGTTGGTTAAAGAGTTTTTTTGCGATGGTGATGTAGCGTCCATTGACATATTGGTAAGAAATTGCTCAAAAGAAACTGTTTTTGCACTATATCCAGGTGTACTTACGTTGGCAATATTATGGGAAATTACCTGATGTCTCAGAAGTAAACCATCTAATGCCGTCATAACGACCTTAGGCGTTACACCGCTTATATCTTCTATCATAAGATTTTATTCTCCCTACTGGATGACGAGCTCGGCATGTAACGCGCCTGCTCTTTTTATACTTTGTAATATAGTGATGACATCTCTGCTGCTTGCCTTAACTTTATTTAGCGCACTAACAAGGGTGGAAACGGTGATGTTATCTGGTAAGGAAACATTAAAGGGAGCATCTTCTGATACTTCTATTTCCGACTGCTGAAGAGTTTCCGTTTTTACATTATTGCTAGCTTGTCCAATAATCAGCGGTTGAGAAGTAGAGAAGTCACTTTTAATGCTCACGTTCAAGTCGCCATGAGTGATTGTGATAGATGATACTCTGACATCCCCACCCGAAACTACAGTACCGGTTCTCTCATTTACAACAACGCGAGCTGGAATGTCGGGACTAACAGAGATTTCTTGTACGGACATAATGAGTGAAACGAGGTTGTTTTCGTAAGTTTGAGGAATACGTATAACGACCTGAGAAGCTGTTTGTGCTTTTGCAATAGTTTCATTAAATCGTATATTAATCGATTCAGCAATTCGAAAAGCGGTTGAAAAATTAGGGTCTTGAAGACTAAAAGCAATATAACCATTGGATCCTATGGAAGATAGATCAACTTGCCTTTCAACAATGGCGCCTCCAGATATATAGCCTGCAGTTGGGTGATTTTTTTGTACTAAATTACCGTTAAAATCATAACTAAAGCCACCCACCGATAGCGGCCCTTGCGCAAGTGCATAAATATTTTGGTCGGCACCGGTTAAATGGGTCATCAAGAGAGTACCACCCACTAAATTTCTTGCGTCTCCCATTGATGTTACGTTGATATCTAATTTATCGCCTACTTGAGAGAAAGGTGAGAGTGTTGTAGTGACCATGACAGCAGCAGCGTTACGGCTATGTACATTTGCAACCGGTACATCAATACCAAAGCGCTTCAAAATATTTTTAATAGATTGAAAGGTTGCCTTACTTCGACTCGAGTCACCTGTTCCTGCCAAACCAGTAATAATGCCGTATCCAACCAATGCATTATCTTTGGTGCCCGAAAGCCGAGTTAGCTCTTTTACTTTGACGGTACTTGCTATGACTGGTTGAGCAAATATGAATAGAAGCAATAGCATATTTGCTATGATTATATGTAATCTGTTCATTAAAAAAGCCATCCCATTAGCTTCGAAAAGAATCCAGGTTGTTGTTGCTTGCCTAGGAGACCGTCGCCTTTATAGGTTATTCTTGCGTCAGCAATACGTGTGGACAGCACAGTATTATCTGGACTTATGTCGCTTGGACGGATAGTTCCTTCTATGTTTATGAACTGAGTTTCATCGTTAAATTCTATGAGCTGTTGGCCCTTGATCACCATGTCTCCACTGCTTAAAACAGACTTCACTTTGACCGAAACGCTAGCGATTAATTTACCTTCTCTACTAATACTTCCCCCACCGGAAAAATCAGAACCAATATCTAGGCCGGCTCGTCTTGTTTTGTTTGTGCCGGTGAGAGTGCCGGAAATTTCAGTATCTCTTTCAGTATCTGTGCCGGCAGATGTTGATGCTGAGGCTTGCTCATAAACAAGCACGGTGACAATATCGCCCTGAGAAAGCTTTTTTTTGTCAGAGTGTAAAGAAACGTAGTTGCTATCGCTATATAAGCTGTTAGCAGACGCTTGAATAAACCAAGTCAGTAGCATGGTCACTAGTACAGTTTTTTTAATGCAGCTCATTATATTGATTACCTATTGTTTTCTATTCTACGACGACTTGCTTTTCGCCAACTATAGTACCCATGTATTTTCCTTTGGTTGCAGGGTTCAGCATGGGTATTTTTTCGTTAATATTACCGCTCTTTAATGCGATAGCCTTGGTAGATATACCTACATTATGTTGTCTGACATAAACATTAATTAGCTGCCCTTTTGTGACAAAAGGAATTTTTTCGAGCATGTTATACGTTAGAGCTGTCCCCTTTTCTATTACTTTTACTGCACGTCTGCTATCTAGTTTTTTGTATTCAGTAACAGGGTTCCCGCTAAATGTTGTTACGTCAATGTAATCGATTGTAAATAAGTCAATATTTAATGGTGTTTTAGTCTCAATTCGGTTTTTCGCTACAAGAGTTTCTTGTTTTGCAGATACTTGATACCAAAATCGATAGGATTGATAAAATATATTATCTATATAAACATCGAGCCATACGACCATACGTTTTAAAGCTTTTTTTGGCGTTTTTATACTAGTTTTAAATGTTATTTCTCCGAGAGGTACTATGATATCTCGGGCTGATTTTATTAACCTATACTCATAGCTTTTGTAATATCTCGATAGCCATTGATTTAGAGCTGTCGAAGTTATTTTTTTTACATCACCGAGAGGAACGCCTCTGCCTTTCGAATTGATTTTAACTACTTTTGCACCGTGCCAATCTATCGTGTTGGCTACACCTGGAACCAGCTTAAATACTCTTGTTTTAATGTTTTCTATGGGCACATTAATAAATTGCCCCATTTTAGCAGACTGTCCCAATGGTAGCTCATTTAATATACTAAATTTCTCCGTCCCGTTAATAGCAGCTATATCGCCGAGTGTATAAGTACTGTGTAAAACAGACACCTCTTCTTTTACTGTCACAGTTATGTCGGCGTTCGCCACCGTGACGACATGAGAGCACAATAAAAAAATTAAAAAGCGAAAAAAAATCATATAGATTGAATAAATACTATCGCCTTAACGTATTGATTATAGACAGCATATCATCTGCAGCTTGAACAACGCGCGCGTTTAGTTCATAACCTCGTTGCGCACTCATCAATGAGGTAAGCTCTTCTACCAAGTTAACATTAGAGCTTTCTATAAAACCTTGTTGCAATGTTCCGAAGCCTATTTCTCCGGGTTGTCCGTAAGATGGATCACCCGATTTTAAAGATGGAAGATAAATGCCTCCACCTAAAGAAGATAAGCCGGATTCATTAAGAAAAGTTGAGAGTTCAAGCTGGCCAACAGGTACTAAATCTGTTTCGCCGCTCACAGAAACAGAGACAGTGCCTTCGGAGTCAATCACTATATCTTGAGCATCGGGTGGTATTTGAACGAGAGAGCTTAAAGAAAACCCGTCTGAGTTAGTGAGGACACCATTTTCGTCTACATTTAAATTGCCAACACGCGTGTAGCCATATCGCCCATCTGGCATCACTACTTCCAAAAAACCACTTCCTTGAATAAAAATGTCTAGTGGTCTATCGGTAGCTTTGGGGTCTCCACCAGTAAAAATTTTATTGATTAAGTTAGCAGATGAACCAATGCCTGTGTTATTGCTAGCCTGATTGATCAGACCATTGGTATTTATGCCGAGCTGTTTTGATACGATATCTTGAAAAATCACTTTTGATTTTTTATAACCATCTGTATTGACATTAGATAAATTATTGGCAATTGTTTCTACTTGCGTTTGTTGGGACTGTAAACCAGTTGCTGAGATATTAAATGCATCTAACATTGTTATTCCTTTTTATTTAAAATTTACCTAAATCTTCGAAAACGGTAGCTAGCATACCATCGTAGCCGCGTATAACTTGCTGAGTAGCTTCTATATGTCTAGCTAGTTGTATAAGATTTAACATGTCTTCTGCTGGCTGAGAGTTAGATGCTTCTAAAAATGACTGACGAATAGAGGGTAGTTCGACTTCTTTTTGTACAGAGGCTTCGCTTACTTTAAAAATGCCTTGCCCAAGGCTAATTAGACTGCTGGGGTTATCAAAGTTAATCACCCTTATTTGCGAAACCTCTTTTCCATTCTCAAAAATTTGTCCTAGTGAATTTATTTCAGGTTCTGCATCTTGTAGACGAATATCACCTGACACCCCATTTAATAATAATTCAGTCCCTGACAGCTTAACTTGTCCATTGTTATCTATCAAAAAGTTGCCTCTTTTACTGTAAAAAGTACCTGTGTTGTTCGTGAGTTCAAAAAATCCATCACCCTCTATGGCAAGATCTAGAGGGTTACTAGTGGACGATAGAGAACCAGTTGTGAAGTCTCTTGACGTGCTTATTGTAGGTATAGCATTTTGAATCGTGGATGCTACTCGGTTTGGCGACTCAAACCGACTGACAGTATTCGTGAAACTTTCTGTTGCAGAGAGAGTCCTTTTGTACGCTGGCGTGCTCATGTTGGCTACATTATGACTTAGCTGATCTAACTTTTGTAAGTCATTCTGCATTGATATGGCGCTAATACTAATTGCGTCCATGATGTTATGTCCCCTTATATGTTTCTTCAATGGTGTATAAATGAGTTAGCACTGTTGCTACTAATTCAAATAGTTCTGGTCTAATCTCTGTGTCAATAGACATTTTGTAGAGTTGCTTGGCTAAGAGTTCATTTTGAATAATGAGAGGTCCTTTTTTTAAGTTATGTCCTTTATCGATGATATCCTCTGCAAAATGCCCAGCCCCTTTTAATATTACGCGAGGCAAGCCTTCGTCCTTTTTATAGCGTAACCCAACTACTTTCTTTAGATCGTTATCAGGGCTCTTCATTATACTAACCTACTGACACTATCTTTATTAATATAATGTTCTATAACTGAATGGGTTGCGCTATCAAATTCTGTATTGTTCATTGTGGCATATTCAAGACTATCTACATTCCAACCCATTGAGCTGATTAGCGTCTTTAGTGTATCTATATAGTTTGCCATATAAGATGTCGATTTTGTATTATCGCCAGTTAAGCTCAGAGTCATGTGTGATCCATAAGTAATGGCTGAGGCTGTGACAGTACCTAATTCTTCGAGATCAACACTAAAGACCATTTTTTTAAACGGAGGCTGGGTATTAAAAGAGCTTTCCTTTGATCGTTCTTGATCAAAAAAAGCCATTCTAATCTCGATTAATTTATCGCCTAGCCATATGGGGAATGTCATAAGGCGGTGATTGATCGAACCTTCATCTTGGATGTTTAAAATCCAATGAGCTAGATTTTTTTCCCCATTATCTTGGGCGTTATTCATGTCGGAGCTGTTGTTGCCGTCAATGTCAGTACTAGCAGCTAATTCACTATTGTCATTCAAAAACGCATAGGATTTGATATTTTCAGCCAACTCTTTAATAATTCCTTGAGGTATTGACGTAACCTGAATGTTTGACTCTATTTCTAATACAGCAATATCTAGTATCGCGTTTTTGGCTCCCTGTAATGAAGTGTCGGTTAGCGCTTTAGTTACAGCGATAATAGATTCCCTAGTTAATTCTAGGCCGGTTTTTTTAATTGCTAGGGCAGATAGAACAACTGCTGTTGAAGAATAGTTGGTACTCAATAAATTTTTAAGTAAATGTAATTCTGTCCTAGATAATAATACTTGTTTTTCAGCAAAAAGTCGCTTCGCAAAACTGATGTCGCTGTTGTTTGTTTCGTTAGGCGTCCCTGATAATAGCGCTTGGTTTGCTTTTCTTTCGAGTGCATTATTGTCAGAGTTGGCGGCAGTTCTAATCCTTTGAATTTCAATTTTTTGTCCCAGTGATTTAACTCGCCCCTCTATCAGCTCTCCTGGTTGAAGAGGGTTTGCACTATCTACGACCTTTTCTTTTCCATTCAAGTTGACGGAATATCGATTACCTTCATGATGTCGCATAACCCTTGCTTCAATTACTTGTCCAATAGTCAGTTTTGATGCGTAATCATCTTTCCCATTGATAAATAGACTATTACTTGTTTGTAATATATTAGGGTTCGTTGATGAGGTTAATTTATCAATACTCATAGTTTGATCATCGCATAAGACTTGACGTCGATGTTTGTCGGAATTTCATTCATTGAGAGGATAGATAGGTTTGGAAGTAAGCGCGCAGTAAATTTTCTAAGATGGGGTCTTAGTTCCGGGGCGCAAAGTAATACAGCTTGATAGTTGGTTGATATCATATCTTCTGCGTGCGCCGCCGTAGTGGTGATAAGTTTTTCTGTTAAAGCTGGGTCTATAATTAACGAGACTTTATTGTCACCGTCCTTTCTCATTCCAGAAGCGAGGGTTTGTTCAATGTTTGGATCTAAAACTAAAACACGTAATGAGTTGTCAGGAGCTAAAAGTCGCTGGCAAATAACCGCCCCTAACTTTTTTCTAACGGCTGAAATTAGATAATCCACATCACGCGTTTGCTTACTTTCGTCTGCGAGTACTTCGATAATTGATTGCAGGTTTCTGATAGAAACCCTTTCGTCCAGCAGCGCTTGTAATACTTTTTGTAAGTCCCCCAAGGATTGCTGAGCAGGAATCAATTCATCAATGAGTCCCGCATGTTCTGGCTTTAAATTTTCAAGTAATTTTTCAACTTCTGAGCGAGTGAGAAGGTTAGACGCTTGACGCTTAACCATCTCTGCAAGATGGGTGATTAGCACGTTGACACTATCGACAACGGTATAACCTATTTGTTTGGCTTCTGTGATCTGATCTTTGAGTATCCAAATAGAAGGAAAGCCGTAGGTTGGATCTACTGTTTCTATGCCTTCAATAGCCTCTCCACTAGCACTGCCTGGATTTATGGCCAGTTGTCGATCCACATATAGTTCTCCAGTACCTACCTGAGCACCATAAACCCAGAATTCATAGGTGTTAGGCGGTAGCTTTTTGTCATCATTAATCCTAAGCTTCGGCATAACAAAACCAATATCCATAGCATACTGTTTTCGAAAGCTCGATACTTTATCCATAACAATGGTTTCATCGCCATTAAAAAGAGGCACAAGGTTTTGCCCAATTTTAAGTTCTATTGATTCGACTGTTAATGCTTTGTATACGTCATCATCTGCTGAAGAGTTTTCTTCTGTAGTTTCAGTCACTTCTTCTTCTGACTGCTTTCTTTTTTTGTGAAGAACGGCGAAGAGTATAAAGCCAATAATTAACAGCAAAAACAAAACGGGCATTATCGGGATTCCCGGCAAAAATAGTGCCAAAAACAATCCAAAGAATAGTAAGCCGAGAATTTTAGGATATGTAGTAATTTGCTTGGCTATTTCTTTGCTGAGGAATGAGTCGGAGGCTGCGCGTGTAACGATGATTCCCGTACCCGTCGAAATAACTAACGCTGGTATTTGTGTGACAATGCCATCGCCAACAGTAAGAAGCGTGAAGGTTTGTAGAGCATCTCCCCAATTCATCCCTAATTGAGCCACGCCAATAGTTAAGCCACCAATAATATTGATTAGTACGATAATGATGCCGGCAATTGCATCTCCTTTAACAAATTTACTGGCTCCATCCATTGCGCCGTAAAAATTTGCTTCTTTTTCAATTTGATTTCGGCGAGTTTGTGCTTCCTCCGCCGTTATCAACCCCATATTGAGGTCCGCATCAATGCTCATTTGTTTGCCAGGCATAGCGTCTAGTGTGAAACGTGCGGCGACTTCAGCTACACGTTGAGCGCCATTGGTTACGACAACGTACTGGACAACAATAAGTACAATAAACACAATTAGGCCGATAATATAATTGCCTCCGACTACATAGGAACCAACGGTTGCAATAACATCACCGGCATCGGCATCGGCCAAAATTAAGCGGGTTGAGGCTATGTTTAAGGACAGCCTGAATAGGGTAGCTATTAGTAGTAAAGAAGGAAACGTTGAGAACTGTAAGGGTTTATCGACGTAAAATGTCATTAGTAAAATAAGTAGCGCACAACTAATGTTTGCAATCAACAGAAAGTCTAGTAGAGGGGAAGGGATTGGCGTAAAAAGTATAAATAATATACCTACAACAACTAAGACTAAGACTAAGTCAGACTGATTACCTAGTTTTTTATATAATGCTTCCATAGTTTTAGTTACTGCCTGATTGCTTATTTTCGTTACGGTTTGATGCAAGCCAAGCATATATCTTAGCTATAGGTTGGTACCACTCTTCTGAAATAGCAGAGTTGATTCTTGTGCGATTGTACATAGAGCGAGCCAATGGTTTGTTTTCTACAATAGCGACTTTGTGTTTGCGCGCCAAGATTTTCATTTGCTGGGCAAGTTCTCCAGACCCTTTCGCCGTCACATGCGGAGATGTCATTTCCTGTTGGTTAAATTTTAATGCTATTGCTAGATGAGTAGGGTTGGTAATAAGCACATCTGCATCAGGTACATTGCTAAGAGATTTGCTTTTTTCTACGGCTTCTTTTTGCAGTTCTCTACGTTTAGATCTTATAAGCGGGTCCCCCTCTCTTTTTTTGACTTCGTCTTTGATGTCTTTATGACTCATTTGCATCTGTTGTATAAACTCCCACCGTGTGTATGCAAAATCCACTAAGGCAGCTAATAGCACAACAAGCAACATTTTAATTCCTAGGCTTTGAGCAAAAGTAACAAGCTTGAGGGGATAAGATTCCGGTTGTATATCAATTAAGTTCAGTAACACAATCAACAGTTCATCAATAGTAATATAAGCAACGGTGGCGAATAAGATCAATTTGATGGTTGTTTTAATGAATTCGTAAATCATTCTCTTCGAAAATATTTTTTTGAACCCTTTAATGGGGTTTAATCGTTGGGTATCAGGCTTTAATGGAAAGAATGAGAGAATAGGCCCCGTCTGTACTAAGTTGCTAACAATAGATATAAATATAATTAAAAAAATTAGTGGCCAGTAAATATTAATCAATCCATCTTTTATTTGTTCAAAAAGTAATAGTGCTCCGGAGGTGCTGCCGATAGTATGAAAATCATAAGTTAGCAGCTTCTTGCTCAGTAAAAGCTGACTATTGACGATTTGCTCGCCTACTAAATAAGATAAAAATAACACGCTCGACAATGCAAAAAGAGAGTTGAGCTCTGTACTTTTAGATACTTGTCCTCGATCTCTTGCTTCTTTTAGTTTGAAAGGTGTGGGTTTTTCTGTCCTTTCCTGACTCTGCTCTTCCGACATAGATTAAATGCTCACCCTATGAAAAATAGTTGTTGCCAATAGGAAAATATAGAAATATATACTTTCTTCATGAGAGGAAGCAAAAATTGTAGGCTTAGCATCAATACGAATAAACCAACGCCTATTTTAAGCGGCAGCATAACAATGAACATGTTAACCTGAGGCATGGTTCTAGCCGCAATCCCCATGCTTATATCAATTAATAGGATAATGAAAATAACAGGGGCGGCCAGCATCACGCCATAAACAAACATGAGGCCAAACTGTTTAATAATGATTTGGATATCAATTTTAGGCATTGTTCCAGGAGGGTAGTGAGCTAATGTATAAGCAATGCCGCGAATTAATAGATGATGCCCGTCAACCAGAAAGAATATCATGACAGCAAGCATCTTTAATAAGGTGCCGATCATCGGCGCTTGGGCGTTAGTAGATGGATCAATTAGGCTTGCAACGCCAAACCCCATCTGAAAATCTAGTATTCGACCCCCTAGACTGAATGATGCAAAGGCGGCAAATATACCGAAGGCCATAGCGGCTCCAATGACTAACTCTCCGAACGCATAATAGACTAATTGCGCACTATTAATAGAGGTGTCTGGTAGCTGCAAATTCAGTGAGGAGACCAGTATGGCCGAAATGATAATAAGCAGGAACACTTTTATTCTTGTTGGCACTCTAGCAATCGAAAACAGGGGGGACATGAGAAAGAGGGCGCTACATCGTATGAATACGAGGACTGTTACTATAATAAAGGGGATATTTACAACTGCATCCATTACGGCTCACCATTTCTTCCATCTACATCTTATTATCAAAAGGAGTGTTTTATTATTTCATAGCTTAAGCCAGAGGAAGAAAATTAAAAGTAATGAGGGATATTCACGATCAACCCCCGTGCGAACTCAATCAGTACACCTAGCATCCAGGGACCAAACACAACCAAGGCTATAGCTGCTGCCAGCATCTTAGGGATGAACGTCAAAGACATTTCTTGAATTTGAGTCACGACTTGTACCATGCTGACAATGAGTCCAACTAGCATACTGATGCCTAGTACGGGTGCGCACATTAAAATCGCAGTCCACAATAACTCATTGGATAATTCAATAGCGAAGTCAGGCGTCATGGTTACTTGATGAGCTCATAGTTTGATTTGAAAACGACAGTGCCATTGAATAATATTTAATCATCTATCTGTCACCTAATCAAGCAAATAATCTTAAATTTGCCAAATGCAGCGAGTTAGTTTTTTGTTGGAAGCTATTGTCCGGCTTTATGGGGGAAATGCAAAATTGATTGCGCCCGCAATCATAATGATGTTTAAATCTATTTTTGAGTTTGCGGTGTGCAAGTTGTTTATATGGGGGGCTAAGCTGCTGTTCAGGCTGTAATAATATCTTTTCTCAAAACAGGCCATTTTTCATAAACATCTTGCCAGCCACTGTCTCGGCGCTGTTCAGTAAGCGCTTTTGTGGCGGGGTTCTGAAAAATAATTTCAGCCGTGTTGGCTAATTTAACATTAGTCAGTTCGAGTTTGATAAGCACATCTTGATCCAGTAAATTCGCCTCGTCATCTCCGATAATAGTGTGTGCAACTAGGTTAGTGTAAGCGAGATCAATTGGCGCAAGAGGAAGCTGTCTTTCGAGTGCTACACGATCATTGAGTTCTTCTATCATGCGATGAAATAAATAGGCTTGTCTTAGTAAATCCACAACAGTTTGTTGATTAGGTTCGTCACCTAAAAAGAAATGTGCGGCATCCATTAAAAAAGCATGGGTGTAGTCACTAATATTATCCATTTCCGCTAGCGTAGATAACGCAGAAAAGTAGAGCGGTACGGCGGCAATGTAAGCATGAACAACGCGCACTGTTTGTAATGGTACGTCTCCTCCACCATCGAAAAAAGCACCTAACAAGGGCATGCGCTCGGTAATAAGAGAAGTGATTGCGGTGTCGGCATCTGTTTTATTCAAGCACTCGCTTACTTGCTTCTCAAGTAAGCGAGTCGTGTCTGCAACAATTAAATGCATAGTGTATCCAAGTACTGATTTATCAAAGCGCGATAAATTAAACGCATATCGTACCAGCATAGTATAGAGCGAATTGATTTGCGACAATGTGAACAATATTTCACCTGATTTGCCAATAAGCCCCGCTCAAAGCGATCTAAACCCATAAAATAATTGACATTATTATTTCTTTGTGGCCTTCTATGGGCTGGAGAAAGCTGGCTCTTTAAGCAATTTCCATGTTGTGACAAGTTTTTCGCCGTACATTACTGAAGTACTCCCCCTTTCGAGGCTTCGGTAATAACCGACAACTTTTCTAAAACATTTATACCCACGCAGATAGGTCTAGCCTGTCTCTGTTGTGCGAGAGTGTAAATCTGAGCATCTGCTCTAGAAAACCTCTCCTTACTTAAATGTTGACTATACTGCTACTGTAGCAATGATTTTTATCAGTAGCTGGTAGGGTGTATTTAAAAATATCTGAAAAGTTATTGGTCTCGGTCATGTGTTTGATAAATAAATATAAGTCGTACAAACACGTTTTGCTCATCACAACAGCCATTTTAATGGGACGTTTTGCTGCCTAAATGCAGATATGCAGGGATTTTGCCGAATATTTGGCGGTCCGCAGGTAACGGTGAAACGCTTTTTAAAATACGTGGTTAAGAATAAATATAACTCTATCTACACGGAGCATCGGGAGATGGTAAACATAATAAACCGGCTTATTGCCTGGTTATCTATTCCTGCCTTATGGCTAAGTTTGTTACTTTCGAGTAACCAAGCGCTTGCCGAAGGTGGTCGATCAACACTCAATATGCCGGAAGGTGTCACACCCGTCAGTATCGATGTCTATGGTTTACACATGGAGATGTTTTGGTGGTGTGTAGGTATTGGTGTTGTAGTTTTTAGCGTCATGTTCTATTCCATGATTGTCCATCGGAAAGCGAATGGTGCGAAAGCAGCTAACTTTCACGAAAGCACATCGCTAGAGATTGTTTGGACGGTCGTCCCTATTATCATATTGGTTGCGATGGCGTGGCCAGCAACTACCTCTTTGATTAAGTTATACGATACATCGGAATCAGATGTCGATATCGTTATTACCGGTTATCAATGGTACTGGAAATATGAGTACCTCGACGAAGAAGTGTCTTTCTTCAGTCGCCTGAGTACTCCTCAAGAACAAATTCGTAACCAAGCGCCTAAAGGCGAGCATTATCTTTTAGAGGTCGATGAGCCTCTAGTCATCCCTGTGAATAAAAAGGTGCGCTTTTTAGTCACCTCAAACGACGTTATTCACGCATGGTGGGTGCCTGATCTCGCTGTTAAGCGTGATGCAATTCCCGGTTATATCAACGAAAGCTGGGCAAGAGTAGAGCGCCCAGGCACCTATCGTGGTGTCTGTGCAGAATTATGCGGTAAAGATCACGGCTTTATGCCCGTTGTGGTGAAGGCGGTTCCGGAAGATGAGTACACTGCATGGTTGGCGGATCGTCGAGAGCAAGCAGAAAAAATCAAAGCATTAACCAGCAAAACATTCACATTGGATGAGTTGATGGTGCAAGGTGAGCAGGTATATGCAAAAGCTTGCTTAGCATGTCATGGCGCCAATGGTGAAGGTGGCGTTGGTAAAGCGATTGCTGGCAGCCCTATTGCGACAGGCGATATCGCTGCGCATCTGGATATTGTTATAAACGGCAGTAAGGTTAACCCAGCGATGGCGGCATACAAAGAAACCTTATCTGAAGTAGATACGGCGGCAGTTCTCACGTACCAGCGTAACGCATTTGGTAATAATACAGGTGATGTGGTGCAACCCATCGACATCCTTAATTTTAAGCAAGGCAAATAACTCTAATAATATAGGAGTGGGGAATCATCATGGCACACGGTCCTGCTAAAGGTTTTACTCGGTGGTTATATACCACTAACCATAAAGATATTGGTTCGATGTATTTATGGTTTAGTTTTGCAATGTTTTTACTGGGCGGTGTATTTGCCCTAGTAATTCGTGCGGAGTTATTTGAACCCGGTTTACAAATTGTTGAGCCGGAATTTTTTAATCAAATGACCACCATGCATGGCTTGGTGATGGTCTTTGGTGCAGTTATGCCAGCCTTTGTGGGTTTGGCAAACTGGATGATTCCAATGATGGTGGGTGCGCCAGATATGGCACTACCGCGGATGAATAACTGGAGTTTTTGGATATTACCGTTCGCGTTTTTGATTATGGTATCAACGCTGTTTATGGAAGGCGGTGGCCCTAATTTTGGTTGGACATTCTATGCGCCACTATCGACTACCTATGCGCCACCTAGTGTCACTTTCTTTATTTTTGCGGTTCATATTATGGGTGCTAGCTCGATTATGGGGGCGATCAACATTATCGCCACTATCTTCAACATGCGCGCACCGGGTATGACCTTAATGAAAATGCCATTGTTCGTGTGGACATGGTTGATTACGGCGTATTTATTGATTGCTGTTATGCCTGTCCTTGCTGGCGTAGTGACCATGATGTTGATGGATATTCATTTTGGAACCAGCTTTTTTGATGCGGCAGGTGGCGGTGATCCAGTCTTGTTCCAGCATGTATTTTGGTTCTTTGGTCATCCTGAAGTGTACATTATGATTTTACCGGCGTTCGGTATTGTCAGCGCGATTATTCCTACCTTTGCTCGTAAGCCATTGTTTGGTTATTCGTCAATGGTATACGCGACAGCATCGATTGCATTTTTGAGCTTTATTGTTTGGGCGCACCACATGTTTACCGTGGGAATGCCTATCGCGGGCGAGCTATTCTTTATGTACGCAACGATGTTGATTGCCGTGCCTACAGGCGTAAAAGTTTTTAACTGGGTGACGACCATGTTCCGTGGTTCGATGACCTTTGAAACCCCTATGTTGTTTTCAATCGCCTTTGTTATCTTGTTCACCATTGGTGGCTTTTCTGGCTTGATGTTGGCGATTGCGCCGGCTGATTTCCAGTATCACGATACTTATTTCGTGGTTGCGCACTTCCATTATGTATTGGTGCCGGGAGCGATTTTTTCTATTACCGCTGGCGTGTACTACTGGTTACCGAAATGGTGCGGCAATATGTATAACGAAACCATGGGTAAGACACAGTTTTGGTTAGCATTTGTCGGCCTAAACGTGACCTTCTTCCCTATGCACTTTGTTGGCTTGGCGGGTATGCAGCGACGTGTGCCAGATTACAATCAGTTCTTTGCTGACTTCAATATGATCTCAAGCTGTGGCGCATTCCTATTTGGTGCCGCACAGATTATGTTGTTGTATAACGTAATTGCAACCATTCGCGGCGGTAAAAAAGCCACAGCGGAAGTATGGGACAATCCAGAAGGTCTAGAGTGGACGGTTGCTTCTCCTGCGCCTTACCATACATTTGCTACCCCGCCTGAGGTGAAGTAGCCGAATAAGAAATAGTTGTTAGTAAGTTGGTAAAGAAAGTTAGTAAAGACAGCTAGTAAAGACAGTCAGTAAAAAAAGTCTTACCACTTAAACGGTAAAGTGAATGATTGATTACCGTTTAAGTGGAATATATAAAGGTTAGAAAAATGAAAACTGCAGGGCAAAAAAATTCAACGCCTGTTATCTGCGCTAAGTTAGGCATAACGGTCGTGATGATGTTTGTTTTTGCTATTTTTATTATGCCGCCTTTATATGATTTGTTTTGCGATGTGACAGGCTTAAATGGAAAAACTGGGGATGCATTATCTAAGGATAAAGCGAATAGTTTTGGGGTGGATACTTCTAGAACAATAAAGGTACAGTTTTTAGCGACGAATAATGAAAACATGCCATGGGAGTTCGGCCCAAAAATTACCTCTGTTGCCGTACACCCGGGTGAGCCCACAGTGATAAATTATATGGCAACCAATACCACTGCAAGCGATATGGTTGCCCAAGCTATTCCTAGTGTGGTGCCATTTAAAGCCGCTAATTATTTCCATAAAACAGAATGTTTTTGCTTTAATAATCAGCCATTGGCTGCGGGCGAGACGACAGACTTGGGTTTAAGTTTTATTGTTGATATCGATATTCCTAAGCATATTAAAACGATTACCTTGTCTTATACCTTATTTGATATTACAGAAACAGCTAAAGCGACAGGCGTAACGAAACTGGAGGCAGATAAGGGTTTGAGCAGTACAAAACGCTTATCTGCCCCCAGTTTCTTGTCAACATTAGCAGCGTTAAATTAACAGACAAAATTTAATAGAATAACGGAGAAACTCCATGGCAAGTGAAGGTACTTATTACGTTCCAGAGCAAAGCAAATTACCCATATTTGCATCGCTGGGTATGGGTGCGATGGCGTATGGTTTAGCCTCGTGGATTAATGGCGATAGCGCTAATATTTTCCTTATCGGCTCTGCCATTATGGCTATCGTATTGTGGTGTTGGTTTAGCACTGTGATTACCGAAAATATGAATGGCTTAAACGATGCTCAGCTTAAGCGCTCGTATGTGTGGGGTATGGGCTGGTTTATATTTAGTGAAGTTATGTTCTTTGCAGCATTTTTTGGCGCACTTTATTATATTCGTGCTCTTGCATTACCGTGGTTGTCTGGCGAAGGTAGCCATGCCTCGACCAATGCGATTTTATGGAGCGGCTTTGCTGCGGAATGGCCATTAATGGTAACGCCCGATATGGCGGTGAATGGTGAAGCCGCAACCATGAAAGGCCCAGGCCAAAATATGAGCTTTTCAACGGCAGAATCCATTTGGACATGGTTACCATTTTGGAATACTGCGGTGTTATTAACGTCTAGTGTGACTGTGCATATGGCACATACTGCGCTTAAAAATGCTAACCACAAATTATTTAATATTTGGTTAGGTGTTACTGTGCTGCTGGGAATGTTTTTTGTTGCCTTACAGATTGCGGAATATAGTCATGCATATGAAGTAGGCTTAACCTTAGAAACAGGTGCTTACGGAACCACCTTCTTTATGTTGACAGGTTTTCATGGTGCGCACGTTACCATCGGTACCTTTATGTTGCTGGTAATGTGGCTACGTTCAGTGATGAAAGGACATTTTACTCACGATGACTGTTTTGGCTTTGAATCAGCAAGCTGGTACTGGCATTTTGTTGATGTAGTTTGGGTCGGCTTGTTTATCTTTGTGTATATTTTGGGATAAAAAAACTGGGGTCAGATCAACATTTTATTTAAAAATGTTGATCTGACCCCACATATTTCCTCACATATTTAGTTTTCCATTTTCTGCTGTACTTGTTCTTTTGTTAGTTTAATATCCCACGGCGCAGAGCTACCTAATTGGCCGCTGTATAAACCGTAAAAAATAGTCATCATTAGCAAGCTTGCTAACCCAATGCGAATGCCTAACGCATATACCGTTCGCTTAGTAGGTGACTCAATATCTTTGAGTAAAAAAATTAGGCCGCTAGTCAAGCTAACGACGACGCCAATAAATGATATTATAATTATAATTTTTAGTAACATGATGCTTCCTGTAGTAAAAACAACGTTAATGGGAAAAATAAAACAGCAATGGCAATTGTCGTTACTGGTGTTATTATTTTTGCCCTTATTGCTGAGGTTGGGTTTTTGGCAAGCTGATCGTGCCGAAGAAAAGCAGCAATTACTGGCAGTGTATCAACAACAACAAAACTTACCAGCACAAAACTTTACAGCCCTTGATAATAGCAATATTGATCTTAGCTATCGTCCAGTTATTCTCACGGGAACCTATGATCAAGATAGCTATTGGTTGTTGGATAATCAGCCAAGGCAAGGTAAGGTAGGATACGAAGTGGTCATGCCATTGCACGTTGAAATGCAGGTAGGCTCACAGCAGATGAAGCAAACAGTGTTAGTGAATCGAGGTTGGATAAAAGCGCCACGACTACGCAGTGATTTACCTAATATAGAAACCCCTTCAGGGCGGTTAATGATAGAAGGTTATTTTTATACGCCATCGCAAAATGCCATATTTCGTGATATGGCTAATAGTAGTGATATAAATAACAGTAGCGACTTAAGTAACAGTGGTTCATTAGAAGCATGGCCAAAGCGAGTGTTATCACTGAATATTCAACAAGCAGAAAAGACATTAGCGACATCTGTGTATCCACAGGTATTGCGCATTAACGATGAAAGCCCCAGTGCTTTTATTACCGAGTGGCCAGTGATTAATACCTTGCCGGAAAAACATTATGGTTATTCTGTGCAATGGTTTGCGATGGCTTTAGCCTTGATTTTTTTGTACGCTTGGGCGATGGTTAAGAAACCAGAATAATATTGGTAACATTGATTAGTATTGAAAAAATATTAGAAAAATTATCAAAGAAGCGTTCGCAAAGTATCAAGACAGCGCATAAAAAATATAAAGAGAATAACAGCATGAGTGAAGAAAAATTAGATAGGCAGTTAGAGGGGGCAGTTAATAAAAGCAATAACTCAAAAGATATAGTTAAGCGCAATCGCTTTTTCGGCTTAGTCATTATTGTCATCGTCACAGCTCCGATGCTTTTAGCGTATATTATGTTTAAAACTGGCTGGGGTGTTTCTTCTAATACGACAAATAACGGTGAGTTGTTAACTCCCGCACTGCCCATTCAAGAGTTGCAAGTTATGGCAGAGGATAAGGTTTTTGAAAACTTATTTTCAGGTCAGTTTTTTGATGAAGCTGCTGTGAATAAAAATTCTGTAAATAAAAATACCGAAAATAAAAGCAGCGCTAAAAAATGGCGTTTGTTAGTGCCAGTGACAGCGGCGTGTTCAGATGTTTGCCAAAAGAATTTATATACTACGCGCCAAGTACATATTCGTTTAGCAGAGAAGGCTTACAGAGTTGAGCGCATCATATTATCTCTCGATGAATTGAATCCAACATTATTGCAACAGTTAAACAATGAACATCCAAATACACTGCGTGTTTCGTCAAGAGCTAATCTTTTTTCTCAATGGTTAGCGCCAGCGAATATCGCAGAATCGGCAGAGCAATATTATTATCTTATCGATCAAGAAGGCTTCGCCATGATGCGTTACGATGTATCGCATACTGGACAAAACCTATTAGACGATATTAAAAAGCTATTGAAATTTACTTACGATAAATAGATTAGATCATGCTGTTTAGAAATGAAAAAATAAATAACACATTGTTTCGCCTGACATTAGCGGCGTTCTTATTAACCATAGTGGTAGTGGTATTAGGTGCTTTCACTCGCCTAGTTGACGCAGGCTTAGGTTGTCCTGATTGGCCGGGTTGTTACGGCCATTTGTTGTGGCCAGACGAAGTGCATGAGATTGTGAAAGCCGAAGCGGCGTTCCCAAATGCTCCGGTAGAACTAGATAAGACATGGCCGGAAATGGTACACCGTTATTTTGCAGGAACATTGGGCTTATTTATTTTATCTATCGCGATACTTGCGGTTCGTTGCACAGCAATCAGTAATCAAGCCCTAGAGACCTACAAAAGAATCCCCCTGAAGTTGCCGTTGTTTTTATTAGCCTTAGTGATCTTACAAGCAGCGTTTGGGATGTGGACGGTCACATTAAAACTGTGGCCGAAAATAGTCACGGCGCATTTAATGGGTGGTTTTGCTACCTTATCGCTACTGTGGTTGTTGGTGCAGCGTTTAGGCGGCCAGCAATGGTGTTTGCTAGAGTCGCAAGCTCAACAATTGAGCAAGCTAAAACCGCTATTGCTATTTTCGCTTGTCGTTGTTGTGATACAAATTATGTTGGGTGGCTGGGTGAGTTCCAATTACGCCGCATTAGCATGCCCCGATGTGCCCCAGTGCTTTGGTCAATGGCTACCGCCTATGGATATCGCAACCGGTTTTGCCGTATTCCAAGACATAGGGCCAAATTATTTAGGTGGCCAATTAGACAATTATAGCCGTATTGCGATTCATGTGGTGCATCGTATGGGGGCAATGGTTGTTTTATTGAGCTTACTCGTTTTTGGTATATTTCTTTGGCGTATTCGATCTGCCGTCGTTAATCAATGGGTGGCGGC
Organism: gamma proteobacterium IMCC1989; assembly: GCA_000209515.2. Lineage (GTDB taxonomy): Bacteria > Pseudomonadota > Gammaproteobacteria > Pseudomonadales > Cellvibrionaceae > Endobugula. The sequence goes on from AEVK01000040.1 coordinate 39,901, forward strand.
TCTGTGGTTAGTATTATTTGTTCAGATCTGCTTAGGTTTGAGTAATATTGTCTTTGCATTGCCATTAAGCGTCGCCGTTGCACATAATGCCGTAGGCGCTTTATTATTGTTGGTAATGGTCTCTATTGCCTATCGAATATATAGCGTAAAAGTCGTAGACTAGGTGTTAGTTAGTATCTGTCAGCAATACCTGATAAGTGACGCGCCAATAACAATAATTATATGATGAATAAAGAGAATTCTATGTCTTCTTCTCAACAAACGATGGATCCTACCCAGCCTGTGTGGCGTGACTATTTAGAGTTATGTAAGCCCAAAGTCGTGGCGCTCATGCTCCTAACCTCCCTTATTGGCATGTTGTTAGCTGTACCGGGTTTTGTGCCTTTGGATATTGTGTTCTGGGGGAATTTAGGCATCGCATTGTGTGCAGGTAGTGCGGCTGCCATCAATCATTTGGTCGATCGACAAATTGATCAGAAAATGAAACGCACTCTCAATCGACCTATTGCAAAAGGCCGTGTTGAGCCGATGAATGCAGTAATTTTTGCATTTCTAATTGGTTTGGCAGGCATGGCTATTTTATTGATCTTTGTTAATGCGCTTACGGCGTGGTTAACCTTGGCTTCATTAGTTGGTTACGCATTAATTTATACTTTATTTTTAAAACGAGCCACACCACAAAATATCGTGATTGGTGGCTTAGCCGGTGCAGCGCCTCCTTTATTGGGTTGGACAGCGGTAACTAATAGCATAGATGGTCATGCATTATTGTTAGTGCTCATCATCTTCGCATGGACACCACCGCATTTTTGGGCGTTGGCAGTACACCGCAAAGACGATTACGCGAAAGCCGATATACCTATGTTGCCCGTGACTCACGGCGAGCAATACACAAAAGTACATATAGTGTTGTACACCATTATTATGATCCTTGTCACGGTACTGCCTTATATTACAGGGATGTTCCATGAGCTGTATTTGGCCGGTGCATTACTGTTAGGCGCAGGCTTTTTATATTGGAGTGTGGTTATGTTGCTGAATAAGCATCCAGATGCGCCAATGAAAACCTTTAAATATTCGATTACTTATTTAATGGTATTGTTTGTTGTGATGCTACTTGACCATTATTTTCTACCTTTCAGCTTTGCGTAAAAGCGATTATAACAGCGGCGATCTATGTCAAACGAACAGCAAAAAAGTATTAAAAAAACTGTGTGGATTATCGTTGCGATTATGGTGTCTATTTTGGTGTTGTTTGTGAATAAAATCACCACGCCGCGTTATTTGTCCTTTATCGAATTAAAAATTAACGGTTTGGTTTTATTGGATAAAGACAGCAGAACATTGGTTCAGCATGCGTCCTCATCTGATGCTTGGCTGTTGGTGGTAAGTGATGATGCGGAAAGACAACTGTTAGAAAGTATGATGGAGGATTTGGATGCATCGGTTAAAAATAAAATAGTCGTTGTTGACGAAACAGTATTAACATCGACAATTGAGGTGCAAACTAGCAAAAGCAATGTCCCTATTATCAAGCCTTCTGACGATGTCGCTGGGTCTGGATATTATATGGGTTATCTCGTCTCACCCTACGATAGAGACAAAGCAATTCTTACTTTATCTTCGGTTATTACTCACCGCTAATCAGGTACTTTTTCAGTCGAAATAACACTGACTTACTAGCTTGAAGGGAATGAGCTGCGGCTTAGGGATAATAAAAAAAGTAAACTGCTACAGACCACAATAGATGGGCCCGCTGGCGTGTCCCAAAGTAACGAACTATATAGTCCCCCCATTACCGATAAACAACCGAATACGCCTGCCCATAGCACCATTTTTTCTGGTGATGATGATAAATATCGTGCGGCGGCGGCGGGGATAATTAACAGAGCGGTGATTAATAAGACGCCAACCATTTTAATTGCCATCGCAATAGTGAGTGCGAGCAAACAGATAAACAAAAAACGCATTTTTTTAACGGGTATGCCTTCAACAATAGCCAGTGGCTCATTGACGATCATCGATAATAAGGCGTGCCAATAACGCCAAATAGTCAGGGCAACAATAATCAGCAATATGTAAATTGTGATCACATCGTTGACGTCCGTCGATAATAAATCACCCAATAAATATGCCGATAAATCAATACGGCCAGAGTCAAATACGCTAACCAAGACTAAGCCTAGTGCAAGAGTAGAGTGGGATAAAATGCCCAGTAAAGTATCGTTGGGCAGTTGCTTTTGATGCTGCCAAAAAACTAATAACACCGCAATGAACAAACTGCACAGCATGATGGCCAGTTGAATATTTACCGTTAGCAGCAAGCCAAAAGCCACACCAAGTAAAGAGGCGTGAGCTAAGGTGTCGCCAAAATACGCTAGCCGTTGCCATACAATAAACGCGCCTAAGGGTGCAGCAATCAAAGCAATACCAATACCCGCCACTAAGGCCAATAATAAAAAGTCAGGCATGGTGATGTCCTTTATTGCTTGGCGTTGTAACGGTTTTCGCGTTGTCGCCGTTAGCGTGTTCTTGGTGAATACAACCTTTGTCGGTTTCATCAACAATACAGCCATGTATATCGTGGTTGTGATCGTGGTGATGAGTGTAAATGGCGACATTAGCATCGGTGCTATGACCAAATAGCTCCAGATAAGCCGGGTGATTGGAAACACTTTCTGGGTGGCCGTGGCAGCACACGTGTTGATTCAAGCAAATTACATGATCGGTTGCAGCCATTACAATGTGTAAGTCATGGGACACCATTAGCACGCCACACTGTAAATCATCTCGTAGTTGCGAAATGAGTTGATAAAGCTGGCTTTGTCCTGCCACGTCTACGCCTTGTACGGGTTCATCCAATACCAGTAGCTGGGGGCGGCGCAAGATAGCGCGAGAGAGCAACACGCGTTGCATTTCACCACCGGATAGGTCGTGCATTGAGGCATGTGTTAGCTCACTAACTCCGGTTTTTTGTAATGCTTTATCCATTGCTGCAGGAAAGTTGATGGTATTACTCTGAGCAAGCGATAAAAATCGCGCTACTGTCATAGGCAATTGTGGGTTGAGCTGAAGCCGTTGGGGCATATAGCCAATCACTGCCTTATCTGCTCGGATAACATTCCCGCGGCTTGGGGAACGTAGGCCTAATAAAATATTCAGTAGACTTGTTTTCCCTGCGCCATTTGGGC
>AEVK01000039.1 GCA_000209515.2 gamma proteobacterium IMCC1989
AAGCCAGAAATGCCGCCGTATTCATCAATCACCAGTGCCATGTGATAGCGGTTTTCACGGAATTCTCTCAGCAACACATTTAGGCGTTTGCTCTCAGGGATGATGGTCGCTTGTCGGATAATCGATTCTAGTTGAAAGCCTTCATGGCCTTTTAATACGAGAGGGAGTAAATCTTTTGCGAGTAATACCCCCCGGATATCATCAATATTTTCGCCAACAACAGGGAATCGCGAGTGACCAGAATCAATGATCTTTGATAAAAACTCTTCGTTGGAATCGTTAATGTTGACCGTAATCATTTGGGTGCGAGGAATCATTATCTCGCGGACTTGTTGCCCCGATACCTCAAGTGCTCCCTGAATGATTTCCAGTGCCTCTTGATCTAGTAGCTTATTGTCGGCAGCATCTTTGATGATGTCGAGCAATTCTTCTTGAGATTGAGGTTCGCCAGAAAAGGCGTTAAGTAGTTTATCAAGCCAAGACTTTTCGGTTTGACTACTTGGAGGTTCGTCGTTCATGTGTGTATTTTCGTGGTTACGGCAGATTATGGTATGAGAAAAGCGGGTGGTGAGTCAATTTTTATTTGCTCAATCCTTGTTCTCTATTTAGAGGCTTATGTTAATGCCCTGTGTGTCTATGCTCTCTCGGTGTTTATTCTTTGAGCGCGCCGACAGTGTACGGGCAGGCAATACCCATGGCAGCTAATACATCGGTTTCAATGGCTTCCATAATGTTGGCGTCATTTTCATCTATATGGTCGTAACCGAGTAAATGCAGTGTACCGTGTACCACCATATGCGCCCAGTGGCTTTGCAGCGGTTTTTGTTGTTCTTCTGCTTCCTTAATGACAACAGGCGCACAAATAATTAAATCGCCCAGTAAGGGCAAATCAACAATATCGGGCAGGTCAGCAGGGAAAGATAGCACGTTAGTTGGCTTGTCTTTTTGGCGATAGTCGTTATTGAGCTGTTGGCTTTCTGGTTCATCTACTAAACGAATGGTTAGCTCGGCCTGCACTAGTGACGGCTTATTGAGTAACACACCGCCAAACACTTGGGGGTGTGTCAGAGCGGTATTCACCCAGCGGACGAGGTCGTCTTCATTGGGTAAATAATCTGCGCTAGAAGACGCATTCTGACGATCGATAATCGCATCTACATCCGATATTGTTATTGTATTAGTCATTACGTCTGTCACTTGGGCGTGCTGTCATCGAATCGATCATAAGCATCAACAATACGTTGTACTAACGGGTGACGCACCACGTCTTTAGAGGTGAAGTAAGTAAAACTAATACCTGTTACGCCTTCCAATACACTGCAAGCATGTCTAAGGCCAGAGTTTTGGCCTCTAGGTAAATCTATTTGGCTTGGATCACCGTTAATCACTGCTGTTGAACCAAAACCAATACGGGTCAGGAACATTTTCATTTGTTCACGGGTAGTGTTTTGACTTTCATCCAAAATAATAAAAGCATTATTTAGTGTGCGACCACGCATATAGGCTAGTGGTGCGACTTCGATAATATTTCGCTCGATAAGCTTGTCTACGATTTCAAACCCCATCATTTCGTATAGCGCATCAAATAATGGGCGTAAATATGGATCCACTTTTTGCGATAAGTCACCGGGTAAAAACCCCAGTTTTTCACCCGCTTCTACAGCAGGGCGCACCAACAAAATACGTTCTATTTCGTCATTTAATAAGGCTTGTACAGCACAGGCAACAGCAAGATAGGTTTTGCCCGTACCAGCGGGGCCAACGCCAAAGTTAATATCATTAGTGAGTACCGCGCGCACATAAGATTGCTGATTAAGACCGCGGGGCTTAATCGACATTTTTTTGGTGCGAATAATCGTGAGGTCGTCGCTATCAATGTCTTTACCGTATACCGACTGTGGCGATGCACTAAGGCTAGTGTTAGCGCCCGAATGGTTGCTGCCCTGATAAAATTGTTGAATCGTGAGGTGTACATGATCTGGTGTAATTTCTTCACCCTTACGCAAGTCATCGAATAAGCAGCGTAGAATTTTTGTGGCACTTAAGGCAGCTTCCCCGTTGTTTTTATTGGCAGCGCCCTCAATCGAAAAACGTTCGCCACGATGTAAAATGCGTACCGAAAGGCGGTTTTCAATTTGTTGAATGTGCTCATCGAATTGCCCACAAAACATCGCAATTTCTTGTGCAGTTGCGCCTTCTAGTGTGATGACTTTTTGACTAACCTTGGCGCTCGATTGAGTACTGTTTTTTACGTCAGTGTTATTATCTGCTTTAGCATCACTCTTGGTTTTCGCAGTACCGGTGTTCTTGTTTTTGGGCGTTTTAGGTGTAGGCAAAGTGTTCTATTTCTCCGTTCCGTATTGCAAGTAAAAGTTTCAATATGCTTATATGGCTATGCTTATATGAGTGTACTTAGTCAGCCGCATGTAATATTTTTTCTTGAAGCGTGCCATCAATTTCATTGCCAACAAGTACGCCGCGTAAAGAGTTAGGCAAGGCTTCTTGAATATCAATATCAACAAACTTACCAATCAACTCGGCATTGTCACAACGGAAATTCACGATGCGATTATTCTCGGTGCGGCCTGATAGCTGTCCCGGATCTTTTTTAGAATAGCCCGTGATTAACACTCGCTCAACATTGCCAACCATTTTTCGGCTAATATCAAACGATTGTTGATTAATACGATCTTGTAATATTTTTAAACGTTGTTTTTTAATCTCTTCTGGTGTGTCATCCGGCAAGTCTGCAGCGGGTGTGCCCGGACGAGCGCTATAAACAAAGCTGAACGACATATCAAAGTTCATGTCTTGAATTAGGTTCATTGTGCCTAAAAAGTCTTGTTCCGTTTCACCGGGGAAGCCAATAATAAAATCGGAGGAGAAACTAATATCTGGACGAATCTTTTTCAGTGCGCGTAGCTTAGACTTATATTCTAAAACCGTATGGCCGCGTTTCATCGCCATTAAAATGCGATCAGAGCCACTTTGTACCGGCAGGTGAATATGGCTAA
>AEVK01000038.1 GCA_000209515.2 gamma proteobacterium IMCC1989
CCGATGGTATTGTTGCCGTAGGCACGTCGGGTGAATCGGCGACGTTGTCTGTAGATGAGCACTTGAAGGTGATAGAGGCGGTTGTTAAACAAGTGGATGGCCGAATCCCGGTTATTGCGGGCACGGGTGCTAATTCTACTAGCGAAGCCATAGAACTCACTCAAGCAGCTAAATCTTTGGGGGTTGACGCCTGTTTGTTAGTCGTACCGTATTACAATAAACCAACGCAAGAAGGCTTGTATCAGCACTTTTTACATATTGCTAATTCAGTTGATGTACCACAAATTCTTTATAATGTTCCCGGACGTACCATTACGGATATGAGTAATGATATTGCTCTGCGTTTGGCCAGCCATCCGAATATTATTGCGATTAAAGATGCGACCGGTGATATGGAACGAGCCAAAGAGTTAATTGATAACGCGCCGGAAGATTTTTTAGTACTGTCTGGTGACGATGAAACAGCGCATCAGCTTATTCTTTTAGGCGGCAAAGGCAATATTTCGGTGACCGCTAATATCGCACCTCAGCAGATGGCAGAATTATGTCGCTTAGGCTTATCGGGAGATCATGCTGCAACAGAAGCATTGCAGGCAAAACTGATGCCCTTGCATAACAATATGTTTACCGAATCTAATCCTATTCCAGTTAAGTGGGCGATGAATCAAATGGGGTTAATCCCGTCGGGGATTCGCTTACCATTGACACCTTTGTCCGAGAAATTTCAGCCCGCCTTATTAAGCGTAATGACCAGTTTAGGTTTGCTTAAATAAAGCGAAACTAATCCCAATAATTAAAATCAGTTAATGACTCTAGATGGAAATACACTTGTTCTCTAAAAAAATAACACTCTCTACATCACTTACACCATATAGCATCGCCCTGTTTGCAGCCGCGCTGTTGTTGTCAGCTTGTTCTAGTAATGATGCTTATTTAGAAGCAAGAACATTACCGCCAGTAGTGGTTCCAGATGGATTAGATAATCAGGCATTAGGTCAGATTTATGTCATACCAAAGGGAGATGGGCGTTTGGCTACGGGTGAATTTGCTGAGCCGTTGCCGCCCACACTAGCATCACGACAGACCATTATTGAGCCACGCATACAGACCTTCCAAGGGAAGTCGTGGTTGGTCGTGCCTAAAGAAGCGTCTGCTACATGGTCACAGCTGCTGATATTTTTACAGTCACGCCAAATTAGCACTCTAAAACAAGATCCAAGTGCTGCGATTATTGAGACCGAGTGGGTAAATGAAGCAGCTGAATATAATCAAGCCTATCGTTATCAGTTGCATCTGGAAGCAGGTTTACAGCCTGAGCTGACAGAAATTCACGCGGTAAATATCCAAGGCGCGGTTAAATCCTCTATTCCAGCGAATACAGTGTGGCCAGAATATTCTGAGAGCACAAGCCATGAACTCTGGTTGCTCCAGCAAATAGCTAAAGTAATTTCTAATCAAAAAGCATTGGGTGACTCGTTAATTGCTAGCGCTATTTCTTTTTCGCCTAAAAGTATTTCTAACAGCGTAGAGGGTGAGCCGGTAGTTGATTTATTGGTCGGTAAAGAGCGTGCCTATAATGTGTTGTTAAATAGCCTTAATGATAGCCAGTTTGTCACCTATGATTATGATGAGTCCGCAGGTGTTATTTATTTTAATGAAGATGAAAAACAAGAAAAGAAATCACTCACGAGTAAAGTGGCTGGCTTTATCTATGATATCGCCACAGTACAATTTTTGAAAAATGATAGTCCTTACCCCTTAGCCGAAATTTTAGCGAGCTTACCTAATGAGGAACCTGTTAACGCGTTATTTCCTCGCTCTGGAGCGGAGGCTAAAAAGTTGTCAGGTATTCCTGGTTATTTGTTAGTGTTAAGAAAAATGGGTGAAAATAAACAGCGTTTATATTTACGTGATGGTTATGGTCGTCCGTTAGCGTCGGCTAAAGCGAAAGTGTTGCTTGATACGATTAAAAAACAGTTGTATTAATCTGTTGTACGAAGACGTAACTTAATTAAGGTACAACTATTGTGGCAATAGCCTTTTCATCGTTAGGTAGTGGCAGTAAAGGTAATGGTACGGTGGTACGTACTCTTGTCTCGGATAAAGATAGTGATGTGAATACAAGCAGCACTATCGTTTTAATTGATTGTGGTTTTACCATAAAAGAAACTGAGCGTAGATTAGCCCGTTTAGATTTAACGCCTTCTCATCTCGATGCCATTATCGTGACACATGAGCACGGCGATCATATCAAAGGTGTGGGGCCCTTAGCGCGTAAATATAATCTCCCAGTTTATATTACTGCTGGCACGTTTCGTAGTAAAAAAATAGGAGCATTAGATGATGTTCGTCTTATTCATCGCTATGAACCGTTTGATATAAATGCTTTCCATATTACGCCTGTTGCTGTGCCACATGATGCCAGCGAACCGGCACAATTTATTATCGAATGTGATAATAAACGCTTAGGTATTCTAACTGACCTTGGCAATATAAGCCCTCATGTAGAAATGCATTACCAATCCTGTGATGCGCTTATTTTAGAGGCTAATCATGATCCCGCGATGTTGGCGTCAAGCGCTTATCCTTTTTCACTAAAACAGCGCGTTGGTGGTGCTTGGGGACATTTAAGTAATCAGCAAGCGGCGCGGTTTTTGGAGTCAGTCGATAGGCAGAAATTACAGCATTTAGTCGTCGCGCATATTAGCCGACAGAACAATAGCGTTGAGCTGGCACAGCAAGCGTTTAACGATGTGCTGGCCTCGATTAAAAATGTCGTTTATGCCTGTCAAGACGATGGCTTTGATTGGATAAGCTTGTCACCTTATAATGAACAGATCAGTTAACAAATAGAAAATATTAGTCATAACTAACAAGAAGCAACCACTACACACACTAGGTAATTACGATGGAAAAACGTCAAGAACTGTATGCCGGCAAAGCTAAATCAGTTTACACCACCGATGATGCAGATTTATTGGTGTTACATTTTCGCAACGATACGTCGGCGTTTGACGGAAAAATTATTGAACAACTAGACCGTAAAGGCATGGTAAATAATAAATTTAATGCCTTTATTATGGAAAAATTAGAAGCTGCAGGTATTCCTACGCACTTCGAAAAACTGCTCTCCGATGAGGAGTGCCTCGTTAAAAAGATGGATATGATTCCGGTAGAATGCGTGGTGCGTAACATTGCAGCAGGTTCGTTGTGCCGCCGTTTAGGTGTGGAGGAAGGTATTGATCTAACACCGCCAACATTTGAGTTTTTCCTGAAAAATGATGAGCTGGGCGACCCCATGATTAACGACTACCATATCGAATCATTTGGTTGGGCCACGGCGGAGCAATTGTCTGTGATGAAAAAACTGACCTTTCAGGTCAACGAAATACTGAAAGCGTTATTCCTAGAGGGTAATATGCTACTAGTCGATTCGAAATTAGAATTTGGCATTTACCATGGCGAAGTGATTTTAGGTGATGAGTTTTCACCCGATGGCTGTCGTTTGTGGGATAAAGATACCCGTGAAAAATTAGATAAAGATCGATTTCGCCAAGGTTTAGGCAATGTTATCGAGTCTTATGAAATGGTGGGTAAGCGCTTAGGTCTATCATTTTAATAGCCAAATATTTGCTTTATTGGGCAATATTGCCTAAATTGAGTATATAGACCCTTATTATTTTATTTCCCAGCTTGCAGGTAGCAATGACTTATATTTCCGGTATTAATAACGATCATGCAAATAACAATATGATCGACGAACGTCGCCGTTTTGAGCGTAAAGCGGCAGCAATACGAGTGGAAATATCACATCCTGCTATTGGTACGATGATTGGGTCAACACAAGATATTTCCGATGGCGGTGCTTCTGTTCAGCTAGATGGTCAAACCATGCCGCCAGTGGGCACACAGGTCAATGTACGTTTTATTAAAGTGGCGGGTGCGGTTAACCAAGAGCCTGTTATCATGAATGTGATGTACCAGCACCGAAATACACTCGGTCTCATGTTCGCCTGATATTCTCTTTGCGTTTTCTTTAAGTGGTCACAGATAACCTCTCTCATAATACCTCTAACACCTCCTCTTTCTTGGGGGTGTATTGCGATGACACCGCCGTTCTCAAGCAAGCCCAACAGCTCTCTCAGCAATTATCTCAACAATCTTTTTTACCACCAGAGCAACCGTTACTGTCCAAGGCGCCTTCACAACTAGATAGCGGTAGTTTTGTATTAATGGTCGGAGTACAAGGCGTTGGCTTACAGGCAACGGGTAAAAAAGCGCCAGGGCCAATACGGGTCGATTTTGCACAAGGCGCTAGCGCTCATCGCCGTCAATTCGGTGGAGGAAAGGGTCAAATGATTGCCAAAGCGATAGGCGTTAAAGGCGCTTATCGCCCGCACATTGTTGATCTAACGGCAGGTTTGGGGCAGGACGGATTTGTGTTGGCAACATTGGGTTGTGAAATGACATTAGTTGAGCGCTCACCAATCGTACATACCTTATTAGAGGATGGTTTACGTAGAGCTGGTTTAAGTGCTGACCCTGAACTCCATGATATTTTGCAGCGTATGACGCTACAACATTTACAAGGTGGAGACTATTTGCGGCAGTTAGAGCAGCCTGCGGATGTTATTTATTTCGACCCCATGTTTCCAGAGCGAACGAGTAAGGCCGAAGTGAATAAAAGTATGAAAGCGTTTCACTCTTTAGTGGGGAGTGATGACGATGCAGGCGAAATATTATCTTTAGCATTAACCAAAGCACAGTACCGCGTAGTCGTAAAACGCCCGAGAAAAGCCCCTGCTATTCATGTGCAGTATCCAGATCTACATTTGCCTGCCCCCAACGTTGTCTTCGAAGGAAAATCAACACGCTTCGATGTGTATACATTCAAAAAAATGCCTTAACCGATAAGCCGGTTGCCACATACTGCATAATAAAATATTACGGTTAGTTATTGAATTATTTAGTTGTCCAACAGTTTAGGCCAGTTATCATCTGCGTTTTCAATCCTCTCCGTTTTATTTTTTAGCCAACGCTTTTGCACACCTTTGTTGTAATTTAGGTATAGCTTACCTTCGTGAATATCAAATACTTTTGGCTTGATTGATGCGGTTGTATTACGAGAAACCGCATAGGCGCAGTAGCCACCGTATTGCGGGGCATATTTTTCGGGCGATGCGATAAATAGTTTTCTATGTGCTTCTGAGGAGAACCACCATGTCGCGCCTAAATATTTGTAGCTAAATTCTTCTGTCCCTTTTACTGCTTCACCTTGGGTAAAATACGCTACCGTGTCATACCCTTTAATCGCTGCTCTAGCAGAGCCGCCTGTGTAGACAGGGTCAACAGCTAGGGTTGAGAGGCTATAAGCGGATAAAATCAATCCTAAAAAAAATGGAAGTAATGTGTGTGTTTTCATGAGATATACCAACGATTTCAAATGACCATAAGCCAAATCATGACCTACGCTTTTTTAGCTAGGCGCCCAAAAGATGAAAAAAGTTCTTTAATGCTACTGGTAATGGAGCGCGTTGTTTTTTCAACTTTGTAGCGTTTTTTTGCGCCAGAGTGGGTTGTTAATACATGATGTCGCGTAAAGGCTTGCTCAATGGCGGTTTCTAATTGCTTGTCCTCTAACGGCTTCGCTAAATAGCGAAACACCTGTCCAGAGTTGATTAATTCCACGGCAGTTTCAGCATCGGTTTCAGTGGTTAATACGATAGAGATTAATTCGGGGCGCTTTTCTTTTAGCACGTTAATCGTTTGCATGGCTTCATCAGTATTAACAGGCAGCTCAATAATGGCAACCCCAATCGCTGAACGAGCAGAAACTACTCCGACTGCCTGAGGAATACTCTGCGTCCCGTAAATATTAATGTCGTGCTGGCGGCATACTTGGCGAATTTGATTGCGCAACTCTTGGCTGCTGCCCATCATAACAATACCTTGATCAGGGTTATTGCCTGCAATATCCTTTAAAAAAGTATTGCCTTCCTCGTTGACGGCTTGATGATCAATATTCTCTATTACGTCAAATTCAGAGGCTAGTGCTGCTTCGGCAATGGTTTTATGTATTTCGTCATTGCGCCACGGCTTATTAATAAAGCGATAAATTTCCCCTTCGTTAATAGTACGAATAATCGCTTCTTTATCCATAAACCCAGTGAGCAATAAACGCATCGTTTTAGGGTAAAGCTTGTGTACCTCAGCTAATAGTTCGTTCCCCAGCATATTCGGCATACGTTGGTCACTAACGATGACATTGATTTCATTTTCAGCAAGAATGGCTAAAGCTTCTTCACCGCCATTAGCGATATGTACATCGTATTCGCGTCGAAAAATAGAACGTAATGCGGTTAGTATGCGTTTTTCATCATCAACAAAAAGAACGCTATATTTTTTTTCAGTTGTCATTAAGTGAACCTGCTAATGGGTAAAAACATATCAATATGTGTGCTGTTTATATCACTACTATATGCATAAGAGTTATGGGTTAAGCGGCAATACAATTTCAATGGTTGTGCCGCTACCAAGTATAGACGATACATTGATCTTGCCCTTGTGTGCTTGCACTATTTTATAAGCAATCGACATTCCTAAGCCAGTGCCTTCGCCAATGGGTTTGGACGTGAAAAACGGGTCGAACATTTTTTGTTGGGTGGCCTGATCCATACCCACACCTTGGTCAGCAAAGGCAATCACAAGATTATCGTCTTGTTGTTGTGTGCTAATACGCAGTTCGCCCCCGTTTTCTTTCATAGCTTGTGCGGCATTGGTGATGATATTTAAAAACAGCTGATTAAGTTTCGATGGTGTACAGACCAAGCTAGGTAAATCCGACAGATTTTTCACTATCGTGACATTATTTTCTCTAATTGGGTTGCTCGCAATCTTTACCGCATTCTCAATGCAGTCATGAATATCTACTTCTGCTGTTGACTGTCGATCAAGGCGAGAGAAGTCTTTTAAGCTCATCACTAGCTGTGATATTTCTCCAATGCCATGGTGGCTGTCTTCTAGCAACTGTTGGGTTTCTTCCACTACACCATCGCTATCAACAGCCTTGTATGAACGTAGAGCGCTGGATAGGGCGGTAGATAAGGCTTTATTGTTTCGTGGCTTTTTACAGGCTTCTTGATATACCGCGTCAAATTGTTCAAACACGGCTGTCATATCGCCTAAGTTAGCGGCGCTAGTGGTGATGTTGCTATTAACATAACCTAAAGGCGTATTGATTTCGTGAGCAACACCGGCCACCATTTCACCTAGCGATGCCATTTTCTCTGATTGTATTAGCTGCTCTTGAGATTCCTGTAAATCATTGTAGGTTTGTTGGATTTCTTCAGTTCTATCAGCGACTTGTTGTTCTAAGTTTGCATATTGTCTACGAAGCAAGTAAGCAAAAATAGTGAGCAGTACTAATAATACTAATCCATAGATAATGAGAGCATTACGAATCTTATTGGCTTTTTCAATCAATATATTATGATAGTTTACATAAGCGCTTTCTAATGCATTTAATCTATCGCCAGTTTCTTGCTGTGTCGCGCGTAAAAAATATTTTTGGGTTTCTTCTGTGGTTAAAATAATATCGGATAATGTTTTAATATAAGCAAAAACTACATCTTGCTCTTCATCGCTATAATTTTCTATCATGCCTTGAATTCGGCCAATATCATCATTGAGCAAATTGCGATTATCAATATCACTTTGTTCTAAATAGCGGTAAAAGTTAATGTTAATACTAATGATTTCAGGGCGCAGCGAGAGTTTTTCTACGATCTGGTTAATCGGGGAGTTGACTTCTGATGCTTGCAAAAAATCGTTATTGGCTTCCACCAGTCGTTGATGATTCTCGATAAAGTTATCAATGTGATCTTGTTTTTTAACCAACTCTTTTTCAAAACCGATAGTCGCATTACCTAATGCTTCGCTAGACTCAATCTCTTCAAACAATGCTTCATAACGTAAGTTATCAAATTCATCGGATAGCGCAATCGTACGATCTTCTATTGTGTTGTAATCGCTATAATTAGCGTAACGAATACCAAAAAGTAAGAGGTTGATCTGATTGTCGAGTAATTTGAGATTTCTGACAGATTCAGTCGTTTCTAAATAAACCTCGTCGTCTAGCAACATATTTTGTTTGATCGTAATATAGGCTAAAGCAATGCCAATTGAAATTAAGATAAATAAGCCAATAAAATATTTTTTCATGGAGTTTTCTTTAGTAGGTCATGGATCAGAGAAGGAATAGTTGTTAAGCGTGACATACTAGACCATTAATACGCTAATTAGTTCTTATGAAAGGGTTTATTGGTAAAATAATTGGCCGTAAAGCGACTGAATACAGAGTAAGATAAAAACGGCAGCAGCACGTAAAAGATCAACATAAAACCTCTGTGTTAGTTGTGCATCATATAGTGATATTTTATGATTCCTTCATATACACTTTATTTCTACCATCTATTGTCTACAGCGGTGAACCTATGCAGTTACAAGATTATCGACGGGAATACATACAAGGCGGTTTGCGCCGCAAAGGTCTTAATACCAACCCTATCGCGCAATTTGAAACATGGCTCCAGCAGGCCATTGCATCAGGCCTATCTGACCCAACCGCGATGACACTCGCCACCGTAGACGAAAACGGCTGGCCTAATCAGCGTATCGTTTTGCTCAAGCAAGTAGATGAACAAGGCTTTGTCTTTTTCACCAACAAGCAAAGCATCAAAGGTAGGGCAATTGCTAATAACCCCAATGTTAGCTTGCACTTCCCTTGGTATCCATTAGAGCGACAAGTGCGAGTACAAGGCAAGGCGACCCTATTGGATGAGCAAGAAGTAGCCCGTTATTTTGCCTCTCGGCCTAAAGAAAGCCAATTGGCGGCGTGGGCATCAGAGCAGAGCCAAGTTATTCCATCGCGAGATCATTTGCTCGAAAAGTTCACCGCATTACAAGAACAGTATGTAGAAAGCGATGCGCCACTACCTATTTTCTGGGGTGGCTACCGGGTCAAGCCTAGCTGCATCGAGTTTTGGCAAGGTGGAGAGCATCGTCTACACGACCGCTTTCAATATACGCAAAGTGAAGTGGAACATGATTGGAAAATAGATCGCTTAGCGCCTTAACTTTTTAACCGCGTTGTGAACAACGTCTTTAATGATTTTTTTAGTAATATTAAGGTATCAAATACTATATGAGCGAAGTAATACAATCGAAGACTAAAGCGTTTATTCACTGTGCCATTCCTTTTTTAATGCTGGGGTATTTTCTATTTGGTGCGCTATCTGAAGGCATCGTCATTCCCGGCAGAGAAGGATCATTGGCATTACTTGGAATATCCGCATGGCTCGCCTGCTTGTTTCCTTTGTTGTGGCTAACGGGAGATCTCATACGCCATTATCCCAATGTGCCAATGTCCACCAAAGCGCGTAATATGGCTTCTACAATACTGACCGTTGTGGGTGCGTTGATATTTTTTTATGCAACGACTATGTGATATGTCATTCAGCCATAAAGCAAGGTGATCATGTTAGGGAATGGGTTTGAAATAATAGAAAACTTTATCTCTGAAGATGAGATTCTCATTATTCTTCATGAACTTGAGAGCACTCATTTTCCGTTTGGTGTTGGAGGGATTCGAAATGCAGAGAAAAAAATTGCTTCCATCAATACGTTTATATCCTCACCTTCTTTACTCAAAACAGCAACTTCGTATTTACAAGAAAAGCCTAGTTTTGTACGGGCAATTTTTTTCAACAAAACACTCGAAAGTAATTGGTTGGTATCTTGGCACCAAGATAACACGGTCTGTGTAAATAAGCGCTTTGATAGGTCTGGTTGGGGGCCGTGGAGTATAAAAGATAATGTTCATCATGTGCAGCCACCGATTGATGTGTTAAATAAAATGGTGACTTTTCGAATTCACCTTGATGCATCAACCAAAGAGAATGGCTGTTTAAAGGTACTGCCTAAGAGCCATGAAAGCGGAGTGCTACCTCAAAGCCAGATAGCCTCATATGTTAAGTCTAAGACACCAATAGAATGTATTGCTAAGCGTGGTTCAGCGCTAGTTATGCGACCACATATTCTTCATTCATCAAGCCGAGGGACACACCCTAGCCAGCGTAGAGTGCTACATGTAGAATTTAGCAGCTATATACTGCCAGATGGTATTAAGTGGGCTTAATACTAGACCTATACAGATCTTTACTGCGGTACTTAACTCAAGGCTCAATAGCTCAAAATGACTCCCGCAATCAATATTGCCAAAAAGCATAAAATCTCCCATAACATCCACGAGTACCCCCATGATGATTCTAGCGAGTCGTATGGAGTGGAAGCTGCCGAGAAAATGGGGGTTGCTGAAGCGAGAGTGTTTAAAACCTTAGTGGTAGAGCTCGATAGTAAAGAGCTAGCGGTAGGAGTGATTCCTGTGTCCTCTATGCTGAGTATGAAGCTTATGGCTAAGGCGGTAGGCGCAAAGAAAGCGACGATGGCAAATAAACCTGATGTGGAGCGTTCAACCGGTTATGTATTAGGTGGAGTAAGCCCTTTGGGTCAAAAGAAACGACTCAAAACAGTTGTTGATGCCTCGGCCAAAAATTACTCTACCATCTATATCAGTGCGGGGCGCAGAGGGCTAGAAATAGAACTAAGCCCTGATGATTTAATGACTCTTACCAGTGGTATATTGGTTGAGGTGTCTCATTAAGTAAATAGTAATTAGTCTACTTAGATGGTTGAGACCGAATAGACCTATGTGAATGTGAAAAGATAAATAGTAAAAGGTAAATAACGAATGGATTTTTTGATGCTCAGTTTATTTCTACCTGCGTGTTTTGCTTTGAATATGGTGCCGGGGCCTAATAACTTGCTATCCATTAGCATTGCGCAACGATTTGGATTTGGCTATGCCGTTGGTGCAGGGATAGGAAGACTTGCTGCTTTTACTGTCATGATATTTTTGGCGGCTACGGGTTTAGCTGCCATTTTGTATGCATCTAAAGTATTATTTTTAGTCATTAAAGTGATTGGAGCAGTCTACTTGTTTTGGGTTGCCTATCAACTATGGACTTCAAATGTTTCAGAGGAAGTTGATCCAGAACAAAAAAATAAAACACTCTATCAACTCGCCAAGCAAGAATTTCTATTAGCGATAGGTAATCCTAAAGCCATATTGATTTTCACCGCGTTTCTCCCGCAATTCGTTGATCCTACTCATGATACAGGCCATCAGTTTTTTGTTTTAGGTACGATTTTTTTGTGTTTAGAGTGGGTTGCCATCACTATTTTTGCAAGCGTTGGTATTTACCTGCGTTATTGGTTTTCAAAGCCCGATATGAGAAAACTATTTAATCGCGGTTGTGCGGCGTTGATAGGCATAATTGGTGTTGGCTTGCTCGTTGAGCGTAAAAGCTAATGAAAAGAATATTTATTGGCAGGTTTTTGTGAGACAGCAGTAGACAGGAGGCTTGATGAAACAAGAAAAGTATTATATGAAACATTACCAAGAGCATGGTTATGTAGTATTGCGCAATTTTTTTACCGATACAGAGCTTAATGCATTAGCCATTCATGTGGATCGAATCTATGACGAGTGGTCGAAGGATAACGCGGCGGATATTTATCAGCATAAACTGGTTAATATGCATTCCCTTACCAGTCCCGAGTACTTTGAAGCGCAACCAGATGAGCGAATAGAATTCTTCGAGGCTATCGCATCAAAAAAGCTAACGACCTTACTTGAGGAACTATTTGGTTCTGGCATTTACTTTCATAATACCCAACTGTTTTTTAACCCATCCAATAGCGAGCGTTTACCATACTGGCATAGAGATATGCAATACAGTCCAATCGCTGACACGATTCAGCGTGCCGAACTGCACAATATACTTAGTCTACATGTGCGTATTCCTTTGTTGTCAGAAAAAGGGGTTGAGTTAATTGCTGGTACACATCAACGCTGGGATACAGAGTTAGAACATAATATAAGGCTAGAAAAAAACAATCACAAAAATAGCGAGCCGTTACCCAATGCGACGTTAATAGACTTATCTCCCCGCGACATCTTGATTTTCAATGCCCAAATGATACATCGCGGCAACTACGCACAAAACCCAAGTCGAAAAGCTCTAGACCTCTGTGTGGGAAAGTATCACCCAATGACAGCAGAACATATAGACGAGACAGTGCTGCCAAGTGAAAGTGAAATAGTAGATATATCGAATAATGAATGGTATCGAGTGGCTCGAGACATGATAGAAAACACTATCGTTTAAAAGAAGCTGAAAATTTTGATGGCCTCTAGTTTATGTGTACTTCTTAACCTTCTTTTTTAAACTATTTCTTTAATGCATGTCTTTAACTTATTTTTGCTTTCTTTCTATACTCATCAAACAGCTTAAACTGCCAAGCACGAGAGGCTAGTACCACGGTAATATTCTTCCGTTGTGATTTTGGCAGTTGAGAATCCTGATGGGCTAGGGCGTTGAATTCTTTGGCGAGTTTGTCTATTTTGCGTTGCATTTCTTGATGGGAAAAGTCCCCCAGTTCTCCATTCAGCACTAATAGCTTTTCATCATTTTCTTTAAATGTCGAACGAAAAAAATCTTGCTCTACATGACGTTGGAAAAAGCGTTGTATAGGCCCATTCACTTGCCAACGAAAATTTGGTGCGATTAATAATTTAATGCGATTGTTTGGTAGTAATTCGATCACGTGTAAGCGGTCTAGTTGCGCCAGCTTGCGTATGCAATCGGTTTCGCTAATGTCGATATCATGGCATAAATCCCCAAAGCTATGGCCGTTCATCACCTGAATGGCAATCATCAGTAATAGAGTATCGTTCACTAGCTCTTGTTCTTGCTCCAGTGTTAACTGCTGCAGTTGAGGCTGTTCTTTTTCCATTAACGCAACTAGCTCTGATAGTTGTAAGTTAATCAGTTGGCAGATGGCTTCTAATCGCTGCAAGCTAAAAGATTGATCGGTAAATAAGCGTTTAATAGAGGCTTCGCTCATGTCTAAGGTCGTGGCGACATCGGCATAAGTCTTTCCTTGTGCTTTAAGCTGCTTTTTTAGGGTGCTAATCAGTGCGGGGGTTTGAGTCATATCAAATACAAGACCTTTAATGAATGCGATATCTAATCTGCAGGAGAATGTTGAAAAAAAACCAAAAAGTATCGTATGGTAATGCTTTTGGTGTAATAAAAATAGACTTTTAGCGTTAAGGTGGTAAACGTGTCTGTAGCAGTAGATTATCTGTTTACGTTAATCATACTGTCATGGGTATTAAATATGAAAGTTACGAAAACCATAATAATGTCGTTATTTGTTTTAACGGTGTCTGGGTGTGCCTCGATGTCTAGTCACATTGAAGGGGAGTTCGGCCATCCATACAGTGGTACAGAAAGTGCTATTTCTTCTGCTCCTTGTATGCTGGCGGTTAGTGGTACAGCATTGTTTTTACCTGCTCCATTTGTTATTGCTGATATACCTTTATCATTTATGTTAGATACCCTATTTTTACCATGGGATTTAACTACAGAAGCGGAAGGTGAGAGAGCCGATGTTGTATTCACATCCAAAGAATGTATGGATGGAATGAGCGGAGACAAGCACGCACTAAAAGATTCTACACCGACTGAAGACAATAAATAATTTGTAAGCGGCTAGGATCATTCACCATGAAAACATTGTTTAAAACCCCTTTTGCCATTCCTTTTTTAGTGGCTGTCTTTCTGAATGCCTTTGTGGATCTTGGGCATAAAATCATTATTCAAAATACACTGTTTAAAAT
Source organism: gamma proteobacterium IMCC1989 (assembly GCA_000209515.2). Taxonomy (GTDB): domain Bacteria; phylum Pseudomonadota; class Gammaproteobacteria; order Pseudomonadales; family Cellvibrionaceae; genus Endobugula. The sequence continues at coordinate 13,805 of AEVK01000038.1, forward strand.
TCACGACGGCGGCGAGTTAGTGATTTTTACTGCCATCATTAATGCGCTTATTTTATTACCCTTTATCTTATTATTTCTTCCTGCGGGGATGGTGTCCGATCGTGTGCCTAAGCATCGGGTAATGCGATTTTCGGCGTGGGCAGCGGTGGCCTTAACTGTATTCATTACTATAAGTTATGTAATGGGTTGGTTTTGGTTTGCCTTCGGTATGACCTTTTTGCTTGCCGCACAGTCGGCATTTTATTCTCCGGCTAAGTTAGCGTATTTAAAAGGTTTCTTTGGAAAACAACATTTAGCGCAAGCCAATGGCCTAGTACAAGCCATTGCGATTATCGCCATTTTATCCGGCACATTTGTTTTCTCTATATTGTTTGAAATGTGGTTTCCAGAAATGGTAAATGGAAGTCCTGCGAGTAAGGGGGAGGTGTTACAAGCGATGGTGCCAGCGGGTTTTTTATTAGTACTGAATAGTGTGATCGAACTTGTGATGGTGTATCGCTTACCGAATGTGGATGGGATTGAAAAAACGGATGCGAAGTTAGCGGTGCAAGTAGCGGCAAAAATCGACAGCTCTGCAAATGAATTGACCAATACCGCTACTGCTGAGGAGAGTAGTTCTTTGCTCTTCGTCTTGCGCAACTCTAGCATTCGTTTATCTATTATTGGCTTAGCGATGTTCTGGTCTGTGGGGCAGGTGATGCTAGCGGCGTTTCCGGCCTTTGCGAAAGATTCTTTGGGTGAGCTAAATACCATTGTGATTCAAGGTGTTTTGGCTGCAACCGGTGTCGGTATTGCTATTGGTTCGTTGATCGCTGGGCGTTGTTCAAAAAACTATATTGAAACCGGCATTATCCCCATTGGTGCTATCGGTTTAGCTATTGGTTTATTTATACTGCCGCAGTTAGATTCTGCACTTACCTTAGCATTTGATTTTTTATGGATAGGTGTGATGGGTGGTTTATTTATTATTCCGCTTAATGCGCTGATTCAATATCACGCGAAAGATAAAGACTTAGGAAAAACTCTAGCGGCGAATAATTTAATTCAAAATATTGCCATGCTTAGTTTCTTGGCTCTCACGGTAGCGTTTTCATTAGCAGATATTGCTAGCCAACAACTATTACAGCTCATTGCGGTGATCGCCTTAGTGGGTGGTCTTTATACGGTGATTACCTTGCCACAAAGCTTAATTCGTTTTGGCTTAGGTTTTGTGATGTCACGTCACTACAAGACCGATGTGCAAGGCATGCAAAATATTCCCCAAAAAGGCGGCGTGTTATTACTGGGCAATCATATTAGTTTTGTTGATTGGGCAATTATTCAAATTGCCTGCCCGCGCCCGGTACATTTTGTAATGGAAAAATCGATTTATGATCGTTGGTATTTACAATGGTTTTTAAAGCTTGTGGGTTGTATCCCTATTCAAGCGGGTGCGCAAAGTAAAGCCGCGCTAGCAGACATCGCTGCCTTATTAGACGCCGGAAAAGTGGTGTGTTTATTCCCCGAAGGGACATTAAGTCGCACGGGTAATATGGCGACTTTTCGTAAAGGGTATGAGCGCGCTGTTGAGCTAAGCCATGACGAGTCTATTTGTATCGTTCCCTTTTATCTGCATGGATTATGGGGCAGCCAGTTTTCACGCTCGTCTACCCGCATTAAAAGTACGCGCACAACAGGCTATACCCGCGATGTGATGATTGCCTTTGGCGAAGCAATGCCAAAAGACACCAGTACTGATGTGCTTAAGCGCCGTGTGTTTGATTTATCTATTCATGCATGGGATGCGCATATTCATTCGCAATCGAATATTGCCGCGACGTGGATAGATCGAGTGAAGTCGCAAGGCGATAGCAATCCGGCGATTACCGACACGCTAATGGGTAGTCAATTGTCGGCCAGTAAGGCGTTAGCGGCTGCCAGTGCAATAGCCAAACGTATAAGCTCGTGTGCATCAGAACAAAATATAGGGGTGTTATTGCCTGCTGGTGCGGGCGGTGTGCTAACCAATATGGCAACACTGTTGGCAGGTAAAACGATTGTTAATTTAAACTATACCGCGAGTACCGATGCTATTGCGGCGGCGATAGCACAGGCGGAAATTTCGACTATTTATACCTCTGCTCGTTTTATTAAAAAGTTGAAGGACAAAGGCATTCCATTAGAACCCGTATTAGAAAATGTACAGCTGGTATATGTAGAAGAGCTAATACAGTCCATTAGTCGTGCAGAAATGTTAGCGCGCTGGTTACTTGTTAAAGCCATGCCCGCCGCACTATTAAAACCGGTATTGCTCACAGCAATACCTAGTGATGCCACCGCAGCAATTTTGTTTTCTAGCGGCAGCGAAGGTTTACCCAAGGGCGTGCAGCTAAGCCATCAAAATATTATCGCCAATGTGAAGCAAGTGGCAGATGTATTAAATACTCAAGACAATGATGTAGTAATGGCTTCGTTGCCATTGTTCCATGCATTTGGTTTAACCGTCACGCAATTTATGCCCTTGCTCGAAGGCTTGCCTATGGTGTGCCATGCGGACCCTACCGATGTGTTAGGCGTAGCAAAAGCGATCACTAAAAATCGCGTGACCTTATTGTGCGGCACATCCACTTTTTTACGCTTATATTGTCGTAATCATAAAGTGCATCCCTTAATGTTAGATAGCTTACGCATTGTGGTATCCGGTGCAGAAAAGTTATCACCAGATGTACGAGAAGCCTTTGCTAAAAAGTTCAACAAGACTATTTACGAAGGCTATGGCGCGACCGAAACTGCCCCTGTTGCCAGCGTTAACTTACCGGATGTTATCGACCTGCGTAGCTACCGTGTGCAGCAAGGCCAAAAACTGGGTAGCGTGGGAATGCCGTTACCGGGCACGAGTATTAAAATTGTTGATCCTGCGTGTTTAGATAGCAATAGAAGCAACGAAACCATTAATGAGTTATCTACCGGCGAGCAAGGCATGATTTTGATTGGTGGTGTGCAAGTCATGCAGGGCTATTTACAACAACCAGAAAAAACCGCCGAGGTAATTAAAGTCATTGATGGTCTACGATGGTATGTATCCGGTGATAAAGGTTTTCTTGATGAAGAAGGTTATTTAACGATTGTTGATCGTTACTCTCGCTTTGCCAAAATAGGCGGCGAAATGGTGAGCCTAAGTGCAGTAGAAGAAACGGTGAGAAAGGTATTAGCACTCAACACCGTTAGTGAGAATCAAGAAATTCTCGCGGTTAATTTACCTGACGAGAAAAAAGGTGAGCGCATCGTATTGTTAATGTCATCATCAAGTGAAACGAGCGGTGAGCCCATGAGTATGAGTGACGTACGCCAAGCGATGGTAGATAATCAATGTAACCCCTTAATGATCCCCAGTGAATTAATCATACTAGAAGCACTGCCGAAACTGGGCACGGGTAAAATGGATACCGCAACTGCTAAAAAAATCGCATCGGAGAACACGTAATGCCCGCTTGGATACACAACAAAACCCTACGCCTATGGATACCACCCATAGCAGGCTTTTTGTTTTACGGTGCATGGGCATTTTTTATTAATTTTTCCCACGGATGGGATAGCGCTATTACGGCTGCGGTTACGCAAGGAGGGTATAGTTTTACCATCACTTTAGTGTTGGCATTGGTGATCGAGTTTTTGTTTCAGCGGCTTTCAGACACGTCGATAACTGCATTGTGGCGAAATGTGTGGGTGTTTATCGCAGGTTTCTCTTTACTGCTTTTTACTTCTGTTGGTATCAATCTACTAACCGGCACCCCTGAAATTTTTTGGACAGTGTTACCGGGTTTAACGGTAAGTGCGGTGTATACGGTGATGTATATCCTAACGTTAAATAAAGTAGAGGGATAACTGAGTGTAGTGGTCAACCTTTTCTGGCCAGC